>JAEUSV010000061.1 GCA_016788485.1 Flavobacteriales bacterium
GGCGATCACCACGCCGGTGGGCAGCCAGTCCACCTTGTCGCACTTGCTCAGCAGCAGCACATCGTTGCCCACGGGGCTGCAGAAGGGCAGGGGGGCCTGCACCGTGCCGGCGAACACGCCATCGCCCGCGTTGTCGATCACCCGGCGACCGTTGTTGTCACGCAGCACCCAGCCACCGGTGGTGCCGCTGCTCATGCCATTGGCATCGGTCACGATCAGGTTGAAGCAGGCGCCGGTGGGCACCGTCACGGGGATCGTGGTGGTGGTGTTGCTGGCGTAGGGGCCGCCGCTGGCCAGCACGAAGGGGCTGGAGGCGTCCACGATCTGCCAGGTGCTCTCGCTGCCCGCGTTGTCCGTGGTGAACTCCAGCGTCCAGGTGGTGCTCGGTGCGGGCGTGCCCACACAGCTGCAATCGTTCTGGGTCAGGTCACCCGTGGTGAAGGGGTTGTTGTCGTTGCAGGGCAGGCCGGGGTTGGGGCCCAGTGGGCACACATCGCACACATCGCCGATCAGGTCACCGTCGGTGTCCTCCTGGCCGGGGTTGATGTCATTGACGCAGTTGTCGATGCAGTCGCTGATGAGGTCGCCGTCGGTGTCCACATCGGGGTTGCCGCAGCCGCAATCACCGGGCGCGATCTTGAAGGGGTCGGTGGGGCAGAGGTCGTTGCAGTCGGCCACCAGGTCGCCGTCGGTATCGGTGTCGGGCACGCCGCAGCCGCACTGGCCGGGGGCCTGCTTGGCGGGGTCGAGCGGGCAGCCGTCGAGGCAGTCGAGGAAGGTGTCACCGTCGGTGTCGACCCCAAGGGTGTTCGAGGCGCCGGGCGTGCTGTTGCAGGCCAGGGCCCAGTCGGTGGTGTTGTTGTCCGTGTCAGCACCGTCGGGGAAGCGGACGATGCTGGCGCTGGTGGCGGCAGCGGTGCCCGGATCGGCCAGGGTGGTGCCACCGCCTTCCTGGTAGGGGGCACCGCTGGTGCCCTCGTAGCTGATGGCGTCGAGCAGGTTGTTGCTCGCGTCACGCAGGCCGATGGCGTCGGGCGCACCGTTCTGGATCATGTCCGCAGCAGGCGTCTGGATCAGGTTGATGTTGGGCGTGGCAGCGTTGTTGCCGATCACGTAGTAGGCGCCGGGGGCCAGGCTGAAGCTGGGCAGCACGATGGTCTTGTACACCGCAGCGCCACCGGCGGAGCCGTTCACCAGCTCCACCTTGTAGCCGTTGAGGTCCACGGCCGTGGCGCCGTTGTTGCGCAGCTCGATCCACTCGGCGTTGTCGGTGCCGGCCTGGTCGTAGTCGACCTCGTTGATCACCACTTCAGGGAGGGGCTCGCAGGCCGGGGCGCTGCCGCTCTTCACGAGGGCGCCGCACGGGGCCGAGAAGGTGATGCTGTAAGGGGTGCCCTCGGTGATGCCGCTCACCACGATGGTGCCGTTCACCACCACGGCGGGGTCGTCGCCACCCACGGTGCCGCTGCCGCTGTTGTTCACCACGGTAACGCCGGGCTCACTGCCGGTGTAGGGGATGCTCACGCTGTAGGTGTCGCCCGGACCCGGGGTCACGGTGGTGCACACCACGCTCTCGCTGCCGAGCGCAAGGTCGCAGGTGTTCACGTTGGTGGCGCCCGGCGTGGCGCCCTGCACCACGTAGGTATCGGTGTTGCGGAGGGTGCCGCCATCGGGCACACGGCTCATGGTCTGCGTGGCCGAGAGCAGGTTGGCGTTCTCGTTGATCTGGGCCTGGCCACCGTTCAGCAGCACCAACAGACCGGCGTCATCGGCATCGTCGGTGTCGTACACCAGCGCGTCGATCAGGTCGGTGGTGGTCACCGCCGTGTTGAGGGGGAAGCTGGTGGCGTCGGCGTAGTACAGGGCCACCGCATCGGCACCGTTCTGGAGGATGTTGTCGGTGAACACGAGGTCCACGCCGGGCACCGCGGTGTTGCCGACCACGAAGAAGCCGTTGGCATCGAGCGTGAAGCCGTCGAGGTCGAAGGAGGCGTAGGAGAGGTCGTTGCTTCCGTTGTAGAACACCAGGGTGGTGCCGGTGAGCGAGGCGTTCGGGGTGCCGTAGAGCTCGATGAACTCCTGGTTGTCGGTGCCCGTCTGGTCGGCATCCACCTCGTTGATGAAGATGGTGGGCACGTCGTCGTTCACGATCGTGAGGGTGCCGGTGGAAAGGCCGAGCACCGCCGGGCCGGAGGTGATGCCGAGGGTGTAGTTCACCGTTTCATTGGGCTCCACATCGGTGTCGCCGAAAACGGGGATGGTCACGCTCTGGGCGAAGGGATAGGTATCGGTGGGGGTGAAGGTGAGGCTGGCCGGGGTGAAGGTGCCGTAGTCGGTTACGCTGGTCGCCGTGCCGGTGAGCGCATCGGTCAGGGCCACCACCACGTTGCTGGCGGGCGGTGCGTTCATGGTCACGCTCACCACGGCGTTAGTGGTGCCGGAGTTCCCCTCCGCGAGGGTCACGCTGTTCACGCTCACCACAGGGGGCGAATCGTTGTCGGTGACGGTGAGGGTGTAGGTGGAAGGGCTGAAGATCTGCGCGGGGGCCGTGCCGCCGGCGACGTTCTGCAGCTGGAACACCAGGGTGGCGTCGCCGTCGTTCACGCCATTGTCCGTCACCGTGATGGTCACGTTCTGGGCGGCGCCGCTGTTGGCCGGGAAGGTGACGGTCTGCGTGGTGTAGTTGTTGATGCGGGCGGCATTACCGCTGGTGAGCACCAGGTCCACCGTAGTGGCGTTGACGGGGTCGGGGTTGGTGATGTTGACGGTGATCGGCGTGGTGCCCACGTTCTCGGCCACGGTGAGGGCCGTGCTGGCGAGGCTCACCGAGGTGCTGGTGCTCACCACGGAGCCGTTCACCACCAGGTTGCCCGCGAGGCCGCCGGTACCAGCGGAAGCCTCCGAATTGAACCCGTACACCCGGAACGTGAGGGTGGAAGTGAGGCCCGTGAACCCGGGACCGCTCACGGCCATGCTTGCACCGGTGTGGTTGGAGGACAGATCCACATCAATGGTGTAAACGCCTCCGGAGAACGTGAGGCCTGTGGCCCCCGTACCTCCGGCCAGGTTCGTGGCGAAGCCGTCCGCACTGGAACGGATCGCGAACTGGCGAGGTCCGGTGGCGCTACGTCCTGCTCCGAAGGAGATCGAGGTCACGTCCATCGCATAGCCCGCGTTCGGGGTGAGCGAGAACTGGATGTATTTGCCCGCATCGATCACGCCGGTGAACGTGTTGGACCCGTTGGTCGCACCAAGCGGCCAGTTGGAGGCGCGGAAGTTGCCGGTGCTGCTACCCGCTGTAACGCCCACGCGGGTCATGTTGCCCACGGTGAGCCCCGTTACGTTGGCCGTTCCGACCAGCGGGTCGGCCGCGTTGGCACCTGCACTGATGTTATAGGTGGCGATCTGCGCGCTCGATACGGCTGCCAAGGCCATGGCCACCGCAGCCAGGAGGGTGCGCGGTCGGCCGGATAGGGTCGTACTTCCGATCATGTTCGTTGGGGTTACGCTGCAAAGCTGGCGGAAGCGCGCCGTTCCCTTGTTACCGCCGGATGAAGCATCCGTGATGTTCATGAGCCAGGCCAGGCCCCCCTGCTTCCGGAGGCCATGCCGCGCTAGGTCCCGTGCCGCTGGAGGCCGCGCCGATCGCGGACTTGGGAGCGCCCCATGGACCAGCCGCCTCCTGGCCGGATACCCCGATCGTGGATGGATCGTGGAGAAATTGTGGAAAAGACAAGCGGTTTTCCACCGCTTCCGGGAAGTGCGCGCCCGGTAGTTTCGCTGCGCAGGCCGGTCCATCGGCCGCTTGCGCCAACGGGTCCTTCCACCCATGTCCGCCGCAAGGCGGGCGCGGGGCTTGGTAAGAAGCAGGAGGGATACCCGCTCCGGGTGCCAGATCCCGGGGAGGCGGTAGCGGAAGCTGGTCGGCGGGGGGCTTCGGCCCAACGTCGGCACCGGTGCGGCAGGCATGTCATGGAGGACCGGCGCAAGCCGGGATCTCGATGGGAACGGGGAGCATCCAACGTTGCTCCCCGTTTCGTTTTTCCACCCTGCCGCCCCCCCTTGCCACCACCGGGCGCTCCGCTACCTTACGGGTCCAACACCACCGGACCATGCGCCATTCGCTGCTGACCCTCGCGTTGATGCCGTTCGCGCTCAGCGCGCAGGTCACCCTGTTCCAGACCGGCTTCGACACGGCCCCGTTCGCCTTCGACCTCAACACCACTGACGCGGGATCATCCGCCTCGGGCTCCAACACGTGGCTCATCAACAACGTGTACAGCGGCGGCACGGGCGATGTGCTCTGCAGCGGCATCCCGCTCAATTACACCATCCCGTCGGTCGCCGGTCAGCCCGTGGGCATCAACGCCCCCAACGGCAACTACCTCCACACCGCCAGCAGCGAGGCCGTCACTGACGGGATCCTGTGCTGCTCCTTCGCGGCGGCCGATGGCTTCTGCACCAACCCCGGCAACCACTTCGCGCGCATGAACAGCGACGTGAGCACCGTGGGCCTCACCAACGTCACGCTCGGCTTCTGGTGGCTCTGCAACGGTGGCGCGCAGAACTACGGAGAGGTGTACTACAGCACCAACGGCGGCAGCAGCTGGAACCTGATCACCACGCCGGTGACGCAGTACAACGGGGGATCGAACTGGTCCCAGCAGAGCATCGCGCTGCCCGCCTTCGATGGCCAGGCCACCCTGCGCTTCGGCTTCCGTTTCGTGAACGGCACTTCGCTCTTCGGCGGTTCGGACCCCGGCTTCGGGGTGGACGACGTGGTGATCACCGGCCAGCAGGGCGTTGGCAACAGCATCAGCTGCCAGCCGACGGCATCGCAGTTCTGCGAAGGCGGCCTCGTCCAGGTGCAGTACAGCATCCAGGGCGTGTTCACGGCAGGCAATGTGTTCACGCTGCAATTGAGCGATGCGCTCGGAAGCTTCGCCGCGCCGGTCGACATTGGCTCGGTCACCACCACCAGTGCGGGCTTCATCACCGGGTCCATTCCGCCGGGCACGCCGCCGGGCACGGGTTACCGTGTGCGCGTGGTGGGGTCCGCGCCGTCCACCATCGGAACGGCATCGGGCTTTCCGCTCACCATCACCGCTGCGGCGAACGCGGGAAGCAACAGCGTGGCCACGGTGTGCAGCAACAGCGCACCGTTCAGCCTCATCACCTTGCTCGGCGGCTCGCCGGACCCCGGTGGCACCTGGACGGACCCCAATGGCGGACCCTTCAGCGGCACCTTCACCCCGGGCACATCGGCCCCGGGCTGCTATGTGTACACCGTGGGCACCGGTACCAACTGCGCCCCGGCGAGCGCGGTGCTCTGCGTGCAGGTGGTGAACGCGCCCGACGCCGGCACCAGCTTCAGTGGCACGGTGTGCGACGACGGCAGCGTGATCCCCATGCTGCCCCTGCTCGGCGGCAATCCACAACCCGGCGGCGCGTGGACCGCGCCCGGCGGCGCACCGCACGGGCCGGACTTCGTGGTGGGGGTGGATCCTGCAGGGTGCTACACCTACACGGTGATGGGCATCCCGCCTTGCCCGAGCGCCACGGCCCAGGTGTGCATCACCGCGGTGCTGCCAGAGGCCGATGCGGGCGCGGACAGCACCGTGATCATCTGCGCCAACAGCGGACCGGTCGACCTCTTCTATGAGCTCGGTGGCACCCCTGACACCGGTGGCACCTGGCTCACCTTCGGTGGTGCGCCCTTCAGCGGCATCTTCGATCCGCAGGTGAACACGCCCGGGCCGTACATCTACCAGGTGGACGGAACGTCGCCCTGCCCGGACGACCAGGCCATCGTCACCGTGGTGGTCGATCCCTGCTCGGGCATCGACGAAGCGGTCGCGGAGGATGCGCTGCGCATCCTTTCGCACGATGGCAACGGCACGTACCGGATCGCGGCTCCCTGGACCGTGGAGAATGCGCGTGTGCTCGACATGCTCGGTCGCGTTGCGGGCCTGGTGGTGCGCAACGGCAGCACCCTTGCGGTGGACCTTTCGCAGGCACCGGCGGGCAGCTATGTGGTGCATGTGGTCGGCGAGGGCAGGGGTGCCATGCTGCGGCTCGTGCGTCCCTGATCCGGTCGCGCTGGAACGCTCGTCCGACAAGGCTTTCAGGCATTGCCGCACGATCGATCGTGGATAAGTGCGATCCCCTGCGGTCCGTTCACCCCCCGGGTGCTCCGATAGCTTTGGGCAAGCACGTTCCTTGATCGGATGAAGAAGAAAGACCGGAAGATCTTCGTACTCGATACCTCAGTGATCCTGTACGACCACTCGGCCATTGAATGCTTCGAAGAGCACGACGTGGCGATCCCCATACAAGTCCTCGAAGAGCTCGATACGTTCAAGAAAGGGAATGACACCATCAACTTCGAAGCCCGCGAGTTCATCCGCCACCTGGATGCCATCGCGGCGCGCGACGTGATCACGGACTGGACCCCGCTGAACGGGCCCACCAAGGGCAAGTTCAAGGTGGTGGCCAAGCATGACCTGAACGGGGTCGATGCCACCAAGGTCTTTCAGGACGGCAAGAACGACCACCAGATCCTCAATGCCGCGCTCACACTGCAGCGGCAGAACAAGGACCGCAAGGTGGTGCTCGTCACCAAGGACGTGGCCCTGCGCCTGAAGGCCAAGAGCCTCAACATCCTCGCCGAGGATTACCTCACCGGCAAGGTGAAGGACGTGCAGGACAAGCTGTACACGGGCCGCACGGTGCAGGACGAGTTCAGCGAGGAGCTGATCGACGAGCTGTTCGAGAAGGGCAACATGCCCGTGGAGGACCTGGGCATCAAGCGGCCCAAGGGCAACCACTTCTACATCCTCAAGCACAAGAAGAAGAGCATCCTCGCCAAGTACGACCCGCGCACCGACCAGGTGGACCGCGTGGAGAAGCACAGCGTGTTCGGCATCGGCCCCAAGAACGCCGAGCAGGCCCTGGCCATGAGCGCGCTGCTCGACCCGGAGATCAAGCTGGTGACCCTGCAGGGCGCGGCCGGCACGGGCAAGACGCTGCTGGCCCTGGCCTGCGCCCTCGAGCAGCGCCGCCTGTACCGGCAGATCTACGTCACGCGTCCGGTGGTCCCCCTCAGCAACAAGGACATCGGCTACCTGCCCGGCGACATCCAGAGCAAGCTCGACCCCTACATGCAACCGCTGTGGGACAACCTGAAGCTGATCAAGGGCCAGTTCGAGAAGCACGACAACACCCCCAAGCGCATCGACGAGATGCTCGAGAACGAGAAGATCGCGATCGCGCCGCTGGCCTACATCCGAGGCCGCAGCCTCAGCAACATCTTCTTCATCGTGGACGAGGCGCAGAACCTCACGCCGCTCGAGATCAAGACGGTGATCAGCCGCGCTGGCGAAGGCACCAAGATCGTCTTCACGGGCGACATCCACCAGATCGACACGCCGTACCTGGACACCGAGTCCAACGGCCTCAGCTACCTCATCGACAAGGCCAAGGGCGACCCCATCTTCGCGCACATCACGCTGGAGAAGGGCGAGCGCAGTGCCCTGGCCAACCTGGCGAACGATCTTCTTTAGGCCCCGCGAACGTTGGTGGAACGCGGTCCCCAGGGGCCGCGTTCCGCTTTTTCACCCGTTGGCGGCATGCCGCAACGAAAAGCCCCGGCAGGGCCGGGGCTTGCTCAGGTGGATGGTGCCGGTCAGAACAGCTCCTTCACCTCCACGAAATCGAAATCGATGCCGAAGAAGCTCTGGTAATCCTTGCCGGTCTCGGCCATCTCCTCGTCGCCGGTCTCGTAGTGCCACTTCACACAGACCTTCTGGCCGCGCTCGGTGACCGTGTTGAGCTTGTCGAAGATGTTGAAGAAATGCTTGCTGGAGCTGGTATCGAGGTAGTCCAGCTTCATGTGCACCGTGGTCTCTGGCTGCGGGCGGCGCACATACTCGTCGAGCCAGCGGTACACGCGTCCGTAGAACTCCTCGCTGTTGGCGGGCAGGCTGCGTCCGGTGAACTCGATCACCCCGTGCTCCAGATCGATGTCGATCTCGGGCGAGGTCTCGGTGCGGTCGATGTGGAGGTGCTTGGTGGCCATGGCGCGGGAACTTGGGCCGAAGCTACCCGCGTGCACAAGGGGGCCGAGCGGCGTGGTGGGGCGCCTGTCCACACCGGCCGGTTGAAAGCGGCACGGGCCGGCATGGCCGGCCCGTGCGATGGACGTATCCGAGCCTAGCGCTCGCGCAGCTCGGTGATGATCTCCCGGTCGCTGGGCATCACCACTTCGGTGTCGTTCAGGCGGCGCACCCAGTACATGTACTTGCCGGTGCCTTGGCAGGCGAAGGCGGTCATGCGTTCGTTGGCGGCCAGCGCCTTGATGGGGAAGGTACGCCAGGTGCCGTTGGCCTCCTGCATGGCCACCTTCACCTCCACCGTCTCGGTGCAGTTGTTGGTGAGCTCCACCTGGTAGGTGCCGCTGTGGTCGCGCTTGTAGCCTTCCTTGTACAGCTCGCACTTCTCGCAGGCCTTGCCCCAGCTGCTGCTGGACTTCACCACGCACTCGTCGTAGTTGCGGTCCTGGGCCGCCAGCGCCAGGGAGAAGGAGAGGAACAGGGTGGAAACGATGGTTCGCATGGTGGTCACTTGCAGCGGTTGTTCTCGAGGATGATCTTGGCCTCACCATTGCCCAGCTTCTTGCTGGTGCGCCAGTCCTGGCAGGCACCGGTGATGTCGCCGAGCGATTTCTTCGCCCAGCCCCGGTTGTTGTAGGCCTCCTGGTTCTTGGGGTCGAGCCCCAGCACGGTGTCGAAGTCGCGCATGGCCAGGTCGTACTTCCCGAGCCTGTTGTAGGCGCTGCCGCGGCTGGTGTAGGCCCAGAGGTGGTCGTTCTTGCGCTCGATCACCGCGGTGAGATCGGCCACGGCGAGCTCGTACTCGCGCTGCAGGCTGTGGCAGAAGCCGCGCTGGAGGTAGGCGTTGATGTGCTCGGGGTCCCTGGCCAGCACCTGGTCGTACAGGCCGATGGCCTTGGCGTAGGCGCCGCTGTTGTAAGCCTTCTCGCCTTCGCGGAAGAGATGCTCCACATCGGCGTCGGGTGCCTTGGCCTGCGCCAGGTCCTGGGCGTTCAACACGGTGGCGCAGCTCAACAGCAGCGCGGCGATGCAGTTGTTCAGGGTCATGGTCGTTCGGGTCGCGTTGCGTTGTTACGGACGCTTGGGCCCGGAGGTTCCACCCGCGTTGACGAGCCGTTCCTGTGCGCTGCCGATCAAGGCGCGGAGGGCGGCGATGCTGCGCGCGCCGTCGGCATCGCCCGGTGCGGGCGGCAGGTTGCTGCGCCCCGTGTGCCGGATGGTGTTGAGCTTGAAGAGCTCCTTGTCGATGCACTGGCCGTTGCCTTCGGTGCACGTGAGCATCACGGCGCCCTCCTCCGCATTGAAGGCGATGGCCCCGGGGTCGAGGTGCTCCAGGTAGGCCACGTCCTGGCGGTAGTGCGTTGCACCGTCGAAGAAGTCGGCGACGAGCCTGTCGTGCTTGTCGATCTTGAAGCGCACCACGCCTCCGTACAGGTCGTTGAGCGCCTGGAGCTCGGCCGGGGGGGCCTGGGCGACCAGGAGCAGGGGGGCGAGGAATGCGAAGAGAACGGGGATGTGCCGCATGAGGTAACCTGTTGCGGCCGTCCTACGTAACACGAGCGGACCAAGTTCTCCCACCCCATGGAACGCGTAGACAATGTTGCCAAGCGCACCCTGCTGATGGCGGGCTGCCTGATCCTCGTGATCCTTGTTGCCGTGGCCGCGAAGGCCGCCACCGTACAGCCCGTCATCGCACCGTGATGGCAGGGCTGAAGCGCATGCTGGCCCTGGCCGTGGTGATCGCCACGGCCTCGGCCGCGTTCGCCCAGGGGGGCACGTTCACCATCAGCGGTCGTGTGAAGATCGATGGCGGTGGCATGGACGGCACCAAGGTGGTAGTGTACCGCAATGGCCAGAAGGACCGCGTGATCACCAACGGCCTCAGCAAGTTCAGCCTGGAGCTCGACCTGGGCCAGAACTACACGTTGAGCTTCGAGAAGGACGGCTTCGTGACCAAGAAGCTGAGCTTCGACACGCATGCACCGGCCGAGGCCGCGGCCAACGGCTTCACGCCGTTCGAATTCGCCGTTTCCCTGTTCAAGCAGTACGACGACGTGAACACCGTGGTGTTCAACCAGCCGGTTGGCATGATCCGTTACGATGCCACCCTGGACGATTTCGACTACGACACCGACTACACCAAGTCGATCCAATCGCAGTTGCAGAAGGCGCAGGACGAGGTGGCGCAGAAGCAGAAGGAGGAGGCCGAGAAGGACGCCGCCGAGGCGCGCCAGAAGGCCGAGGCCGAGAAGCAGAAGGCCAAGGCCGACGCGGAGGCCAAGGCCCGCGAGGCCGAGGCCGCCAAGGCCCAGGCCCGCCAGCAGAAGGAGCAGGAGGAGGCCGCGAAGAAGGCCGAGGCCGAGCGCGTGAAGGCCGAGCAGGCCGCGAAGAAGGCGGAGGAACAGCGGCTCGCCGAGGAGGCCCGCAAGGCGAAGGAGGCGGCCAAGCCCGCGCCGAAGCCCAAGCCCGAGCCGGCCCCCAAGCCCGATCCGCCCGCGCCCGTGGCCAAGGCCGACCCACCGAAGCCCAAGCCCGCGCCGGTCCCCAAGGCCGAGGCCCCCAGGCCGCCGCCACCGCCGCCGCCCGTGCAGCGCAATACGCTCAGCGCGAAGGCCCATTCCGGCGACGACGGCCGCCGCGCCCTCGCTCCACGCGTGGCCGAAGAGGCCAGTCCGGTGCGCAAGGCGGCGCCCGTGAGCCAGCAGGAGCAGCGCCCCGAGGTGAAGACCGTACCGGCCGATGTGGTGCGCAAGGAGGAACTGATCGTGGAGCCCAACCAGGTGGTGACCGTGGTGCTGCTGGAGACCGACGCCCAGAAGGCCGAGTACCGCAAGGTGGTGCGCAAGTACGGCGCCGTCCACTACTTCAAGAACGGCCAGCCCTGCAGCCAGCTCGTGTACGAGAGCGAGGCCATGGCCGAGGTGCGCTGACCGCTCAGAAGCCGTAGGTGAACCCGATGCCGAGGGCCTTGCCCTTGGCCGAAGGCGACACAAGGCCTACGAGGTTGGGCACGTCCGCCCACAAGGCCCCGCGCTTCAACTGCAGCCAGGCCCCGGCACCGAGGCGCAGGCCCCCGAATCCACCATAGGCCAGCGACCCGTTCACGCTCCACCGGCGCGACAGGTTCAGCGAGCGGGTAAGGGTGATGCGGGGGATGTAGCCCGGAACCACCAGGTGATCGATGGTCAGGTCGGCCGGGCCCGGACGCGGCTTGACCTTGCCGCGGTGCAGCGTGTACCAAAAGGCGGCCTGCAAGCGTGCCGGAAGCCAGCGGGTGAAAGCGGCCTCCTCCGCGTTCAGCGCCAGGGAATCACGCAGCTGACCTTCCTCGAAGAAGCTTCCCTCGAAGTCGAGCACATCGTCGATCGTGAGCCCATCGTACACCACCACTTCCTGCTTGGTGAGGCCGAGGGCACGGTCGTTCCAGCGCACGAGCCCGAGGTCGTCGACGCGAAGCCGGGTGGTGAGCGGTCGTCCGAAGAAGGTGCCACGCAGCTCCAGCCCCAGGTCGAGCGCGGCGCCCATGCCGTTCACGAAGCCCGTGGTGGAACCGGTGTCGCTGCTCAGCCAGGTGCCGTCGAGATCGGCCGTGAGGGAGGTGCCGTCCGGTGCGGTGTAGAGGTCCGCCTTGTCCAGGTGCACGCTGCTCAGGTACTGGCCGCTTACGAGGTCGAGCCGCGCATAGGTCGCACGGCCGGCGAGCTGAACACCGAAGCCCAGGGTCTGGTAGCGCTGCTGTTCCTGGGCCGATGGGGCCAGCACTGCGGTGGTGCCCACATAGTCCTTGTTGCCGAAGAAGGTGAGGTCGTAGACCGCATCGGTGAAGCGCATGCCCATCACCGTGCGCGAGGAAAGGCCGATCACTGCGCGGAGGGTGCTGTCCCCGAAAAGGCCGCGCCCGAAGCTCAGGTCGAGCTCGGCGCTCGCCTCGTAACCCGCGCGGTTGCGGCCCGTGAGCGCATCGCGCGTGCGCTGCCGCAGGTCGCGGTCCAGGTACTCCCCGCGCCACAGGCCCATCACCAGCTCGTTCAGCAGGGCATTGCTGTCGTAGCCGCCACGCGCCTCGAAGCGCAGTCTTGGGCCGGGCAGGGGGCCGGTGAAGCGTGGCGGGGGGGCCGGCGGCCGCACCAGGCGATGCAGGGCCGCGTAGCGCGAGGTGTCGGTCGGCGTAAGCGGCGCGAGGGCGGTGTCGGACTGGCCATGGCCCAGCAAGGACAGGGCAGTGGCGGCAAGAAGCACGAGGACCCTACTCATCGCCGTTCACCAGGTAGTTCACGTCCACGGTGAGCTTCAGGTCCAGCCGGTAGCTGTCGAGGATGCGCAGGTGCTGTGTCTGGTCCGCGGTGGTGAAGGCCGCGCGGATGCGGGCGCGGCCCGTGGCATAGAGCAGGTCGAGGGCCTCGGGCGGCACCGACACATCGATCCGGGAGGAGGTGGGGGCGCTCACCAGGCCATCCGCGCCCAGCACACCGCTGGCGATGGTGCCCAGCACGGGGAAGGAGCCGACCACCGTGCCACCGCCATCGACCACATCGAGCGAGATCACGGCATCAAAGGGAAAGCCGTTGGTGGCGAACAGGTGCAGCGTTCCGCCCTGGATGGCATGGCCTTCGGAGGACCCCGGAAGATCAGGCGTCACCAGTTGTTCCAAGGTAAGGCCCGTGGCGATCAGGCGCAGGGGCACCTCCAGGTCGAGCTGCACGCGCACCTCGCTCTCGTAATAGAGGAAGTCGTTGCCGTTGCTCACGTTCCCCAGCGGGTTCACGCGAAGGCTGCCGGCATAGCTGATGCTGTCGGGCAGGTTCTCGATCCACGCGTCGAGGTTGCTGTTGCCGTTGTTCAGCACGGCGGTGTACGTGGAAGGCGCCGGAGAACCGCCCTGGTCGAGGGCCCGGTTGAGGTTGAGCGGGGCCGAGGTGATGGTGTGCGCGAGGTCGACCGCCGTGCCGGTGCGGGTGTTATGGCCGGTCAGGTGGTCCAGCTCGATGCGCATGTCGGCCCCCACGCCGTTGGTGATCGACAGGGTGGCCGCCACCTGGTCCAGGTCCAGCGTGCCGGCGATCAGGCTGCCGAAGATGTCGAGCGTGGAGCCGTCGGGCCCCAGGTCGATCACCCGCGAACCGAAGTACCCCTTGGCGTAGGCGGGCACCACGTCGTTGTAGCCCACGCGCGCCACGATGCTGTCGCCCGCGTTGACCGCCACGTCCGAGGTGGCCTGAGGATCCACCTGGTAGGCGAGCTGGGTGCTCAGGGTGTTCACGTCGTCGGCATCGGGCCCGCGCAGGTCGAAGTCGAAACCGGCGAGGTCGAAGCTCTCCACGTGGCTGCCGGGCACCCCACCGGCCGCCGCAGGGATCAGCCGCTCCACGCTGAAGGGGACGTTGGCGGGCGTGGTGCAGCCGGGCAGGGAGAAGGTGCCCAGGAAGCGGCCGGCGTTCTGGTTGCTCACCGCGAGGGCGAGCGTGCCGGAACGGACGCGCAGGCGCGAAAGCTCCAGGTCGTCGAGGTCGAAGCGCGTCACATCGTTCGTGGCAGGCAGGGTGAACCCGGGCGGCAGGTAGCCGTCGATCGGCATCACCAGGGAATAATTGAAGCTGGTGTCCGGACCGGTGAGCACGGTGTCCAGCTTCAGGCCGAAGAGCTCCGAACGGTACACCAGTGTCACATCGCCGTTCGCCGAGGTCTCCAGCAAGCTGTCGGGGACGATGTCGGCGATGGTGAGGCTGGTGTTCACCACCGGTGCCACCAGTTCCACATCCCAACGCGGACCGTCCGGGTCGCGGCGGCACCCGGACACCAGGAATATCATCAACAGGCAGGCAACCGTACCGGACCTTGCTGCGTACTTCATTCAGGGGGGTAATTTAGCCACCGATACCCGGCGGGACCGACCCTGCCGCTGGCGATCGGTAGATCCGTGGAGGCGATGTTGATCGGTAGACGTGCGTTCCTGTTGCCTTGGCTGCTTGCCAGTGTGGTGATGTACGCACTTTCCTACCTGTGGCACGGTATCGCGCTCACCGACCTCAAGGAGCTGAAGATCCCCCTGGGCCTGTACCTGGCCCTGAGCGCATTGGTCTACCTGCTCATCGGGCTGGGGACGAAACTGGCGGTGCATCACGCCATCGTGCACGAGTGGATCAGCCTGAAGCGGGCCTTCCCGCTGGCCTCGATGGCCATCGGCGCGGCCATCGGCTTCGTGGTCTACCTCATCGTCTTCATCCTTGGCATGTCGTTCGCCAGCCGCGACGCCATGCACATCGCGGTCGACCTCCTCTGGCAGATGGTGGAGCAGGGGGTGGGCGGCCTGATGGTGAGCCTGGGCGTGATCTATGACATGCACCGCAGCTTCATGGAGAGCGAGCGGGCCCGCTGAGGATCAGGCCTTGTCGTACCGGTCCTTCCAGAGCTTCCTGATCAAGGCGGCGTAGGCCTGTTCCCGGGGCGAGTCGCCCGGGGTGAAGAACACCGTGCCGCTGATGGCCTCGGGCAGGAACTCCTGTTCGATGAAGTGGCCTTCTCCCTCGTGGCTGTATTGATAGGCCTTGCCGTAGCCCAGTTCCTTCATGAGCTTGGTGGGGGCGTTGCGGAGGTGGAGCGGCACGGGCAGGTCGCCGGTGGCCTGCACCTTGGCCTGCGCCGCCCCGATGGCCATGTAGCTGGCGTTGCTCTTGGGGGCGCAGGCGAGGTACACCGCGCATTGGCTCAGGATGATGCGCCCCTCCGGCCAGCCGATGAGCTGCACGCCCTGCATGGCGGTGGTGGCCATGAGCAGCGCGTTCGGGTCGGCCAGGCCCACGTCCTCGCTGGCCAGGATCACCATGCGCCGCGCGATGAAGAGCGGGTCCTCGCCACCCTCCACCATGCGCGCCAGCCAGTACACGGCGGCGTTGGGGTCGCTGCCGCGCATGCTCTTGATGAAGGCGCTCACGATGTCGTAGTGCTGCTCGCCTTGCTTGTCGTACCGGGCGGCGTTGCTCTGCACCACCTCCTTCACCAGCGCATCGGTGATCACCACATCGCCGCCGTCCGCGGGCGCGGCCTTCACACACAGCTCGAAGGTGTTGAGCAGCCGGCGCGCATCACCACCGCTGGCCCGCATCAGGGCATCGGTCCCTTGAAGCGCGATGCGCCGCGAACGCAGCTCGGGGTCCTCGCGCATCGCGCGCTCCAGCAGGCCCAGGAGCTGGCCTTCGTCCAACGACCTCAGGGTGTAGACCTGGCAGCGGGAGAGGAGCGCGTTGATCACCTCGAAGCTGGGGTTCTCGGTGGTGGCGCCGATCAGGGTGATGGTGCCTTTCTCCACCGCCCCGAGGAGGCTGTCCTGCTGCGCCTTGCTGAAGCGGTGGATCTCGTCGATGAACAGCACGGCGCTGCGGGCGAAGAGCCCCTTGCCACCGGCCTGCTCGATCACCTCGCGCACGTCCTTCACGCCGCTGCTGATGGCGCTGAGGGTGAAGAAGGGACGCTGCAGCTTCTCGGCGATGAGGCGGGCCAGGGTGGTCTTGCCCACGCCCGGCGGCCCCCACAGGATCATGCTGGGCAGCATGCCGCCGGCCAGGGCCTTGCGCAGGATGCCACCGGGGCCCACGAGGTGCTCCTGGCCCACGACCTGGTCGAGGTCTAGGGGGCGCATGCGTTCGGCAAGGGGGGCGTGCTCCACGGCGCGAAGGTATCCCCATAACGCAGCGCCCC
Source organism: Flavobacteriales bacterium (assembly GCA_016788485.1). GTDB lineage: Bacteria > Bacteroidota > Bacteroidia > Flavobacteriales_F > PHOS-HE28 > PHOS-HE28. The sequence goes on from JAEUSV010000061.1 coordinate 15,807, forward strand.
CCTCCGTTGCGGGAGGGGGGCGCGCGGGGTCGGGTCGTCGATCAGCGGGTGCTGGTCAACCGCAGGTGCGTCACGGTGTTGGTGCCCGTAAGGCGCACGAGGTAGCTGGCGAAGGGATCGCCCTTCGCATCGAAGGTCAGCGTGCGCTCCTCACCGGCGGCGATGGAGCCCTGGTACAGGCGCTGCACCAGGCGGCCATCGGCCGTGAGCACGTCAAGCGTCACCTGGTCGGCGATGTCGCTCTGGAGGGTGATGCGCGACTGGCCGGCGAAGGGGTTCGGTGCGGCGAAGAGGCGCTGGGCGCTTTCCAGGCGCAGCACGTCGAACTTGCTGCAGCCCTCCACGATCACCTGCTCGTGCACGGTGGTGTTGCCGCAGTCGTCCGTCGCGGTCCAGGTTCGCACGATGCGGTTGCTGCCGTCAAGCTGCTTCGTCACCGTTTCGTTGAACTCCACCAGGGGCTCGGCGGTGCAGTTGTCGGTCACCTTGCACTCCTCCACGGGAGGAACCTCACCGCAGGGCACCTTGATCTGGTAGGCCTCGCACTGGAATTGCGGACCCTCGGTGTCCTCCACGGTCACCAGTTGCTGGGCGAAGGCGGTGTTGCCGCAGGCATCGGTGGCGGTCCAGGTGCGCAGGATCACATAGCTGCACTTGGCCTCGCCCTTGCCGTATTTCACCACCTCATCGTACACCACGTCGGTGGCACCGTTGCAGGCGTCCATGGCCTCCACCTTCGGGGCCGGGTCGACCTTGCCGCACTGCGCGGTGATGTCCTCAGGCACGTTCACGAGCATCGGGGCCTCGGTGTCCACCACGGTGATCACCTGGGTGGCCGTGGCCATGTTGCCGCAATCGTCCCAGGCCCACCAGGTGCGCTCGATGGTGTAGTAGCACTTGTCCTCGCCCTTGGTCACGTCCTCCATGTACACCTGGATGCCGTCCTTCTTGCAGCCGTCCTCGGCCCACACGCCGTCGGGGGCCCCAGGCACCTGGCCGCACTCCACCGTCACATCGGCGGGGATGCCGACGAGCACGGGCGCGGTGGTATCCACGATGGTCACGGTCTGCACACAGGTGGCGGTGTCACCGGACGCGTCGGCGATGATCCAGGTGCGGGTCAAGGTGTAGGGGCAGTCGCCGCTGTACACGTCCAGGTAGGTGTAGTAGTTCACCTCGGGGCAGTCCTTGTCCTTGCGGGTCAGGGGGAAGCCCAGGTGGAACTCATCGAGGTTGGTGCCGCATTGCACGGTGGTGTCGGGCGCACAGGCAAGGATGATCGGGGTCTCGCACTTCTTCCCGCACTCCTGGGTGCTCACCAGCGCGGTGTCCGTTCCCGTGCAGCCATTGGCGGCGATCACGGTCAGGGTGTAGATGCCGGCCTCGGTCACAAGCGGGTCGAGGTCCTGGCTGGAGAAGCCGTTCGGGCCGGTCCAGCCGTAGGAAGCCTGTTCGGTGCCGATGGTACCGTTCAGCGAAACACCGCTTTCATCGCAGGGAAGCACTCCGCCGGTGGCTTCCACAGCGGGAACATCGACGTCCTCCGTCACGAAGGCCATGGCCGTGCTGGTGCAACCGTTCGCACCGGTCACGGTGAGGATGTACATGCCGGGCGTGGTCACCGTGGGGTTCTGCAGGATGCTGCTGAATCCGGGACCGCTCCAGTTATAGGTGCCGTTGCCGGTGCCGGTGAGCATCACGCTGGTGTTCGTGCAGGTGAGCACGCCACCTTCGGCCGTGGCACCGGGCGCCTCGCTGTCCTGGATCACCTCGGCATTGGCGGTGCTCGTGCAACCGTTGCTGCCGGTCACCGTCAGCACATAGATGCCAGCGGCGCACACCGTGGGGTTCTGCTCGCTGCTCGTGTAGTTGTCAGGGCCGCTCCAGCTGTAGCTGCCGTTGCCGCTGCCGCTGAGCTCCACGCATTCGTTGTTGCAGGTGATCGTACCACCGGCCGCCTGGGCGCCAGGAGCCGTGGTGTCAAGGAGCACCTCCGCGTTGGCGGTGCTCGTGCAACCGTTGCTGCTGGTCACCGTCAGCACGTAGATGCCAGCGACGGTAACGGTCGGGTTCTGGTCGTTGCTGGTGAAGCCGTTCGGGCCGGTCCAGCTGTAGCTGCCATTACCGCTGCCATTGAGCGTGATGCTCGTGGTGGAGCAGGTGAGGGTGCCACCGGCAGCCTGGGCACCAGGAGCCGTGGTGTCAAGGAGCACTTCCGCGTTGGCGGTGCTCGTGCAACCGTTGCTGCCGGTCACCGTCAGCACATAGATGCCGGGGGCGCACACCGTGGGGTTCTGCTCGCTGCTCGTATAGTTGTCCGGGCCGCTCCAGTTGTAGGTGCCGTTGCCGCTGCCGCTGAGCTGCACGCACTCGTTGTTGCAGGTGATGACACCACCTGCCGCCTGGGCGCCAGGGACGTTCTCGTCCTCGAGCACTTCCGCATTGGCCGTGCTCGTGCAACCGTTGCTGCCGGTCACCGTCAGCACGTAGATGCCAGCAACGGAAACGGTCGGGTTCTGGTCGTTGCTGGTGAAGCCGTTCGGGCCGGTCCAGCTGTAGCTGCCATTACCGCTGCCATTGAGCGTGATGCTCGTGGTGGAACAGGTGAGAGTGCCACCGGCAGCCTGGGCACCAGGAGCCGTGGTGTCAAGGAGCACCTCCGCGTTGGCCGTGCTCGTGCAGCCGTTGCTGCCGGTCACCGTCAGCAAATAGATGCCGGGGGCGCACACCGTGGGGTTCTGCTCGCTGCTCGTGTAATTGTCCGGACCGCTCCAGCTGTAGCTGCCGTTGCCGCTGCCGCTGAGCTCCACGCATTCGTTGTTGCAGGTGATCGTGCCACCGGCCGCCTGGGCGCCAGGGGCCGTGGTGTCGAGGAGCACTTCCGCGTTGGCGGTGCTCGTGCAACCGTTGCTGCCGGTCACCGTCAGCACGTAGATGCCTGCAACGGAAACGGTCGGGTTCTGGTCGTTGCTGGTGAAACCGTTCGGGCCGGTCCAGCTGTAGCTGCCATTACCGCTGCCGCCCAGCGTGATGCTTGGGGTGGCGCAGGTGAGGGTGCCACCCGTGGCGGAAGCGCCCGGGAGGGAGGTCCCACCGATCTGCACCGGGACCACGACGGAACACTGGTTGGCATCCGTGATCGTCACCGAGTAGGAACCGGCCGCCACACCAGCGAGCACAGGACCCGTGGAGCCCTCGCTCCACAGGTAGGTGTATCCCGGGGTGCCACCGGCACCGTTCACGTTGGCGGATCCGTTCGCGTTACCGCAAGTGGCGGGGGTCACCTGCACGGAACCGCCCAGGGCGGTAGGCTGCCCCAGGTTGAACGTGGCGGAGGCTTCGCAACCGTTGTTGTCCGTCACCGTGACCGTGTAGGACCCAGCGGCCAGACCCGTAGCGGTCTGTCCGGTCTGTCCGTTGCTCCAAGCATAGGTGAAAGGAGCTTCCCCGTCGGCATTGGCCGTGATGCTGCCGTTGGAAGCACCATTGCATAAGGGTTGGACCAGCGTACCGGTCACGCTCATGATGCTCACGGTCACCACCTGGTCCGCCGCACCTGCGAGCACACAGGCGTCACCGCCGATGATGCGGCGCACATAGGTCTTCTGGTTCACCACACCGATCTGCGCACCACTGAGGTCCTGGCCGGTGGCTCCTGAGATGTCTGTCCAGTTCACGCTATCGGTGCTGATCTGCCATTGGTACGTGGCCGCACTGCCGAAGCTGGGATAGGTCGATGCCACGTTGTTGCGAACGAGCGTGGGGAGCACATAGCTCGGCACGGAACCCGTGATGTCGCCGGGGATGGAACCTGCGCAGATGGCCGTCCCCTGGTACGTGATGGTGTTGCCGAGCAGGTCCGGCGGATTGGCCCATACCACGAGCCCGGGTTCGTAGATGCTGGTGGAGCTGTTCTTCGTGGTGTTCAGCGAACCCTGGCTCAGGGGGATGTTATTGCTCTCCGCGGTGACGATGGTGTAGATACGGCAGTTGCTGAACTTGATGCCGCGCTCGCCCACGGGATCGTAGTCGTCGTTGGAACCACCGTAGTACGTGCTGAACTCAAGAGCGGAGAGGTCGCTCTCGAGCTTGAGGAAGACCTTGTCGTTGCTGCCGTTGTTGGTGGTCTGTAGCGGAACGTTCGGTGAAGCGCTCACCGGGAAGTTGGTGCTGCTCGTGTACCCGAACACGTACACATCGTTGTTCAGGTCAACGTTCAGGCCCATCATGTTCACCTCATTGCCCGAACCGCCCACGTACGTACCGGCGAGGAAGGTCTGGTCGATGCCCATGCGGCCCACATAGAAGTCATTGCTTCCGTTGTGGCCCGTGTCGTACGCCCCAGCGCTGAGGTTCGCGCTGTTCAGGCCCGAGGTAACACCGCCGAAGTAAAGCTCGGTGCGCGCCGCATTGAACTCCATGCAGAGCAGGTTGGCGCTCTGGTTGGTGGCGCTGGAGTAATAGCTGCTCCAGGTGGTGGCTGCCGTGGCCCCGTTGAGGCGCTGGAGGAAGCCGGCGCTAGTGCCGCCTCGCGCGCTCTGGCGGGGGCTGACGGTGGGGAAGTTGTTGCTGCTGGTGTTGCCGCCCACGAACAGGTCACCGCTCACCGGGTCGTGCAGCATGATGCTGGCCCGGTCGGCGCTCGACCCGCCATAGTTGCGCATCCAGGCCAGTGCGCTCAGGTCCTGGTTGATGCGGAAGAGCAGCACATCGCTGCCGCCGTTGTTGGTGTTGCTGGCCCCGCTGCCCGCGTTCAACGTGGACAGGTTGGTGCTGGTGGTACTGCCGCAGACGAACACGTCACCGTTGGCAGCGATGCGCACGTCGTAATTGTCGTCGGCACCATTGCCACCGACCACGGCGGCCTTGATGCTCTGGCCGTCGGGCGTGATCTTCAGCACGAACACATCAATGTCGCTCTGGGCCTGCTGGTTGATGCTGCTTCCGCTGAAGGCGCTGCCGCCCAGGAGCGGAAAGTCGGTGCTGCTGGTCTGGCCCGTGATGTACAGGTTCCCATCCGGGCCCTGCTCCATGGCGTACGGGTTGTCGTCGCCAGCGCCGCCGATGTAGGTCTGCCATACCCGGGTGCCCTGGCCACCCACGTTGGCAGGTTCCAAGTACTTGCCCACGATGGTCTCCAGGTTGCCGTTGGCGGTCTGGTCGAAGGCGCCCAGGGTGATGTTGTCCGTTGTACCGACCACACGGGCCACCACATAGATCGCTCCATCGTTCGGGTCCACCCAGATGGCGTGGCCGTGGTTGTCGCCCGAGCTGTTGGTGTTCACCCACGTGGCCCAGCGCATGGCGATGGGGTCGATGACCAGCGGCTGCGAGGAATCGTACGCGCCAAGCTCGAAGCCCAGCACCTGGCCGTCACGCAGCTCATAGCGCGACCGCACGAGGCGGGGATGGGCGGCATCGCCTTGGTACACCACGGGCGCCGGGAAGGTCATGTCGCCAAGGCTCGTGGTGAGCACCAGTTCGCCCGCCTCGTTCACTCGCAGGCCATCGATGCCCTTGAAACGGATGCCGATGCGACGGGGATCGGCGCCGGGCCGGCAGATGATGTCGTATTCCAGCGAACCATCGGTGGCCGGGTAGTAACGGACATCGGTACCGTCGTAGACATTGGTGTACCAGACCTCCTGGTGGCTGGCGACGTTGTGCGCCGCTCGTCCGCCGAGGAAGTAGTTGGTCGGTTCCGGATGTGCGCCCCGGGCGCTCACGCGCATGTAGGGCGAAGCGCCAACGAACTGGAGCATCCAGCCATGGCCGCGCTCACGCCATACCAGCGGGCGGGCAGGAAGGCCATCGTGCATCTCCTGCTCGATGCGCATGCCCTCCTCCTGGCGCGCACGCACCGAGGCCGGATCGAAGGCCTTCATCACCATGCCCTCGCGGGTGGCCATGGCCTGCCCGGCAGGGAACTGGGCGAGGTAGAGGATGCCGTCGGAGAACTGGCCCTTGTTCTCCATGAACTCGATGCGCTGCTCGTGATGGTGCAGCAGCGCTTCCAGACTTTCGGAGGTGGCACCAGCGTGGTGCTGCGCTCGCAGAAGTCCGGCCGTGCACAACGCAAGGAGCGCCGAGCACCAGCGTGTTATCGTACCGTTCGTCTTCATGGTTCGCATGTTGGTTGCGTGATTGAGGGTCTTGGCTCCAGGGGGGATCAGGCGCACCAGATCAGCACCCCGATGAGGATCAGGCACCAGAGCTCGCCGTCGGCGAGCTGCACGCGCAGGTCGCGCATGATCGACCGGGACCAAATGGTCTTGCGGTCGGTGGGGTTCAGGCTCTTCATGGCTGGCGGCTTCTTCTGTCCAAGTAGCCCGGTCAGCCTGTGAGAGGAGCACAAAGCAACGGCGATGCCCCTTCGGAAGTCAAGGTTCGTCGAGCAGAAAAAGACATTCGTCGACACTTGACAAGACTTCATCCGAGCAGAAGACCCCTATGTATCGGCCATATCTCCCTCGTCACCAGGTCGCGCCATCTCGGCCCATGAAGGGGCTGTTCCACCCCCGACAGCCCCCTCCGGAGGAGGATCGTTGAAAACTTGGCGCCGAAAAATTTGGCGATCCGCGGGTCGTGATGCTTAATTGTCCGTCGAAGAATTGACAACAATCTCGTCAGCTGATCGAACGACCTGACGGACAACCACTAACAACCAACGACCATGGCCAACGAGGTGAACAAGGAGAAGCTGAAGGCGCTTCAGCTGACGATGGACAAGCTGGAGAAGACCTTCGGCAAGGGGGCGATCATGAAGCTGGGGGATGAGGCGGTGGAGCAGGTGGAGGTGATCCCCACGGGATCCATCGGCCTGGATACCGCCTTGGGCGTGGGAGGCTACCCGAAGGGCCGCATCGTCGAGATCTTCGGTCCCGAATCCTCAGGGAAGACCACCCTGGCGATCCATGCGATCGCGGAGGTGCAGAAGAAGGGTGGCATCGCGGCCATCATCGATGCGGAGCACGCGTTCGACCGCTTCTATGCCGAAGCCCTTGGCGTGGACACCGAGAACCTGCTGATCAGCCAGCCCGACAACGGCGAACAGGCCTTGGAGATCGCCGACAACCTCATCCGCTCGGGCGCCATCGACCTGCTCGTGGTGGACAGCGTGGCCGCGCTCACCCCGCGTGCGGAGATCGAAGGGGAGATGGGCGACAGCGCCGTGGGCATGCAGGCCCGCCTGATGAGCAAGGCCCTCCGCAAGCTCACCAGCACCATCGGCAAGACCGGCTGCTGCTGCATCTTCATCAACCAGCTGCGCGAGAAGATCGGGGTGATGTTCGGCAACCCCGAGACCACCACCGGTGGCAACGCCTTGAAGTTCTACGCCAGCATCCGCCTCGACATCCGCCGCTCCACCCAGCTGAAGGAGGGCGAGACCGCCGTGGGCAACCGCGTGAAGGTGAAGGTGGTGAAGAACAAGGTGGCCCCGCCTTTCCGCAAGGCCGAGTTCGATATCCTGTTCGGCAAAGGCATCAGCAAGACCGGCGAGATCATCGACATGGGCGTGGAACTGGGGATCATCAAGAAGAGCGGCAGCTGGTTCTCCTACCAGGACAACAAGCTGGGCCAGGGCCGCGACATGGTGCGCCAGCTGCTCGACGACAACATCGAGCTCTGCGAGGAACTTGAACTGAAGATCAAGGAGTCGGCTTCCAAGCTGGAGTCGGTCCCGACCGAGTAACGGTATTTCGCAGCTTTCGACTACCGTTTACTTTGGAGCCCCGGTGTCTGGAGCATCGGGGCTCCTGCTTTTCCGTACGATCCGCGCATGCACATCCGATCCCTTCTGCCTGCCATCCTCGTTCTGGTCATCAGCGCCTGTGGGGGCGACCCGGCGCCTTCCACGCCCGCCACGCCGTCCGGCCCGGTGGACAGCCTGGCCCTCGCCATCAAGGCCATCGAGCAGCGCATGGTGCAGGATCCGGGCAACGCATCCCTCTATGCCGAGCGCGCCACGCTCCACGAAAGGGCCGACAGCCTGAAGCTGGCCATCAACGACCTGCTGAGGGCCGTGGCGCTCGACAGCCTGAACACCGGCTACCGCAACCGCCTGGGAGGCCTGTACTACACCACGGTGCAGGTGGACAAGGCCACCACCGCTTTCGAAGAGGTGGTACGGATCGACCCGGCCAACACCGAGGCCCTGTTGAAGCTCGCCGAGATCAAGCTGGTGTTGCGCGACCACCCGGGCAGCATCGAGCTGGTGAACAAGGCGTTGCGCATCGACCCGGACCTGGCGAAAGGCTACTACCTCAAGGGCTTCGTATACATGGAGACGGGCGATACGGCCACGGCCATCAGCAGCTTCCGCACGGCGGTGGAGCGCGACCCGCGCGACTACAACAGCTACATGCAGCTCGGCCTCTTGAGCGCCGGACGCAAGGACCCGCTGGCCCTGGACTACTTCAACACGGCGATCGAACTGCGCCCGCGCAGCATGGAAGCCCTGTATGGCAAGGCGATGTACCTGCAGGAGGTGGGGGAGGACAGCGCCGCCCTGGAGACCTATGCGCGGATGGTGGACATCGACAGCACCAATGCCGTGGCCTATCACAACAGCGGCTTCGTGCGCATGGAGTACCTGCGCGACCTGGAAGGCGCCAAGCGTGACCTGGGCAAGGCGATCGCCATGAACCCCAACTACCAGCAGGCCTGGTACAACCGCGGCGTGGCCATGGAACGGAGCGACCAGCTCGACAGCGCCGCGGCCAACTACCAGATGGCCCTGATGATCGATCCGGGCTACCACGATGCCGCCGTGGCCTTGGACCGGCTCGCGCGTAAAGGCGTGCGCATCAAGACGCGCGAACGGAAGAAGACCCCTTAATGCATGAGGTCCTCCGAAGAGGACCTCATCGTGGAGCGAAAGGGAGTCGAACCCTCGACCTCGTCATTGCGAACGACGCGCTCTGGCCAACTGAGCTACCGCCCCGATACGGCCGCGAATATAGAGCGCCGCACGATCAAGCGTGAAGGCCGTACGCCGCCCGCACCTCGGGATCGCTCAGGGTGATGAAGGTGTAGATGCCGAGCACCAGACCGAGCGGGATGCTCAGGCAATTGAAGGCCCCCGTGACCATGCTGAGCGTTCGTGCCTGCTGGCGTGCGAGGTTCATGCCGCTTACCAGGTTCAGGACACCCCAGGCCTCCACGAACACGAAGAGCACCCAGCCGAGCCCTTGCAGCAGGCCACCGATCCAGACCGGCGGGGCCTCACCGGAGGTCTCCGCAAGCCAGTCGCTGTTGAGGAAGCCGCCGAGCAGTACGATGAACAGCAAGGCCAGCCCACCGATAGTAAGCACCGCGCCATACACCAGGTGCAGGACGCTGAGAATGGGAAGATGGCGTATCATGACCGAAAGTTGCAACGGTACGCAACGCTTCGGTGGCCGGATGGGAGGAACGGCTTTACGCCCTGTACGAACGGCCGGCGCGCTGGAAAAGAGGAACGCCCCTCGGTGGGAGGGGCGTTCGCACGAGGAGGGGCTCGACGTTAGTCGTCGTTGCCGATGTTGATACCGAGCGTGAGGCCGTAGGTGATGTAGCGGCTGTCGATGTCCTTCACCGCGATCACGTCCTGGTCGAACACGCGGCTCACACCGAAGCTCACGCTGGGCTCCATCGTCACAAGGCCCATGTCGAAGCCCAGCGCTGCATCGATGTTGAGCAGGCCCTTGTTGAAGTCGCCTTCGTTGGCCACGATCAGGCCGTTCTTGTCCTTGATGTTGAGCAGCACATCGTAGGTGGGGCCCACGGCGAAGCGCAGATCGAACTGATAGGAGTCGATGATGCGGTAGCCCACCATGGCTTTCAGGCGCAGGTTCTGGCGGATGAGGTTGTCCTCGGCGCTGATCGTGTCCCCACCGGAGGACGTCACGTAGGTCTTGTAGCTGCCGAAGAAGGCGCCGGGTTGCACGTACAGGCGGTCACCGAAGCGCAGGTCGGCACCGAGCTGCCAGCCGGCGGCGGCACGGAACTCCACGCCCGGCGAGGCGTTCGTGAGGTTCTGGAAGGTGAGGCCGGCCTGGGGGTTCACCTGGAACTGGGCCTTGGCCGTCATTACGCACGCGCTGCTGGCGAGCAGGGCGATCACAAGCTTCTTCATGGTTTCGTTCGGTTGATCCGGGCCGCAAAGTTCCAATCCCCGTGCCATACATGCGAACAACCTGATCCACAGACGATTTCAGGGTGTTCGTCGAAGCGCGTCGGGCATGAAGCCCATTTCCATGTACGTTGAGGCCCACCAAACCCAACACATGCTCCGCACATCGACCCTTGCATTGCTGTTCGCGCTCGGTACCCTGGCCATGGCCCAAGGCGAATGCGGCACCGGCCGCTACACGGACCCCGCCTTCTTCGACAGCGTGGTGGTGCAGCCGGGCATCCTCTTCGGCAACAACAACGGTGTAGCCGGCACGCCCCAGGACCTTTACCTCGATGTATACATGCCGGCAGGTGACACGCTCACGGACCGCCCGGTGGTGATCGTGGCCTTCGGTGGTTCGTTCGTGGCCGGCACACGTCAGGATGTGGCGCCGATCTGCGAACGGTTCGCGCGCCGTGGCTTCGTGGCCGTGGCACCGGACTATCGCGTGGGCTTCTTCTTCCCCTCGGAGGCCACCACCACGCGCGCCGTGGTGCGAAGCATGCACGACATCAAGGCCTGTGTGCGCTTCCTGCGTAAGAGCGTGGACGTGGACGGCGATCCGTACGGCATCGACCCGTCGCGGATCATCGTGGGCGGCGTGAGCGCCGGCGCCATCGGTGCGATCCACGCCACCTACCTCGACCAATCATCGGAGATCCCGCCCGTGATCTATGGCGATACCGCCAGCATCGGTGGCATCGAGGGCAACAGCGGCAGTCCCGGCTACAGCAGCGCGGTGCTCGCCTGTTACAGCTTCAGCGGTGCCATCGGCGACTCGGCCTGGATCCAACCGGGCGATGAGCCCTTGGTGAGCGTGCATGAGGTGGGCGACGGCGTGGTGCCGTACTACACCCAGATGGTTAGCGTGCTCGGTATCCCCACCGGGCTCACAGCGAGCGGCAGCCACGACATCCATGTGCGCTGTGTGAACTCCGGTCTCACCAACTGTCTCCTGACCTACCCGGGGAATGGCCACGTCGGCTATCTCACGTCCGACCCGGTCACGAGCTTCAACTACGTGGCCGACTTCCTTGCGGCCATGGCCTGCAATTCGCCGGTCGCCTGTACAACAGGCACGGTATCGGTGGCCGAAGCGGAGGACGTGGCCGCCTTGCTAGCCTACCCCAATCCCACGGCAGGCACCGTGGTGATCGAGAGCGCTGTCATGCAGCAAGGGTACCTGCTGGCATCCGACGGCCGGCTCGTTCGCGCCTTACGACTTGTACCCGGCCCGAACCCCATCGACCTTGGCCAGCTCGCCGATGGCCTCTACACGCTGCGCACGTCCCAAGGTGCATCCGTACGCGTGGTGAAGGCCTCGGAATAAGGTCCGCCCCGAACGCACGAAGCCCCCGGGATGCCGGGGGCTTCGTGCGTCAACCAGGTGCGTTCAACGACCACGACCACCGCCGCTGCGGGGCGTGGCCTGGCGCGTGCCACCACCGCCACCACCACGCGGTGCCTGGGCCGGCGCACGGTTCTGGTACTGGTTGAAGTTGTTGCTGCGCTGCTGGCCCCGGGCGCGGTCCTGCTGCATGCGGTAGGGATCGCCGGTGGAAGGGCGGGTCTGGGGCTGCGCTGGGCGAGTGGACGGTTGGGCGGGGCGGGTGGAGGGCTGTGTGGCACCACCGCCTCGGGATACGTCGTAACCGCCCTTGTTCTGCGGCACGTTGTTCCACTTGCCGTTGTCGTATTGCTGCGTTCCCTTGCCTTCTCCGCGGTACACGTTGCCCTTCGGGTCGGCGTACACATCGCGCCCACCTCCGGCCGGTTGTGTCGAAGGCCGCGTGGCGCCCCCCTGGGCCGGCTTGCCGGCCGGTTGTGTGGAAGGACGGCTGGCGCCAGCTTGATCGCGGCCCGCCGTGGGTTGGGAGGGCTTCACACCGGGGCGGTCGGAGCGGTTGTAGATGTTGCCGTTGCCCACATTGATGTTGGTGCTGTTGTCGATGTTGATGGTGTTGCCGCCACCACCGTACGGGGGACGATGCCCGTAGTAGCCCCCGGGCGGGTGATAGGGCGGGTACGGGGGATGGTACATCGGCGGGCCCCACCAGCCGCCGCAGTGGTAGGGGGCACCCCAACCACCGTAGGTACTGAAGTGGAACCAGCCCGCGCTGTAATGGAAGCCCATGCTCCAGCCCGTCCACGGGTTGTAATGCACGCTGAAACCATAGGTGCAGGGGCGGGGGTAGTAGTACACGGGCGGCGGTGGCGGATAGTACCAGCCAGTTCCGTAGATGACAGTGCCGCCGTATACGTAGCTGCCCGTATAGCCGGGGGTGTAGCCCACGTAGACCACGTCTGGCGTGCTGTCGTACACCTGTACGTACTTCACATTGTACACCGGGCTGCTGGGTTCGATCGTTCTCACCGCCTCGGGCACGCTGGTGCTCACCGACCACGGGCCGTTCGGCGACGGGCCATCGTACCACACGGCGTTGTCGCACACATGGTAGCGGTCGCCCACCTTGAGCACGGTGGTGCTGGCGTTGATCGCGTAGCTCATGTTCGTGCCATCGACCTTCTTCCACTCCGGCTCGCCCTTGTAGGTCACCTTCAACGTCACGTTCTTGCGGTCCACGGTGGCCGTCTGCGGGATCATCGCATCACGCGCGGCCTCGGTGGCCGCTGCGGTGCCCGGCACGCTGGCGAGCACCTCATCCTCGTCCGTGCCCTCGGGGATCTTGGCGAAGTCGGCTGGCAGGTCCGCGCCCTTCACGTATTTCCATGGCCCCTTGACCAGGTCCCCGCTCGCGAACCACCGGCCGCTCAGGAGAACGTAGTACTGCTGGGAGCCGATGTCGAGGAAGATGGGGGTGGAGGCGTTGCGCGCGCTCAGAAGGTTGGTGCCCGAGACCGGCTTCATGTCCACCACGCCATCGGTCTGCAGCAGCTCCGCAGGCGTGGTGCGCACGATGATCTCCGGCACCTTGCCGTCGGGCGCGGTGTAGCGCCCCTCGGCCTTCGCAGCGCTGTCCACCTTGTGGCTCACCTGCAACAGGTCCTGCGGCACGTTCGTGGCCGGCTGGTAGGGCCCCTTGGCGTCGGAGGCGGTGTACCAGCTGGGCATGGCGTAGAGGTAGTGCGTGCCACCCTTTGCCTTCACCAGCACCAGGGCGCTGTTCAGCACGCGCTCGTAGCCGCTGTTCGGCACCGGGTCGTAGATCGGCTCACCATCGAGGAACAGCAGCAGACCGGGCTTGTCGCGGTAGATGATCTCGGGCGGGTTGTTCGCGTACTCACCATCCTGATGCACCTCGCTCTCCAAGGCGGCCACAATGAGATCGATGGAGACCGGCGCCAGGCGCTTGGGGATCTCCGTGGTCAGGTACTCCTTGAACCGGCGCACCTTGGCGGTGTCCGCCACGCTCGGGAAGCGCACATCGGTCACGGTGAACTGCTTCAGCACGCCCATGCGCGAGTCGCGGTCCACCTCAAGGAAGCCGTTGGCCCACATGGCCCCGAACACCGGGCTCTTGTCCTGCGCGCCCTTCACCGAGATGGCCGCACGCGCGGTGAAGCGTCCATCCCTGTACGATTCGGGCTGCGGCGTGTAGATGGTGGTGGTGTACCCGCTGGTCTCGAGCACCATGGGCCATTGCTCCTGGGCGGTAAGAAGGCCCGCGGAGAACAGCGTGAAAAGCAGGAAAAGGGATCGACGCATGGGGGACGGATGAAAGCGAAAGGTACTTGCCCCGCGCCACATCCTCGGTGATCAGAGGCCGATGCTGCGCAGGAACCCGCTCTTGGGCGGACGCACCCGCAGACCCACCGCGAAGCGCACCTGGGTGTAGCGCGTGCCGATGGAGACCGCGTCGTTCACTTCGCCGCTGTTGACGAAGGTGGCCAGGCTCAGGCCGGCGTACCAACGCGGACCGTTGTAGCCGGCCCCGGCGCGAAGCTCGCTCACGCTGCAGCCCTGCCAGTCCGTGCTGCGCTCATCGCTCCCCACCGGACGCAGCAGGAGGCGTTGCACCCCGAAGCCCGGCAACAGCAGCAGGTTGATGTAGCCGCGCTGCCAAAAGGTGAAGGTGTGCGTGTACCCGCCCTTCACCGCCACGATGTAGCGGTCCAGGCGGTCGAAGAGCAGCGCGGGGTCGTAGTCCTGCTCCTGTGCCTGCGGCACCAGGCTGCCTTCACTGGCCAGGCGCGAGAACCAGAAGCTGCCGCCGATCACGCCCGTGCCCGCGCTGCGCCGCTGCCGTTCCACCTGGCTCCAGGCCGCCTGATGCGAGTAGCGGTGCCGCTTGTTGAAGCCGTAGTTCACCGAGGCCACGAAGGTGTTGCTCACCAGGTCGGTGCGTTGCGGGTAGGGGTCGCCCGGCACCCAGGCGCTATCGACCCGCAGGGGATCCATGGCGTAGAAGCCCTTGCTGCTGTTCCACAGCGCCTTGCCCCACAGGTGACGCCCCGTGGTGCTCAACCCGAAGGAGCGGCTCTCCGTTACGCCCTTGCGCGCATCCGCCGGGTCGATGGCGGGCACGGCGAAGGTGGCCTCGAACGACAGCCAGTTCAACGCCACCGCGAAGCCGTACTGCGTGGCGTTGTTGGTGGAGTAGCCCAGGGTGCCGCCCAGGCTGTCGGTGATGTCCACGCCGAAGGCCTGACCGGTGACCACGCCGCTCAAGGCCAGTGCATCGCGCACCCGCTGCACGTACAGCGTGTCGTATTTGGCCGGGGCCAGGCTGTCGCCGTTCAGCAGGGCACGCGCCTTGTCGAAGACCTGGGCACGCACCGCTCCGGCCTGCACCAGGCAGGCGAACGTTGCGATCAGCCACCTCCGGGCCATGGCCTGTTCAGCGGACGATGCGTACCGCCTGCCGTCCGACACGCACGATGTAGGCGCCCGCTGGCAGTGCGGGGAGCACAAGCAGGTTGCTGGTGAAGCGTCCCTGCCACACCGGGCGCCCGAGCAGGTCGAGCACCTGCACAGGAGAGCCGTCCGCGGCGGCGCCATCGAGGTGCAGTCCATCGTCGCCGCTCCAGATGCGCAGGGCAGGCAGGTCGTCCTCACCGATGCCCGCGGTCGGCCCCCAGATGCTCACCACCCACTCCGGATGGTCGATGAAGGGGTTGCGGTTGCCCTGGATGGCGAAGATCGCGTTGTTGCGGTCGACCTCCTTGGTGCTCACGGGGTCGTTCGCGTGCCACTGCAGCAGCAGGTTGGTGGCCCAGATGTTGAGGTCGCCGGCCGCGATCATGTCGCTCGTCCAGCCCGGCACCTGCGGCATGTAGCGCGTCATCATATAGAAGTAGGTGCGCGCGATGTCGCCCTTGAAGGCATCGATGGGCTCGCACACCGTGTTGGAATAGCCCGTCCAGTTGCTCGGGCCCACCTTGGTGCCGTTCTGCGAGGTCCACGTGGCGCTGCCCACCCGGCCGTACGGCAGGTCGCCACGCCGGTTGTTGACGTAACCGTCGGTGGGGTAAATGTGGAACAGGTCGCTGCTCATGGGCGCCGCGCTGTTGAACCAGTTCTGCGGGAAGCTGTGCTCGCGGTTGTAGCAGTCGCCCTCGTTGCTGTACGTGCCGCACTGGTCCACCGTGAAGGTGAAGCTGTACGGCGCCGTGCCGCCCGGGATGTCGCTGTAGATGTCCCAGACCTTGCCGTCGGGGCGGTCGTCGGTGGAGGGGAAGTAGTTCCACAGCTGGCTGTACTGGTACACCGTGTGGTCGTTGATGATGTTGTACAGCGCCACCTTCAGCGGCTGGCCGTACAGCCCTGCGGCCGGGTCGTAATACCCGGGCGGTGGTTGGGCATGGGCAAGGAGCGGGGCGGCCAGAAAGAAGGAGAGGAGGGAGCGGAACAGCATCGCTTCAAAGGTAGACCGCGACCTTTGCTCCATGCGCGTGGCGGTGATCGGTGGGGGTGCGGCGGGGTTCTTCGCCGCCATCAGTGCGAAGCAGCACCACCCCCAGGCCGCGGTGGTGCTGCTGGAGAAGAGCGACAAGCTGCTCGCCAAGGTGCGCATCAGCGGCGGCGGACGCTGCAACACCACCCACGCCTGCCACGGCATCAAGGAGCTCGCGCGGCATTACCCGCGGGGCGAGCGCTTCCTGCGCAAGGCCTTCGAGCAGTGGAGCGTGCCCGACACCATCGCCTGGTTCGCGGCGCAGGGCGTGCGGCTGAAGACCGAGGCCGATGGACGGATGTTCCCCGACACCGATTCCTCGGAGACCATCATCGACGCGTTGCAGGGCGCTGCGCAGCGCAGTGGGGTGGAGGTGCGCCTCCATTGCCCCGTGCTTGGCCTGGAGCGCCGTGGCGAAGGCTGGTCGCTGCGCACCCACGCGGGGGCGGAGAGCTTCGACCGCGTGATCGTGGCCACCGGGGGAAGCCCCAAGCGCGAGGGCCTGCAATGGCTCGCGGACCTCGGCCATCGCATCGTGGACCCCGTGCCCTCGCTCTTCACCTTCAACCTACCCGGCGAGCCGATCCGGGCGCTCATGGGCGTGGTGGCCGATCCGGCGCAGGTGCGCATCGCCGGTACCAAGCTGGAGAGCATCGGCCCGCTGCTGGTGACCCACTGGGGCTTCAGCGGTCCGGCCGTGCTGCGCCTCAGCGCCTGGGGCGCGCGCGAGCTGGCGGCCTGCGATTACCGGTTCACCGCGCTCGTCAACTGGACCGGTGGCCTCGCCGAGGAGCCCGTGCGCGAGGAACTGCGGGCACTCCGCGACCAGCAGCCCGACCGCAAGCTGCGCAACGCCGTCCCCTTCAAGCTGCCCGCGCGCCTTTGGGAGCACCTGCTGCGCAAGGCCGGCGCCGACCCCGAGGCCCCGTGCCGCATGCTGGACCGCAAGGCGCTCAACCGCCTGGTGAACACGCTCACCAACGATTCCTACGCCGCGCACGGCAAGACCACCTTCAAGGAGGAGTTCGTCACCGCTGGGGGCGTGGCGTTGGACGATGTGGACCCGGCGACCATGCGCAGCCGCGTGGTGCCCGGCCTGCATTTCGCGGGCGAGGTGCTCGACATCGACGGCATCACCGGGGGCTTCAACTTCCAGGCCGCCTGGACCACCGGCTGGATCGCGGGCAAGCTGGGGTAGCCTTACAGTGTATCGAAATCCAGCGCCTGGAACCGCACCATCGCGGGATCCAGCGTGCGCCCCTGGCCGGTGAGGTCCTTGAAGATCAGGTTGAGGGGGGAGGGGCGCAGCCGCATGGGGATGTTGAGATAGGGCCTACCGCCCCAGCGCAGCCCCTTGTCCAGGCCCACCCAGATGCGGAAGGGCAGGGCGCCCCGGTGCTCCGGCAGGTCGACGCCCTGCAGCTGCGCCGGAGGCATCGCGCCCAGCAGCAGGCGCGCGCCGAACTGGCTGCGTTCGCTCACCAGCACATCGAGGCGCCCATCGTGCTTCACGCTGTAGCGGTACAGCGGGTGCGCCAGGCGCCAATTCAGCGCGTCGCGGTGCCACACCCGCTCGTACTGCACCGCCCCCGGGTCGCGCGGCGCCAGAGGCCCCACGCCGGCCATGGCCTTCAGGGGGCTCACCAGCTGGAAGCCGAGCTTCCGGATGAAGCCGTGCGTGCTGTTGGCGTTGGTCACGCCGACCACGAAGCCGTAACCGTGCTTCGCGGCGTAGGTGTAGGTGCTGTCGGCCAGCTTGGTGAAGAGCCCCTTGCCCTGGTGCTCGGGCGCGGTGGCCGTGTTCAGCGAGAGCAGCCCCTTCTCCTGCATGCCGTTCACGCGGGCCACGAGCGGGATGGTGACGTAGTGCGCGGCAAGCTCGTCGCCCATCCATGCGTTGAAGCCCACCGCAGGCCCGTCGGGGTTGTCCACGTACTCCCAGCGCACCACGGCCTCGGTGAAGTGCTGCGCCTCGGGGAACACGCGTTGCAGCAGGGCCGTGATCGCGGCGATGCCGGCGGGGGAGAGGTCGAGCAGGCGCAGGTCGTAGGCGCTCATGGCGGGGCAAGATAGAAGCAAGGCACGGCGCGCCTACCTTCGCACCGCGCGATGGTTCCGCGGCACGCCGCAAGGCGGACCGCGGATGAAAAGGGAATCCCGTGTGAACCGGGAGCTGTTCCCGCAGCTGTGAACCCTGACGACCGCCGCACACGCCACTCCGCACCAGCGGGGGAAGGCGCGGCGGTATGGGGGTGAGCCAGAAGACCTGCCACCGCGCCGGTCCCCTCGGGGGCCGCGAACACCAAGGCCCCGGGAAAGGGCCGGTGCGCCTGCGGTACAGGCCGCCGTTCCGTTCCCGTGGTTTCACCACCGATCACGCCGTGCGGTGAACACGGCAGCAACAACCTCCCGTTCCATGTACCGATCACTGCTCCCTGCGGGCCTGCTGGCCCTGGCCCTCCAGGCCGGCGCACAATCCACCGTGCACCGCGTGCTCGTGCTCAACGAAGGCTACTACAACATGGCCACCCAGACCCAGGTGGTGCCCGTGAGCCTCGGCAGCTACGACCCCGCCACCGGCACCTACCAGACCATCGCCAACATCGCTGATGCGCGCTTCGGCAACCACGTGGCCGTGGAGGACGGCATTGTCTATGTTGCCGCCGACTCCTTCCTGCTCGCCTACGATGCGGACAGCTACCAGCTGCTCGACCAGACGGTGGTGCACGGCATCCGACGTTTCGCCGTGGGCGACGGCCGCATCGTGTGCACCAAGGGCGAGGTGGGCGGCCTGCCCACCTACGTCGACGTGCTCGACCAGGCCACGCTCGACCTGCTGTACAGCATCGACCAGACCACGCTGCCCTACAGCTGCGAGGATGTGGAGATCGCCGACGGCAAGGCTTGGATCGCGGTGAACAACGGCTTCGACTGGGGCAATGCCGTGGGCCAGGTGGGCGTGCTCGACCTGGGCACCGACACTTGGGCCGGAACCATCGACCTGGGGCCCGACGGCATCAACCCCGAGAACCTCATGGTGACCGCCGACGCCGTGTACGCCTTCAACAACAAGGACTTCAGCGGCAGCAGCATCAGCAAGATCGGGCGCAGCAGCGGCACGCTCACCTACACCACCGATGTGGCGGTGAACAGCGGCTGCGCCTCCAGCGCTTTGGCCGACGGCGACATCTTCTTCCTGGAGTACGCGCAGAACGAGCTGGCGCGCTTCGACCTGGGCAGCGATGCCGTGGTGGACACCCTGGGCGGCTCGCCCTCCATCTACGGCCTGCTCGACGACCCGGTGAACGGCGTGCTGTACGCCACCACCACGGACTTCCTCACCAGCGGCACCCTGCACGTGCTCGGCTACGGCGGCAACGTGCTCAGCAGCGTGGCCGTGGGCGTGGCCCCGGGCCGCCTGGCGCTCGACCTGCGCAGCGCCACCGGTGTTGACGAGGAGCTGGAGGCCGCCGTGCGCACCTGGCCGAACCCCGCCACCGACGTGCTGCACCTGCAGCTGCCCACCGCCGCCACCTACGAAGTGATCGACGCCACCGGGCGCACCGTGCTGGCCGGCCGCGCGGCAACGGGCATCACCACCCTCGGCGTGGAGGCCCTGCGCCCCGGCCTGTACCACCTGCGCAGCAACGGTCGCCTAGCCGCCCGCTTCACCAAACAGTGATCCGTAACGGGGGCGTTCCTTGGATATGTCTCCGCTGCCTACATTTGCCGCCCCGCTGACACCCCGAGCACAACGACGGTGCCAGCGTGGCGAAGGCCTCCTTAGCTCAGCGGTAGAGCAGCTCATTCGTAATGAGCAGGTCGTCAGTTCAAATCTGACAGGAGGCTCCGAAAAGGGATCGCGCAAGCGGTCCCTTTTTCGTTGGCAGGTGTTCGAACGCCGTGGTGAACCCCGGTCCTAGGGGATGAGGGCAGGAAGGGCGGACCGCCAGAGGCGGTGTGCGATGAATGCACTCGTAACACCCGAGCGCTGGGTGGCCAAAGTCCCCTTCACCTCAAGTAATGAATGGCCGAACAATGGGGAAGCTTACATTACAAGGAAGGCGTTGCGGCAGGGGTGAATTTGGATTATGCATGACAAGACATACCTATAAATACAGAGGTAATATCAATAAGAATATTGTCAATGCAAAATATACAGCAGCAATAACAATGGAATAGTAATGATCTGAATTATTCATGTATTCAGAAACAATCTCA
>JAEUSV010000089.1 GCA_016788485.1 Flavobacteriales bacterium
TGGAGCACCTTGAAGCCGACGAAGCCCAGCAGGAGCAGGACGCCGACGATGATCAGCGCCCATTTCAGGAACTTGTTCATGGAGGAGAGTGTGTGTTGGTAAGCCGAAGATAGGGGTGGTGTGCGGTCCAGCCTTGGACGCGTGTTCGACACGGTCCGTTGTCCGTACATCGTTGTTCGTGCCTGGCGCGTCGCGGTCAACGCGTTACGCACACGTTCCTGACGAACCCGTCCATGCCTTGCTCCCGTGTGGCGCGGCCGCGAACAACGGCCCCTACCCCCGGAACACCGTGGTGCTGTTGGCCTGTGCGGTGGGGGTCACCACCAGGTCGTTCACACACACGTGTGCGGGCAGGGTCGTCACATAGTGCACAAGCTCGGCGATGTCCTCGGGGCGCAGCGGCTGCAGGCCTTGGTACACCTGCTTGGCTCGGGTCTCGTCGCCGTGGAAGCGCACCACGCTGAACTCCGTTTCGGCCATGCCCGGCGCGATCTGCGACACCTTGATGCCGTAGGGCAGCAGGTCCTGGCGGAAGGCCTTGGTGAGCGCGTCCACCGCGTGCTTGCTGGCGCAGTACACGTTGCCCTTGGGGTACACCTCCTTGCCGGCGGTGCTGCCGATGTTGATGATGTGGCCGGCCTTGCGGGCGATCATGCCCGGGATCACGGCGCGCGTCACGTAAAGCAGCCCCTTCACGTTGGTATCGAGCATGCGCTCCCAGTCTTCGAGGTTCCCATCCTGGATGGGGTCGAGCCCCGCGGCCAGGCCGGCGTTGTTCACCAGCACGTCAATGGTGCTCCAGGCCTGCGGAAGCGCGGCGATGGCGTGCACCACGGCATCGTGGTCGCGCACGTCGAAGTGCAGGGCGTGCACGCGGTCATGCGCATCCAGGGTGCCGTGCAGCCCTTCCAGTTCCTGGCGCAGGGCCTCGAGGCGTTCCTTGCGGCGGCCGGTGATGATCACGCGGTGGCCTTCAGCCGCAAAGCGACGGGCCGTGGCTTCACCGAAGCCGCTGGTGGCGCCGGTGATGAGGATGGCCTTGGGCATTGAAAGAGAGTTCTGCGCGAAGTTGGTAGGAAATTGGGAAGGACCTAAATACGAGCGAATGAAGATTATGGCTTGTTAGTACAAGAATCACCTATATTTCGAGTGGCTAGCAACAGCTTACATGCGCTGGTGGTTTCTTGGCTTAGCGGCTCATCTGTATATGAGGGTTGCGGTTACGGCGCAAGTCAATGATCAGGGTCTGCTGACTTTTCCTGGTACGTGGTCTCCAGGGGTTCTTTCCGCTGTGGCCTCCCCTGGTGACTGCACGGTTATGGTCGCTAATGATGGATTTCAGGGCGTAGCCTTAAAGCTGGCTTCTGATGGTACGGTCATTTGGGGGAGAACAATTATTACGAACCCGACATCGGCTCAAATGACAAGTATTGTGGCGACGCAAGATGGGGGTGCTTGCGCGCTTTTGGTCCCGACATTTTCTACAGGAGGTACGGCGATTCTGGTGCGAATGGATGCTATTGGTAACCTTCTATGGTCCAAACGGATCACGTCCTTCTCACTTGCTGGTCCGGACGTGCTCCGCATGGAAATGAACGAAACGGAGGAGTACTTTTTGATCGGTACTAAAGGCTCCATTACCGCAGTGGTCAAGCTTGATGCAAGCGGTGAGCCTCTTTGGTGTTCACGCGTACTTATCGGTAGTTCTCCCGTTGAGTATGCGCGAGATATTGAGCCAATGAGCGATGGCGGATGTGTGTTCTCCATGTCTGATGCCGCAAATTCTTTGGTAATCGGTCGCTTGGATGCCCAAGGAGCGGTAGTCTGGATAAATGACTATGCCGTGTCACAGGGGAGTTTGGATGGTTGGGGTGCAGATGTAACGGCTGATATTGAGGGAAACATCACTGTGGTGGCTGGGTTTCAATTGAATGAGTCTTTGTCTATGCGAATCGGACAAGATGGTTCAATAAAGCACGCAACACATTATCAGGCTATCGGGCAGGATTATCTGATGTATCCCCAAGCTCGGGCCATTGAGCCGAACAGAGTGTACCTGACAGGAAAGACAGCTTGGGGTTCATTCCTCCTTTGCGCGGATTCTATAGGGGGCTTGACCAGCGCTATTAGGTCAAGAGACGATACCTTGGGTAGTGCCTTCCGACGTATGGAGTACTGGGGTATTGACGAAATGGATAGTGTCAGTGTTTTGGTCGGAGCCTTTACTGAGTCGAATGTTGTCAATCCCACATATTTCACTGTGCTTTCTGTTTGGAGGAGTGATAATTATTTTTCTAGTGCATGCTACGTTGAGCCGATTGCGATTACTGCTTCATCCTTGCCGACGAGTAGTATCGCCATTAATGGAGTAGGTCAATCCCTCACATCAACAGCTACTTCTCAGCCCATATCAGTCATTTGTAATGCAAGTACAGGTCCAATAACATCTTCTCTCTGTTCGATACTTCAAGTCAACGAGATGGCAAAGGAGGGTTCGTTGTTTCACTATCCAGATCCGGTAGTGGACGAAGTGATCGTAGAGGGTTCAATGGTGTGTTTCGGTGGAGCTTGGTCCATCTTGGATCCATCGGGTGTTCTCGTTGCGCGGGGCTCGATAACCTCTGAGCAGTTGCGGATAAGCGTCGAAGCCCTAGCTCCGGGAACCTATTTTCTGCGCGTTGATTGCGAGCGATGCATTGTGTCAGGTCGATTTATCAAGCTCTGATCTCGTCCGAGAGAAATTGAGGTTCATATTGGAGTTGCTGGAGCCGAAGATGGCCCTTCCACCGTCGGACAGCTCAAAGCACTTGGTTCACTCAATGATCTCCGCCCCCATCCACCTGGGCCAAGCCAGGTAGAACTTCTCCACCGGCCTGGCCAGCGCCTGTATGCCGAGGTTGTCGCTGGCCTCGGCGATGTCGCGCACGGTGCCGTCCTTGTACAGCAGTTCGATGCGGTCCTTCGCGGGGTCGTAGGCGTTGTTGACGATGCTGCCGGTGAGCACGAAGTGGTCGGCGTCGGCGAGCGGGATGTTCAGCTTCGCCGCCACGGCCTGCTTGATGCGGTCGATGCGCGTGGGCTCCCAGGGGATGTCGCGCAGGCGGATGCGCAGGTTGCGGCGCTCCACCAGGTCGCTGCTGAGGCGCGCGAGCACGGGGTCGGGGTGGGCCGTCCACACCTTCACCGCGCCCATGATGTCGTGGTCGTCGAGCCGCAGGAAGTCGTTGAGCACGGCGGGGTCCTCGAAGCTCGCGCGGGTGAGGCGGGCGCCCAGGAAGCGTTGCAGGGCCGGGCTGGCGAACACCGGTGTGCCGGCCATGGCCAGCTGCTTGGCGCGGCGCAGCGTTTCCACCAGCATCAGCTCGCAGGCCACCACGGTCTTGTGCAGGTACACCTGCCAGTACATCAGGCGCCGCGCCACGATGAACTTCTCGATGCTGTAGATGGCCTTCTCCTCCACCACCAGGCGGTCGTCGACGATCTCCAGCATCTTGATGATGCGCTCGCCACCGATCACGCCCTCGCTCACGCCGGTGTAGAAGCTGTCGCGGTTCAGGTAGTCCATGCGGTCCACATCGAGCTGGCTGCTCACCAGCTGGTGGAGGGCATGGCGCGGGTGCTCATCGCGGAAGATGCGGATGCCCAGCGTGAGGGCGCCGCCCATCTCCGCGTTCAGCCGGTCCATGACCAGCGCGCTCACGTCCTCGTGCCCGATGCCTTCCACCAGGCTGTGCTCCAGCGCGTGGCTGAAGGGGCCGTGCCCCACGTCGTGGAGCAGGATGGCGATGCGCGCGCCCAGGGCCTCCTCGTCACTGATCGCGTGCCCCTTGCCGCGCAGGGTGGCGATGGCCTCGCCCATGAGGTGCATGGCGCCCAGCGCGTGGTGGAAGCGCGTGTGCAGGGCCCCAGGGTACACCAGGTGGCCCAGGCCGAGCTGCTTGATGTAGCGCAGGCGCTGGAACCACGGATGGTCCATCAGGGCCAGCACGGTGGGATGCGGCACGGTGATGAAGCCGTAGATGGGGTCGTTCAGGATCTTCTTCTTGGTGCTCAAGGGCGGGCAGTGTCGGTTCCGGGCGGCCTTCCGGACGTTGGTGCTGGGGCGGTCGGGCACCACGCGGAAAGGCGTAAATTCACGGGCCGAAAATAGCGGAAGCCGGGCGCCTTTGGCGCTGATGATCAGGCGAAAAGCCGCTGTGCGACGGGATCGATGAGCGCGAACATCCTTTGGGCGGACGATGAGATCGACCTGCTGCGGCCGCATGTGCTGTTCCTGCAGGACAAGGGCTACACCGTGGACACGGTGAACAACGGGCTTGATGCGGTGGAGAAGGTGGGGCAGCAGGAGTACGACATCATTTTCCTCGACGAGAACATGCCCGGCCTCAGCGGGCTGGAGACCTTGAGCCGGGTGAAGGCCATCGCCCCGCACACGCCGGTGATCATGATCACCAAGAGCGAGGAGGAGCACATCATGGAGGAGGCCATCGGCAGCAAGATCAGCGACTACCTGATCAAGCCGGTGAACCCCAACCAGATCCTGCTGAGCCTGAAGAAGCACCTGGAAGGGCGGCGCCTGGTGAGCGAGCGCACCAACACCAACTACCAGCAGCAGTTCGGACGACTGAGCATGCGCCTGGGCGACAAGCACGACACCAAGGGCTGGGCCGCGCTGTACGACGAGATCGTGCGGTGGGAGCTCGACCTCAGCGGAAGTGCCGACCCCGGCATGCACGAGATCCTGCGCTCACAGAAGGCCGAGGCCAACGAGCTCTTCAGCCGCTTCGTGGCCGAGCGCTACGTGGACTGGGTGAACGGCAAGGGCAACGATGTGCCGCTGCAGAGCCACAACCTGTTCAAGACGAAGATCGCGCCCCACATCCAGGACGCCGGTTCGCCGCTCTTCCTGGTGCTCATCGACAACCTGCGGCTCGACCAGTGGCGCGTGCTGGAGCCCATCATCGGCCAGTTCTTCAAGGTGGAGGAGCAGGGCACTTTCTACAGCATCCTGCCCACCGCCACCCAGTACGCCCGCAACGCCCTCTTCGCCGGCATGATGCCCGGCGAGATCGAGAAGCGCTTCCCGGGCAAGTGGATCAGCGAGGACGAGGAGGGCAGCAAGAACGCGCACGAGGAGGAGTTCCTCGCCGGGCAGCTGCAGCGCCTGGGCAAGAACGTGAAGTACAGCTACCACAAGATCACCACGCAGGCGCAGGGGCGCAAGCTCGCCGAGAACCTCGGCAACCTCATGGGCAACCCCTTCAACGCCATCGTCTACAACTTCGTCGACATGCTCAGCCATGCGCGCACGGAGATGGAGGTGATCCGGGAGCTCGCGGAGGACGACGCCGCGTACCGCAGCATCACCAAGAGCTGGTTCGAGCACAGCCCGCTGTTCGACATCGTGAAGGGCATCGCCGAGCGCGGCGGCCGCATGGTCATCACCACCGACCACGGCACCATCCGTGTCACGGAGCCCAGCAAGGTGGTGGGCGACCGCAACACCAACACCAACCTGCGCTACAAGCACGGTCGCAACCTCACCTACGAGGAGCGCGACGTGCTCGCCATCAAGGACCCCGGCAAGGCCTTCCTGCCGCGCGCCAACGTGAGCACGGTGTACGTGTTCGCGAAGAAGGACCTCTTCTTCGTGTATCCGAACAACTACAACCACTTCGTCAACTTCTACCGCAACACCTTCCAGCATGGCGGCATCTCCCTGGAGGAGATGATCGTGCCGGTGGTGTACCTCAAACCCCGCTGACCCATGAGCGCCCTGCTCCGCCTGTCGCGTCCCGAGGAGGCGCCCGAACTGGCCGCCGCCCTGCTGCACTCGTGCCCCGAGCGCCGCGTGTTCGCCTTCAAGGGTGACCTGGGCGCCGGCAAGACCACCCTGATCAAGGCCTTGAGCGCCGAGCTCGGCGTGGAGGGCGGCACCAGCAGCCCCAGCTTCGGCATCGTCAACGAGTACGCGGGCACCGAAGGCCCCGTGTACCACTTCGACCTCTACCGGCTCAAGAACGCCGCCGAGCTCGAACAGGTGGGCTTCACCGAGTACATCGACAGCGGGCGGTACTGCTTCGTCGAATGGCCCGAGGTGGCGCGCGACCTGCTGCCGGCGGACACCGTGTGGGTGCGGCTGAACGCACTGTCCAGCGGGGAGCGCACCGTGCAACTCGACCTCAATCCCGCGCCGCGCGCCGCGGCGCCCCTCGCATGAGCACGAGCCAGGAACTCCTCAAGCAGCTTGCCCGCGAAGTGGCCCTGCTCCCCCAGGAACAAGCCCTCGAGGCGGGCCGCAAGGGCCGCAACCTCTTCATCGGCATCCCCAAGGAGACCAGCTTCCAGGAGCACCGCGTGCCCCTCACGCCCACCGCTGTGGCCACGTTGGTAAGCCGCGGGCACGATGTGCTGGTGGAGCGCGGCGTGGGCCAGGCCGTGCAGTTCCAGGACAACGACTACACCGAGGCCGGCGCCCAGGTGGTGGAGAGCGCCGAGGAGGTCTTCAAGGCCGACCTCATCATCAAGGTGGCGCCGCCCAGCCTCAAGGAGATCGAGATGCTCCGCCCGCGGCAGATCCTCATCTCGGCCCTGCAGCTCACGGTGCAGCCCAAGGACGCGCTGCGCAAGATGATGGAGAAGAAGGTGACCGCCGTGGCCTGGGACTTCATCAAGGACCGCGAGGGCATCTATACGATCATCCGCGCCATGGGCGAGATCGCAGGCAACACCAGCATCCAGATCGCGGCCGAATACCTCAGCAGCGACAAGGGCGGCCAGGGCCTCATGCTCGGCGGCATCAGCGGGGTGGCCCCCGCAGAGGTGGTCATCATCGGTGCGGGCACGGTGGGCGAGTTCGCCACACGCGCGGCCATGGGCGTGGGCGCCAGCGTGAAGGTCTTCGACAAGAGCATCTACCGCCTGCGCCGCCTGCAGAGCGACCTGGGTCAGCGCATCTACACCAGCGTCATCCAGCCCGAGGAGCTCAAGCAGGCCCTCATGCAGGCCGATGTGGCCATCGGCTGCCTGCGCCCCGAGCATGGCCGAACGCCCATGGTGGTCACCGAGGACATGGTGAGCGAGATGAAGGCCGGCAGCGTGATCGTGGACGTGAGCATCGACCGTGGGGGCTGCTTCGAGACCAGCCGCGTCACCAACCACACGGACCCCGTCTTCAAGGAGTACGGGGTGATCCACTACTGCGTGCCCAACATCGCCAGCCGCGTGCCCCGGACCGCGAGCTATGCGCTCAGCAACATCTTCGGTCCGCTGCTGCTGAACATGGGTGACCGTGGCGGATTCGAGGAGCTGATCAAGAAGGACCTCGGCATCCGCCACGGCGTGTACCTGTACAACGGTGCGCTCACCAGCGAGATCCTCTCGGAGGCCTTCAGGCTACCTTACAAGGACCTGGACATTCTGCTGGCCGCGTTCTGAGCGCATGGACCTGAAACGTCGCCTCAAGCTCTACCTCGTCGGCCTGTTGCTGGGCGGGGTGCTGTCCTGGCTCTTCTTCAAGCAGCGCCTCACCAACACCGCGTGGATGCCCGAGGACCGCATCAAGCTGCGGCTGGAGAGCACCCTGGTGAAGTCCGGTACGCAGGCTGCGGCGCAGATGGTGCAATGGCCCACCGTCATTGATTCGGTGCGTGCCGCCATCAAGGGAAGCGAAGTCCTCTTCAAGGAGACGCGCCGCAGCGGCGACAGCCTCTATTACAGCATCAACGCCACGGTCGCCGGAAGACCCGCCCTGCTCACAGTGTCCGTGCTTCGCGACTACCGCGCTGATTCCACGGCGACCCTGTGGGACCTGCGGGCCCGTTGATCCCTGGCCTTCGGGCGGCAGCGCCGCACAACGCGGGCACTACATGCGAAGGGCCGCCCTTCCGGACGGCCCCTCTTCGTTCCGTTCGTGATGGCTCAGTGCGCGAGCATCACGCGCTCGGAAAGCACGGAGCCATCAGCGCGCTGCGCGCGTACAACGTACATGCCGGTGGGCAGGGTGCCCAGCTCGAGCATGCCGCCGCTGTTGTTGGTGGTGGCCACCACACGGCCCTGCGCGTCGACGAGCTGCGCGGTGCGGATGGAGGCGTCGGTGAGGCGGATGCTGGTGCCGTTGTTGCTGAACCAGGCGTTGCTGCCCGCCAGGTCGGCGATGCCCTGGGTGGAACCGGGCTGCACCGTGCAGCCGGAGCTGAGCGTGGTGCTGAGGCCTTCGTTGCAGAGCATCAGGTTGCTCATCCAGAACATGCTCGCCGTGCAGGGGTGGACCTGGCCGGCGGTGGTCGGCGTGCCCGCGGCGATCACCCGCATCTGAAGGCTGCCGGCGGCCTGCTGGTTGAACACGGTGGTGATGAAGTTGGCGGGGACATGGATCGTATCGCCCACCATCAGGATGCCGGCGGGACCAGGCACCATGGTGTACACCCCGTTCACGATGCTGGTCACCTCGTAATAGTAGGTGATGCCATCCACGGCGGGGTGGTCGAGGTACAGCGTGGCCTGCGGACCGGGGGAGCAGCCCCCGCCGTTCACCGCGATCTCGCTCACCTGCATGTTCACCGGCACACCAACGGTCCAGTTCTGTGCGGTAAGGGTGGTCGTAAGGGCCATCGCGGCCATCAAGGCGTAGGGTTTCATCATGGGCTGGGGGTTTCGGGAGGTGGTTTCGTGGTGGCGTGCGTTCGGTCCGGACGCCTTCACGAAGGTACCCCGGGAGGGGGGCGGATGCGTGTAGTCGGGTGACTACATGCCTGTCTCCGCGGTGGTCAGCGGGACGGCCCGTTCAGTAATCGCCGCGGATCAGCGTCACGTGGCCCACATACTCGCGTTCGTCGCCGTAGCGGTCCAGGATCACCTTCCACACGTAGACCTCGGTCTTGCAGGGCTTGCCGTTCATGTTGCCGTCCCAGGCCTTGTTCCGGTCGCGCGTCTCCCAGATCACCTCGCCCCAACGGTCGAAGATCAACAGCTGGTAGCGCCAGTCGACGAAGCCGTTCAGCACCGGTCGGAAGTCCTCGTTCAACCCGTCACCGTCAGGCGTGAAGGCATTGGGCGCGAAGATCATCGGGTCGCCGGGGATGATCAGTTCAATGCAGGTGGTGTCCGGACAGCCGAGGTCGTTGATGGCGATCAGGCACACGTCCACCTCGCCGCCGTCGGCAGGGAACAGGTGAAGCGGGCTCGGCACATTGCTCTGCTCGCCATCGCCGAAGTCCCACCAGTAGGTGCTGGCCCCGCTGCTGACGTTGGTGAACTGCAGCGCATGTGATACGCTCTGCAGCGTGTCGTAGGTGAAGGCGGCCACCGGTGTGGGATGGATGAGCACCGCATCGGCCACGGTGAGCGTGTCGATGCACCCGCCCAGGCCGGCCACCACGAGCGTCACATCGTAGGAGCCCGGAGCGGGGTAGATGTGCGTGGGCTCTTCATCGGTGCTGAACACACCGTCGCCCAGGCTCCACCATTGCGCCTGTGCGTTCACGCTGGTGTTGAGGAAGGTCACGGGGTAGGTGTCGCAGCCGGGCTGCGGTTCCACGGTGAAGAGCGCCTCGGGCGTGGGGTAGACGGTGAAGTTGTGCTGCACGGTGTCGCGGCAGCCGAAGGTGTTCTCGGCGATGAGCTCCACGGTGTAGGTGCCCGGGGCGGCATAGGCCGTCTGCGGGTCGTTCAACTGGCTGCCCTGGCCGTTGCCGAAGGTCCACCAGAAGCTCACCGCGCCCTGCGACTGGTTGGTGAACTGCACCACGCTCGGGCTTACGCACCCGCTGTCGGGCGCGAAGGTGAAGGACGCCACCGGCAGCGGGTACACCGTGACCTGCGCATAGGCGGTGTCCGTGCAGCCACTGAGGTTCTGCACCACGAGTTGGATGGTGTAGGTGCCCGGTGCGCCATACACGTGCGTGGGCGTGGGCACGCCGCTGGTGTTGCCATCGCCGAAGTCCCAACTGTGGTAGTCCGCGTCGGTGCTGGTGTTCTGGAACTGCACGGTGAGCGGCGTGCATCCGCTCACGGGCAGCGGTGCCATCGCGGCCACCGGCGTGGTCTTCACTGTCACAGGCTGAGAAAGGCTGGCCACGCATCCGTTGATGCTGCTGGTCACGGTGGCCGTGACCGTGTAGGTGCCCGTGGCCGCGTACACGTGCGTGGGTGCGCTCAGCAAGCTTCCATTGCCATCACCGAAGTCCCATACGATGTCGCCGGTGTTGGGCGTGAGGTTGGTGAACTGGAACGGGTCGCCGGCGCACACGCTGTCCGGCGCCCAGGTGAAGGCCACCGCCGGGCTCGGGAACACGGTGATCACCTGCGTGGTGGTGTCGTAGCTGCAGCCGTTGTCGGCGAAGAGCTGCACAGTGTAGGTGCCCGGCAGGAGGTAAGTGTGCGTGGGGCTCTGCTGCATGCTCACGTTGCCGTCGCCGAAGTCCCAGCCCCAGTTGGTGGCGCCGATGCTGTACTGCGTGAAGTTGACCGTGAGCGGCGCGCAGCCCTGCAGTGTGTCGGTGTTGAAGAAGGCGGTGACGGTGTTGGGCTGCACCACTATGTCGTAGGTGGCCGTGTCGCTGCCGCAATTGTTGGTGGCGATGAGCGTCACGGTGAAGGTGGTGTCGTTGGCCCCGGTCACGTACGTGTGCTGCACCAGGCTGTCCATCGTGGCCAGCGTGTTGCCGTCGCCGAAGTCCCAGAAGAAGCTGGAGGCCTGCCCTATGGTGACGTTGCTGAAGGTGGGTGTCCACGGGCTGCACCCGGTGTTCAGGTCGGGGCCGAAGAGCGCCGTGGGCGTGGGGTACACGGTGATCACCTCGCTGTCCTGTACGCTGCCGCACAGGTTGGTGGCGGTGAGCGTGACGGTGTAGACCGTATCGGCCAGGGCGCTGGCCACGTAGGTCACCGGGGGCGGGTTCTGCAGCGCGCTGCTCTGCCCGTTGCCGAAGTCCCACGCATAACTGGTGCCGGTGCCCGTGCTGCCGTTGGTGAAGTTCACCGTGAGGGGCCCGCAGCCGTCGAGCGGAGCGGCGCTGAAGGTCACCAAGGGCAGCTCCCACACGGTGAGCGTGGCGCTGGTGGTGTCGTCGCAGCCGAAGTTGGTGGTCACCACCTGCGTCACCACGTAGGTGCCACTGTCGGCGTAGACGTGCTGTGGGTTCTGAACCAGCGCGTTGCCGCTGCCGTCACCGAAGTCCCAGGTCCACAGGCTGGCGCCGCTGCTCTGGTCGGTGAAGGGGAAGGGGCTCTGCTCGCAGGCGATGGGCGCGTTGGTGAATGCGGCCACGGGGAGCGGGTTCACGGTGAAGGTGGTGCCGTCGCTGTTGGTGCAGCCGTTGCCGTCGGTGTAGGTGTAGGTGAGCGCGAAGGTGCCCACGCCGCTTGCCAGCGGGTCGAAGATGCCGAGCACGGGGTCGGTGATCCCAGGCCCGCTCCATGTGCCGCCTGCTGGAGTGCCGGTCACGCTCTGTGTTCCGGCGTCAAGGCATGCACTGCCGGCCGCACCGGCGTCGACCACGGGCAGCGGGTTCACCGTCACCGTCACCTGGTCCTGCGTCACGCACGTGCCGCTGCCTTCGCTGTAGGTGAGGAGGTAGCTCCCCGCCACGGAGGGCGTGAAGAGACCGCTGGGGAGCACGAAGGGGCTTCCGCTCCACGTTCCGCCACCAGGGGTGCCGTTCAATTGGAAAGGTGCGCTGCCCACGCACACGGCCACATCGGGACCCGCGTTGGCCGGGTTGGTCACGGGGATCACCGTGACGGTGGCCTGGTCGCTGTTGCTGCAGAAGTTGGCGTCCGTGTAAGTGTAGTTCACGGTGAACGCACCTGTTCCGTTGGGCGTGTACAGGCCCGCGCTGGTGATGTTCGGGCCGGTCCAGCTGCCGCCGGCAGGTGTCCCGGTGAGCTGCTGCGGGAAGGGCTGGTCGCAATAGAGCTGGTCGGGACCGGCGTCCACGACGGGCAGTGCGTTCACCACCGTGGTGGTGTTGTCGCTGTTGGTGCAGCCGTTGGCGTCGGTGTAGGTGTAGGTCTGTGTGTAGCTGCCCACACCGGCGGTGGCCGGGCTGAACGAGCCACCGGGCGTGATCGCCGTGCCGTTCCATGTGCCACCGGCAGGCGTGCCCAGCAATTGCTGCGGGCCGGCGTCCACGCAGGCGCTCTGCGGCGGACCAGCGTCCACCACGGGCAGCGCGTTGACGGTGATCGTCAACTGGTCCTGTGTGATGCAGGTACCCGTGCCCACGCCGTAGGTGAGCACGAAGCTGCCCACGGTGCCCGGGGTGAAGAGGCCTGCCGCGGTCACACCGTTGCCGCTCCAAGCACCGCCCGCAGGTGTCCCGTTCAACTGCAAGGGGGCACTGCCCACGCACACGCTCTGGTCCGCACCGGCGTTGGCGGGGTTGGTTACGGGCACCACGGTCACATCCACCTGGTCGCTGTTGGTGCAGCCGTTGGCATCGGTGAAGCTGTAGGTGAGCGTGAAGGTGCCGGTGCCGCTCGCGGTGAAGAGCCCGCTGGCGCTCACGTTCGCACCGCTCCAGGTGCCGCCAGCAGGAACGCCGGTGAGCTGCTGGGGTATCGGCTGGTCGCAGAAGGTCTGGTCGGGGCCTGCGTTCACCACGGGAAGTGCGTTCACGGTGATGGAGGTCGCATCACTGTCCGTGCATCCGTTCACGTTGGTGAACGTGTAGGTGAGGTTGTAGGTGCCGGGACCGGCGGCGGCAGGGTCGAACACGCCTGCGGCTGTCACCACGGGGCCGCTCCACACCCCGCCCGCAGGCTGGCCGTTCAATTGGATGGGGGCGTTGTTCACGCAGGTGCTCTGCGGTGCGGGAGCGATGGCGCTCGGGTTCGCCACCACCGTCACCGTGAGCGGATCGCTGGTCTGGCAGGTGCCGGTGCCCACGGTGTAGGTGAACACGAACACGCCGGGCGTGGTGGGGTTGTACTGGCCGTTCGCGGTGATGCCGGGACCGCTCCAGGTGCCACCGGGCGGCAGGGCGAACAGGTTCAAGGTGGGCGTCCCTGCGCAAACGGTCACGTTCGGGCCGGTGGTGGCGGGGTTCTGCACGGTGTTCACCGTCACCTGCATCTGGTCGCTCCCCGTGCACCCGTTGGCGTCGGTGTAGGTGTAGGTGAGGGTGGTGGTGCCGGTGGCGAGGGGCGGGGTGTACACGCCGGCGGCCGTCACGTTCGGGCTGCCGCTCCAGGTGCCGCCGGCCGGTGTGCCGTTCAACTGAACGGGGATCGGCTGGTTGCAGAAGGTCTGGTCGGGGCCCGCGCTCACGTTGGGCGGTGTGGTCACGGTGACCACCGTGCTCGCCGTGCCGGGGCATCCCAGGCCGGACCCGGTGACCACGTACGTGGTGGTGGTGGCGGGGGTGACGGTGATGCTGTTGCCGCTGCCTGCGGGGTTGCCGTTCGCCGTCCAGGTGTAGCCGCTGCCACCGGTGGCGGTGAGCGTTACGCTCGCGCCGGCGCAAAGGCTCGGGTTGTTCGGTGTGATGGTGAGCTGCGGTGCGGGGTTCACCGTGATGTTCACCGTGCTCGGCGGACCCACGCACACCAGGCCGAGCGTGGCGGTCACCGTGTAGTTGCCGCTCATGGCCACGGTGGCGTTGGGGATCACGGGGTTCTGCAGGTTGCTCGACCAGCCGTTCGGTCCGGTCCAGCTGTAGGTGGCCCCCGCGATGGTGCTGGCCTGCAACTGGATGCTCTCCCCCGCGCAGAGGGTGACGTTCACCGCGGTGGCGTTCGCGCTCGGAGGGGTGTTGTTCACCACCAGTGGCTGTGATACCTGCGCATTGCCGCACTGGTTGGTCACGCTCACCTGCACGGAGTAGTTGCCCGCGTTCGCGTAGCTGATGCCGCCGGGATTGGTGCCCGTTGCGC
Source organism: Flavobacteriales bacterium (assembly GCA_016788485.1). Classification (GTDB taxonomy): domain Bacteria; phylum Bacteroidota; class Bacteroidia; order Flavobacteriales_F; family PHOS-HE28; genus PHOS-HE28. Next base: position 13,876 of record JAEUSV010000089.1, read on the forward strand.
TCGCCGGACTTCCTCCTGTGGTGGTCCATTGCGGAGTCCCGAGCACGCCGCCGCATTGCTGGAACGTGGCCACCGGGAACACGCTCTGGCCCGCGCAGATCGGACCCACCGGGAACAGGCTCACCTGCGGCGGGCCCACCACCGTCACCGGCTGCGTGGCGGTGACCACCGGGCAGCTGGTGATGGCCTGCAGCACCACGTTGTAGGTGCCGGCGCTCGCGAACTGGATCACCGGTTCGAAGCTGGTGCTGCTGGTGCCGCCCACATAGTTCACGGTGCTGCCGCTGTTGCAGTAGCTGGCCGTCTGGTTCACCTGCCACTGGTAGCGCACCTGGCACACGTTGGGCGCGGTGCTCGTGTTGTCGGTGGTCACCTGCTGGCCCTGGCAGATCGGGTTGGGCGCCAGCGTGAAGGCGGCGGTGGGCGGGGCCTCCACGCAGATGGTGCGCAACAGGCTATCACCGCCGCAGGTGTTGCCGCCGAGCAGCTTCACCGTGTAGCTGCCCGGCGTGTTGAACTGCACGCCGAGCGTGGTGCTGCCGGGGCTCCACGAGCCGGGGTCGAAGTTGGCGCCGATGAAGCCGTTGCTGTTGCCCAGCGCGCCGCTGCTCACGGTCCAGCCGGCCGCGGGAGCGATGCTCCAGATGGCGGGGCTGGTGCTGCTGCAGGTGGGGGCCTCGGCGCCGCTCTGGCTGATGTTGGTGAAGGTGACCGTGGTGTTGGTGCAGGCCGTGTCGTTCGGGCTCACGGTGAAGTCCGTCGAGGGCGGCGTGCTCACGTAGATCGGCACCACCGAGCCGCTGCTGAGGCCGCAGGGGTTCTCCGCCTCGATGGTGGCGCTGAAGCTGTTGGGGAAGGTCGTGAGGCCGTTGCTGCTCGTGGTGCCGCAGCTGCTGATGGTGAACAGGTGGCTCACGCTGGGCGGCGGCGGGTGCGTGAAGGTCACCGGCGGACTGCCGTCGTTGAAGGTGACGGTGTAGATGGTGCCCGCCGGGTTGTTGGCCGTTCCGGTGATGGGGAACACCAGCTGGTTCGGTCCGCATACGGCGGTGTTCCCCGGGTTGCCGATGCCCACGGCCGGGTTGGTGCCCAGGAAGATGCTGTACGTCTGCGAGTCGTTGCAGCCGTTGCCCTGGGTGATGCTGTAGGTGAGCGTATAGATCCCCTGGCCGTACTGGTGCGTCTGCTGCGGGATGCTTGTGCCGGTGGCGGTGAAGTTGGGCGAGCCGTCGCCCCAGTTGATGGTGTGCGTGGCGCCCGCGGTGGCCGCTCCCGCGAAGTCGAAGATGAACAGCGCCGTGGCCTGGTTACCGCAGCGATAGAAGGTGGGCACGCCGTTGAAGACGGTGAACTGCGCGTTGGGGCTTGACAGTGTGGCGTCCGCTGCGGCGTTCGCTGTCACGCTGATGACATCGCTGGCCGTACAGCCATTGTCATCGGTGATGGTGAGCGTGTAGTTGGTGCTGCCGGCTGCCGTGACCACCGGATTGGCCACATTGGGATTGCTCAAGCCTGCTGCCGGTGTCCACTGGTACGTATAGGGCGGTTGCCCGTTCGATGCCGAGCCGTTGAGCGAGGCGCCGGTGCATAAGGTGATGCTTGCCGGGCCAGCGTTGGCCGTGCACGGCTGCGCCCAACCGCGTTGCGCGAGCAGCACGGCACAGGCCATCGCCAGGCCCCGCAGGAGGGTCGGGACACTTCTCATCAGGTGCAAAGGTCCTTCACCCTCCATCCCTGCCGCCTACGGTGAACACCGTGATCTGAAAGGGGCGATGTGGATAACGCCGGTCCTGCCGGGTGAACGGTCCGTTTCATTTCCAGGGCATCCCCCACTGGGATCGATTAGCTTCCATTCATGGACCACGGACACACCATCGAGCTCGCGGGGGCCATTCTGCGTTACGATGCGGATGAAGGTCTCGAGGTCACCATCAAGGAGGGGGCGCGCATCAATGTGGCCTTGGTGCGCGAAGTGCTCGAGGCGCGGGAGCGACTGTGCCCTGGCCGTTCGTACCCCGTGCTGGTGCATGTGCCGCGCCATGCCGACGTGGACATGGACGTGCTGCTCTACGACCATTACATGGGCCGCGGGCTGGAGCAGTGCACCATCGCGGTGGCCTGGGATGCGGGAACCAGCATGAACGAGCTGCTCGTGAACGTCTTCTATACCTACTTCCCCCAGAACTTCCCGGCGCGGGCCTTCCCCAACGCGGAGGAGGCCAGGCGGTGGCTGGCCGATGAGGTGAAGCTCCGCATGGGGCCGAATGCTCAGAACGAAGGCCGGTAGGGTTCCATGTACCCTTCGTGGGCCATTTTCCCCCCGATCTCCATGAACTTCTCCTTCTCAGGCCAGGCCCAGGTGTCGAGCCCGTCCACGTAGCGGTTGAACATGCAGAACGCGGCGGCGATCAGCACGGTGTCGTGGAGCTCCAGGTCGGTGGCGCCGGCCGCGCGTGCCTGGGCGATGTCGTCGGCGCCCACGTGCTTTCCACCGCGTTGCACCTGATGGGCCACCTGCAGCAGCGCGCGCATCTTCGGGCTCAGCGGTTCATCGGGGAGGCCCGCCTTGATGGCGTCGATGAAGGTGGCATCGCGGCCCAGGTGGGCGCAGGCCGCGGCCGCGTGGCTTGTGTGGCAGAAGTGGCATTCGTTCCACCAGCTCACGCTCGCCGCGATGATCTCGCGTTCGGCCATCGTGAGCGTGCTTGGGCCGCGCAACAGCACCTCTACCAGCTCGCGCAGGGGGCCTGCGGTCTCGGGTCGGTACATCAGCAGTCCGCTGATCCCTGGGCTGTGGCCGGGGGGCAGGTCAATGTGCGGCATCAGGCGGGGATGCTGTCGAGGTAGCCCTTGAACGCAAGCATCTCGCCCACCTCCTTGTAGGCTTCCTTGGGCTCCGGGCTCCAGGTGCCCAGCCCGTCCACATAGCGGTTGAACATGCAGAACGCGGCGG
>JAEUSV010000008.1 GCA_016788485.1 Flavobacteriales bacterium
GGACCGCCCATGTACCCCAACCCGTAGATGCCGAAGTCGCGGTATCGGGCGACCGGCTCCTTGACCTTACCCTCTGCGTCGTACTTCGTGATGCTGATGTCCTGGTCGGTAACGCCCACGATGAGGTCCACGCTATCGGGCTTGGTCGCGCGCAGCCAGGAGATGAGCGTATCGGCCCGATATCGCGGCGTGCGCACGTTGGTCCATGCTTCAAGGGGCAATGTCACAGGCGCGGCCACCATCACCCGCAGCCCGTGCACCACGCGGATCGCCTGTGCCGCACTGTCCACCACGCGCGCATCAACCTCGCCGAGCGGTCGCACCAGCACCAACGCCGAGGTCGCCACCGGGCGATCCGGCACAGGCTCCTTCACATCGCAGCCGAGCAGGGCGACACCGAGCGGGAACAACAGGCGCCTCATGGGAACACCAGGTGACCCAGCAACGCCCAGCAGAGCATCAGCAGCCCCACGCCCAGCACATCCATCCACAGGCCGGCGCGCACCATCTGCTTCACGCTGAGCTGCCCGCTGCTGAACACGATGGCCTGCATGGGGCTGGCGATGGGCAGCATGAAGCCGCAGCTGGCCGCGAGCGTGGCGGGGATCATCACCGCCTGCGGCAACAGGCCCCACACCTCGGCCGTGCGCGCCAACACGGGCAGCACCAGGCTGGCCACCGCGGTGTTGCTGCCCAGCTCGCTCAACAGGGTCACGCCCGTGGCGATGGCGCCCACCTGCAGCACCTCCGATCCGGCCTTCCACCCGGCCAGTGCCGTGCCGATGAGACCACTGAGGCCGCTGGCATCGATGCCGCCCGCGATGGCGAAGCCACTGCCGATGAGCAGCACCACGCCCCAGGGTATCCGGGCCTGCGCGAAGTCCCAGTCGAGCAGCGTGCGCTTCCCCTCCACCGAAGGGAGCATGAACAGCAGGATGCCGCCCACCATGGCCACGGCCGGGTCGCCGAAACCGTGCAGGTCGACCCATGGGTTGTTGCGCCAGCCATTGAACACGAGTTCCTCGGTGAAGGCGATGCGATCGCCGGTGATCCACAGCACGGCCGTGATGCCGAAGACCAGCGCGCTCCACACCTCATCGCGTGAGGCCCTTCCCAAGGCGCGTACCTGATCGCGCAGTACATGGCGGTCGACCGTGGCGCGTCCCGGCAGGCGGAACACCACACGCGTCATGAGCAGCCACGTGAGCACGAGGTAGATGAGCGCGTAGGGCACGCCGAAGAGCATCCACTGACCGAAGCCGATGACCGGGCGCTCCGGGAAGAGCTGTTTCCACTGCTCCATGAACACCAGGTTGGGCGGTGTGCCCACGGGCGTGGCCATGCCGCCGATGGTGGCGCCGTAGCCCACGGCCAGGGCCAATGCCGCGCCGAGCCGTTCGTGCCCCGGTGCCGCACTGAGCAGGCTGAGCCCGATGGGCAGCATGACGAGCACGGCCGCCGTACTGTTGATCCACATACTGAGCAGCCCCGTGGCAAGGAGCGCGCCCAGGATGAGCCGCGACGGCGAGGCGCCCACGCGGTGCACGATGTGCAGGGCGATGCGCTTGTGCAGCCCGCTGCGTTCGATGCCGAGCGCGAGCAGGAAACCGCCCAGGAAGAGGAAGATGACGTCCTTGCCGTAATAGCCCGCCACCTTCGCCAGGTCGGTGATGCCCAGCAACGGGAAGAGGACGATGGGCAGCAGGGCGGTGACAGCGAGCGGCACCGCCTCAGTGACCCACCAAGCGGCCATCCACCCCACCACACCGGCCATCGCGGCGGGCGCGGCACCGACCTTCCGAAGCAGGAGGAAGATCACAACGGCGGCAACAGGACCCGCAGCGCGGAGAAGCAGGATGCGCATGGACGTGCGGCAAGTTACCGGTACGCCCGGCTCACCGCAGCTCCAGCTCCACCTGGTTCCGCAACAGATCGTCCAAGGTATCGCGCCGGCGGATGAGCTGTGCGTGGCCCTTGTGCACCAGCACCTCGGGCGGGCGGAAGCGGCTGTTGTAGTTGCTGGCCATGCTCCAGCCGTAGGCTCCCGCGTTGCGGAAGGCGAGCAGGTCCCCTTCGCGAACCTCGTTCAGCTTGCGGTCCCAGCCGAAGGTGTCGGTCTCGCAGATATAGCCCACCACCGTGTAGATGCGTGGCTTGCCCGTGGGGTTGCTCACGTTCACGATGTGGTGGTAGCTGCCGTACAGCATGGGCCGGATCAAGTGATTGAGGCCGCTGTCGACGCCGGCGAACACCGTGGCGGTGGTGTGCTTCACCTGCTCCACGCGCACCAGCAGCGTGCCGCTCTCGCTCACGATGAACTTGCCGGGCTCGAACCACACCTCCACCGGCTTCGCACGTCCGGTGTTGAAGGCCGCGATGCGCTCAGCGAGGCGCTGACCGAGCTCCTCGATATCGGTCTCGATGTCGTCGGGCTTGTACGGCACCTTGAAGCCGCTGCCGAGGTCGAGGAAGGTGAGGTCGGGGAAGGAGGGCGCAAGCTCCAGGATCAGTTCGGCGCCCTGCAGGAACACTTCGGCATCGAGGATGTCGCTGCCGGTGTGCATGTGGAGCCCGTTCACCTTGAGCCCGGTGCTCTGCATGATGCGCTGCACGTGCCGCAGCTGGTGGATGCTGATGCCGAACTTGCTGTCGATGTGGCCGGTGCTGATGCGCTCATTGCCTCCCGCCATGATGTGCGGGTTGAATCGGATGCACACGGGGACCCGGCCGCCGAAGTCGTGGCCGAAGTGCTCGAGCACGCTGAGCGAGTCGATGTTGATGTGCACGCCGAGCTCCACCGCGCGCTGATACTCCACATAGGCCGCCATGTTGGGCGTGAAGAGGATCTCCGCCGGTGCGTAACCCGCGTGCAGCGCCAGCTCCACCTCCTGGATGCTGACGGCATCGATGCCGCAGCCCTGCGTGCGCAGGAAGCGCAGCACGTTCACGTTGGTGAGCGCCTTGCAGGCGTACTGGATGCGAAGGTCGACCCCTTTGAAGGCATCGCGAAGGCGCTTCACCTGCCGCGCCATCACCGCGGTATCGTACACGTAGACCGGCGTGCCTGCAAGCTTCACGATCTCCGCCACAGGCACATCGCCGATGTGGTAACCTCCGTCCTTCAGTTCCATGGTGTTCGATCAGGGGCCGCGAAAGTAGGCCGCTCAACGGGCCTGCCTGTGGCCGCCCGACGACAGGCCGCAGGGCCGGCGCACTTGCGCTGCTACTTGGACAGTGACCGGGGCAGGTCCTGGCGAAACGCTTCCGCCACCAGTCCGTTCACCGCATCGCGCCAGCGTGCGCGCTCGCCGATCCGCTCCAGCACGGGCTCGATGTGCCGTATGAACGGGCCGGGAACGATCAGCCGCATGAGCACGACCACCATGAACAGCGGTGTGAGCAGGAAGGTCCACCACGGCACGGCGGTGTCCTTTCCACGGAAGGCATCACGGTAGATCGCCACCATCGCGAGGGGCGTCAACAACAGCACCAGGGGGGCTACGAGCAGGCGGGCGGGCAGTGGCCATTCGAACGGTGCGCCGATGCCCTCGCCATGCGCCGGTGCTGGCACGATGTGGCCCCGGTGGAATTGCACGTACCGGTCCATACGGTCCTTTTCAGGGAGCCTCTCCTCCATCTCATCGTCCAACGTCACGAAAAGGTCGGGCGGTGCGGTGCTGAGGCAGCATGGTCCATCCATCCACCAGGCCACCACGGGCGCACGCAGGCCGGGGAACACCGCATGCCAAAGGACCATCTCGAGCAGGAGATCATCATGACCCTCCACAGAGAGGCGTTCCACGAGGAGCCGGCCGCCGCGCACGGAACCATGTGCGCGAAGTCCCCGAGCGGCCTCGGGCACCAGGCGCTTCACGTCGGCGAGGCGTTGCGGATGAGCGCGCAGGAAGTCGAACAGCAGCCGCTGGCGGCCTGAGTTCCGCACCACACCGTCCCATGCGATGGCTTCGGGCAGCAGACGAATACGCCCCTCCGTGCTCATGGCGCGAAGGTACCCTGGCATGCAGCCTTGCCGACGACCAGCATCGTGTATCCGCGTGGGATCCAGAAGCTCCCTGGCCCGTGCTCAGGCCTGCTCCACGAACCACATCTCGAGCTCACCCTTCCCTTTCGCCTGCACGCGGCCGCGCGGCAAGAAGGTGAGTCCGGCCGTGTCCTTCACCAGGGCGTAGGTGGCGCCGCTGATGTTCACCTTGCCGATCTCGCCGCTGCTCTCCATGCGGCTGGCGGTGTTCACCGTGTCGCCCCAGATGTCGTACTGGAACTTCTTCACCCCGACGATGCCCGCCACCACCGGGCCGGTGTGAATGCCCACGCGCATCTCGAACACGGGCAGGCCGCCAGCGCGGCGCTCCTGCTGATGGCGCGTCATGAACGCCTGCATCTCCAAGGCGGCACGCACCACGTCCACCGGACCGCCGTGCGTGGGATCGGGCAGGCCGCCAGCGGCCATGTACGAGTCGCCGATGGTCTTGATCTTCTCGATGCGGTAGCGGCCCATGATGGCATCGAACTCCTTGAAGCAGGCGTTGAGCTCCTGCACGAGCTCGGCGGGCCCGACCTGCTCGCTCATCTGGGTGAAGCCGCGGAAATCGGTGAAGAGCACCGTGGCCTGGTCGAAGTGCTTGGCCGCGGCGGCGCCCTTGGCCTTGAGCTCCTCGGCCACCTCGGCGGGCAGGATGTTGAGCAGCAGCTCATCGGAACGCTCCTTCTCCGACCGCAGCTCGGCGGTGCGCTCCTTCACCTCCGCATCGAGCTCATCGCGCTGGCGTGCGACGAGCCGGTTGTGGTGGGCCGCCCGGATGGCCATGTAGATGGCGATGCTGAGCGGCACGGCCACGTAGCTGCAGTAGTCGCCCAACACGCTGAAGAAGGAGCCGATGCCGGTATCGGAGAGGTCCCCGACGACCTTGAGCACCAGGGTGAGCAGCAGCGACGCCACGGCGCCCGCTCCCACCCAACGCTCATAGCCCTTGGCCCGGAGCAGCCGGATGCCGAGGCGTAGCACCTCGATGGCGAGGAAGGTGAACACCAGGCCGAAGAGCAGGACCAGCACGATCATCACCACGATCAACCACTCGGCGATGTCCGTGAAGCTCAATCCGTCCAGCGTGTCCAGCACGCCGATCACCTCCAGCCACGCCCCCGCGCTGCAGAGCAGGGTGAGCACCACCACGCTCGCCGTGTACCAACGGACGCGCTTCGGGGTGAGGTCACCGCGCAACACGCCGAGCACCATGATCAGCAGGTACATGGGCCAGGACATGATCACAAGGCTGATGATGTGCAGCGCCTGCACCGTGCCATCGGAGAAGCCCAACGCGCGGTCGCCGGCACCGAGCTCGCAGACCGTGTCGACCATCGATACCAGCGAGAGCAGGGCCAGCAGCAGCCAGCTCCGTACCCGCCGGTCGCCCCACCAGATCACCAGCGACAACACCAGGATGATCGCGTTCACGCCGATGAACACGCCGTAGTGCAGCATGGAGCGGTGCATGCGATACGCCTCGTCCGCCGGGTGCAGCGAGACCTCGAGCGCGGCATCCTTGATCGGCCGGCCGGCCGGCAGCTCCATGCGCAGTGCGAACACCTCGGGGATGCCATCGCAGCTGAACCGCACCGGCACCCGGTGCACCGGCACCGAATCGGAGCGCGGCAGCAGGCGTCCATCGTTGTCGTAGCGCGTGCCGCTGGACCAGAAGAGCTCCTTGCCGTTGTGGAAAATGGCGAACGGTCCGCGCACCTCCACCACCAGGTACAAGGGCACGCCTGCGAGGTCCTCGTCCGGCCGCAGGTGGTAGCGCACCCAATGCACGGAATTGCCCGGCAGCACGCTGTCCGCCGAGGCCTGCAGATAGGCCCAGGTGGTGTCCACGAACGCACGCGCCGCATAGGTGCTGTCATCGCCAATGGCATGGCGGGGCTTGCCAACGCCGCCCAGGTCCTCGCCGGGCACCTCCTCGCCCTGGCCCTGCACGTCGGTGGTCTCCTCGACGAGGTCGGACAGGTCGATGTGCCCGCCTTTGGTCGACGGGCCGTTGATGACCACATCCTGGCCGCGTGCGGTGCCGGTCACAAGGGTCAGCACCAGGACCAGCAGGTACAAGGCGCGCAAGCGCGCACCGATCGTGTCCTTCCTCATTCGACAGGCTGTTCGTTCATGGTACGGGCTTGAAAGTACGGCATCGCGCAGCGGCACCCCGGCGGGGACCCGCCAACCGTTCGGCCAGCCAAGGCAACCCGGACCGACAGCAGCCCCGTCATCCCCATACACCCGTTGCCATGCTTCGAACCCTGCCCCTTCTGTGCCTCCTGTTCCCGGCGCTCTCCCAAGCCCAGCTGCCTTTCATCGACTACGGTTTCCTCGCGGATGACCCGAGCGTGCTGGTGAACAGCGTGGCCATCCAGCCTGATGGCAAGATCCTGGTGGGCGGCGCGTTCCAGAACTATGGCGGCACGGACCTCGACAACCTGGTGCGCTTGAACCCGGACGGCAGCATCGACCCCACCTTCAACCCTGGCGGCACCGGGCCCGGCAACGCGGTCGAGGACATGGTGCGCATGCCCGACGGTCGCATCCTGATCTGCGGCAACTTCCTCACCTACAACGGCGCCAACAGCTACTTCATCGCGCGGCTCCTTGCCGACGGCACCCTTGACAACACCTTCAACGTGCAGCCCAACTCCATCAACGGGGCGGTGTGGGCCATTGAGCTGCACGATGCGCACAAGGTGATCGCGGGCGGCGAGTTCTTCACCTGCAGCGGGCACAGCCGGCCGCACATCGTTCGCTTCAACGACAACGGCTCGGTGGACACCACCTTCGTTGTGGGCACCGGCTTCAACCACAATGTGCACGAGCTGCTCGTGCTGCCCGACCTGCGGATCGTGGTCGGGGGTCAGTTCGGCCTGTACAACGGCACGCCCACCGGGCACATCGCCCTGCTGAGCCCGGGCGGCCCCATCGATATGAGCATGGACAACGATCCCGGGCTCGGGTCCTCTGGTGGCACCGTGCGTGCGCTGGCCCGCCAGCCCGATGGCCGGATCCTCGCCGGGGGTTACTTCCAGTACCACAACGGCCAGCCGCGCAGCGCCATCGAACGTCTGAACATCGACGGCACGCACGACATGGGCTTCAGTTCGCCCTTCTACCCCTACAGCATGGTGCGTGCCATCGCGGTGCAGCCCGATGGCAAGCTGGTGGTGGGCGGGGAGTTCACCAGCCCCGAGTATGCCAACATGCAGGGCGGGCCCGAGCGGTTGGTACGCCTGAACGCCGACGGTACGCGCGACCTCTCCTTCGACATCGGCACCGGCCTGGGGCTCGGCAGCCAGCCCACGGCCTATGCCCATGCCGTGGCCCTGCAGCCCGATGGCAAGATCATCGTGGGCGGGCATTTCGAAACGGTGGACAGCGAGACCCAGTACCACCAGCTCGTGCGGCTCTTCGGCTCGGCCGCCAATGGAATGGAAGAGCTCACCGCTGCGGGAGGCCTGGTCGCCTGGAACGATGGCGCTGGCGCGCTTTGGCTGCGCACCGATCAACAGGCATCGTCCACGGCGACCGTTGAGCTGCACGACCTCACCGGTCGTCTGTTGCATGCGCAACCCCTGCGCACAGGGTCCTCGCCCCAACGCATGCAGGCACCGGCACGTGCCGGCCTATACCTGGTGAGCGTGGTGGACGAGGGCCGACGCGTGACCACGCGCGTGGTGGTGGAATAGGACCGGGGACAGAGGTCAACCACGGCGCCATCGGTGACATCCCACCTGGCATTGGTCCGGCACGCGTCCTCCCTTGGTCAATACCTCAGGTCAACAAGCTCGAACCGCCCATAGGTCAGCGGTCCATCATCGAGAACGAAGACCGTCTCCCCAAGGCCGGGCACCCGTACTCCGTTCACCACCCGATGCATCGAGCAGGGCGTGCTGAAGCGGCGCCGCTCGAAGGCCTTGTCCGGACGCAGGTAGGACCGGTCCTCGCTGATGAAGTCGATGAGCCGGTGCTGCGCGTCGAAGACGAGTTCGGCGCTGATCACCATACCATCGTGCGCGAACGTGGCGCGAACACGATGGTCGTCCAGTTGCACGAAGGTGATCCGTTGGTCCAGCAACGCGCCCGGGGCGAAGAGGCAGAGGTCGTTGAACCAGGTGACCGTTTCGCTCGTGTCCAGTGCCGGGCCTTCGATGTCGAACACGGGCACCAGTCCGAGCAGCTTGATGTGCATGCGCGCCTTGCCTTGCGCGTAGCGGTGATAGCCCTTCGTCGGCAGCCCCTTCATGGTGGCGTCCATCCAGAAGAGGCGTTCGGGCTCATCGAAGCGGTTCACCTGCACGCTGGTGAAGGGCATCCACGGTCCGTCCTTGCTGCGGATGGTGCCGTGAAAGGTGAGCCGCATGCTGCGCGGCCGCAGGGTGCCCACCACACCTGCGCCACGGAGGTAGGCCTGTATGGGCGGTGGCAACGTACCGAGGTCGGCTTCGGTGATCGGACGCTCGGGAAGCGTGCGTGCCTGCTCCTGTAAAGCGCTCACCGCCCGCTCGTATGCACCCCTGAACTGCCACACGCCGAAGCCGAACGCGATGGCCACCAGCAGCACGACGTTGGCCGCCGTTCCCCACCGCGCCTCGCGACCATAGGCCACGATCAGCACCTGGCTCAGCAGCACGGCCATGGCCCCTGTGATCCACCACCGATCGTCGTGGCGGAACACGCGCCAACCGGCCAGCACGAAGAACAGTGCAGCAACACCCCATGCCACGCCGGTCGGCCGACCGATGGCCCGGGGCAGGGCCTGCACCGCGGCCCAACCGAAGGCCTTGGCCGTGCCCATCAGGTGGATGAGGCCGTGCAGCAGGAGCACGAGAGCGAGGGCGATGCGCAACATGGGATGCGGTGCCAAGATGCCGCATGCCTACGCGACCGACCATGATCCGGATCAGTCGCACGACCCGTTCATCCCCACCACACGGCGTAGCCCTTGCGCCGCAGCTCCAACGCCAGCCCCTCCTCCACCTCCAGCGCTTCCGCCCGCGTGAGCGGACCGATGTGCTGGTACAGGCTGGGGCGCAGGTAGCGGCCGTACTTGCGCACGATGTCGCTGCTGAGCTTGTGGCCCTTGGCCGAGCGTGCCCCGGTCCTGTGCTGGGTGAAGCGCTCCTGCGGTGTCTTGGCCGTCTGGCCCACATACAGGCACTCGAGCACCCCGTTGTACTGCGGGTTCGCCTCGCGGAAGCGGCGGTCCTCGGTGAAGACCTTCCGGCTCAGTTCGATCACATACACGGTGTAGGCCGTGGGCATTCGGGCTCGCCCATGCTTGGTGCAGGCGATGGTGCGAAGTTCGCCGCAGAACGCCCACATCGGATCCGCCGAACAAGGGCGGGGCCCGCGCTGTTGTGGCATCGTGAACGCTCCCATCCTCCTCATCGGTGCCTCCAGCGGTATCGGCCTCGCCACAGCGAAGCTGCTGCAGCAGGAAGGCCGCGCGATCATCACCGCCGGCCGGCGCGACCCCGGCCTGGGCGCACCGCACATCACGTTCGATGTGCTCACCAGCACCATCCCCACGGACCAGCTGCCCACGGAGCTCGGCGGCCTGGCCTACTTCCCCGGCAGCATCGACCTGAAACCGCTGCGCTCCACCAAGGCGGACGACCTGCGCGCCGCCTTCGAGCTCAACGTGCTCGGGGCCTTCACCACCGTGCAGGCCTGTGCCGACCGCCTGAAGAAGGTGCCCGGCAGCGGCATCGTGCTCTTCAGCACCGTGGCCGTGGGCAGGGGCATGGCCTTCCACAGCAGTGTGGCCGCGGCGAAGGGCGCGGTGGAGGGATTGACGCGATCGCTGGCCGCCGAGCTGGCGCCCACAGTGCGCGTGAATTGCATCGCGCCGAGCCTCACGCGCACACCGCTCGCCGAGAAGCTGTTGAGCTCCCCCGAGCGCGAGGCCGCCAGCGCAGAGCGGCATCCGTTGAAACGCGTGGGCGAGGCCGACGACATCGCAGCGATGGCCGCCTTCCTGCTCGGCGAGCGTGCACGATGGATCACGGGCCAGGTGATCGGGGTGGACGGTGGCATGAGCGCGATCTGAGGCCATGGGCACGAACGCCGGTCATGTGGGCATCGACTTCGGGGCGCGCAGCGCAGGCAACACCGCCGTATGCGTGCGCGAGGGCGAGCTGTTCCGATTCCACCGCAGCGAGAAGGGTGCGGATGGTGATGCGTGGCTGGAGGAGCTCATCGACCGCCTTCGCCCCTCGGCCATCTACATCGATGCCCCGTTGAGCCTGCCGGCCGTATACCAGGGCCGCGGCAGCGACCACTTCTTCCGCGCCGCCGACCGCGAGGCGGGGGGCATGAGCCCCATGTTCCTCGGCGGTCTCACCGCACGCGCCATGGCCCTTGCCGCACGCTGGCGCAACGCCGGCATCGAGGTGCACGAAGCATATCCCTCGGCGCTGATCCGCCACGCGTGGGAAGGCCTGCGCATCCGGCCCGGTGCGCCCATCAAGCCCAGCCAGCTGCGCATCATGGCCGGCATGGTGCTGATGCCGCCCCCATCGCCTGCCGACCGCCACGAAGCAGACGCCTGGCTCTGCTGGGTGATCGGTCACCGCCACCGCACCGGCAAGGCGTTGAAGTACGGCGCACCCGACGAAGGGCTCATCCTCGCCTGAACCATGCCGCGCCACCGTCCTCCGAGCATACGCGCCAGCAAGGACTGCGCAGCGTGCGGACGACCTTTTCAATGGCGCAAGAAATGGGAGAAGGTGTGGGAGGAGGTGAAATACTGCAGCGACCGATGCCGCCACGACCGGAACCGCGCGAAGCACGTGTAGTGCGTCTGGTGCTGGGCGACCAGCTCGTGCATGATCATCCGTGGTGGCGGCGCAAGGAGACCGACATCCTGTACGTGCTGATGGAGGTGCGGCAGGAGACGGATTACGCGCACCATCACATCCAGAAGGTGCTCGGCTTCTTCGGGGCCATGCGCCGCTTCGCGGAGCACCTGCGCACCGCGGGGCACCGCGTGCTGTACCTCAGGCTCGATGACCCGCGGAACCAGCAGGACATCACGTTGAACCTGCGTTGGGTGCTCGATGCATGCCGCGCCGCCACCTTCGGGTACATGCTGCCCGATGAGCACCGGCTCGACCAGCAGTTGAAGCGGTTCGCGACCGAATGCGGGGCCGCCGTGGAAGTGGCCGACACGCATCATTTCCTCACACACCGCAACGAGCTCGCCGACCTGTTCAAGGGGAAGAAGCAGTACCTGATGGAACGCTTCTACCGGGTGATGCGCGAACGCACCGGGCTGCTGATGCAGGGAGGCGCACCGTTGGGCGGCAAGTGGAACTTCGACCACGCGAACCGGCAACGGCCACCCAAGGCGCACGTGCCACCACCGCCACTGCTCTTCGACCACGACCTCCGCGAGCTGGATGCCCTGGTGAAGCAGGCCGGCGTGCGCACGCTGGGCACCGCGGACGCCGCGCACTTCCCCTGGCCGTTGGACCGTGCCGACAGCCTGGCCCTGTTGCAGTACTTCTGCGAACACCTGCTGCATCGCTTCGGCACCTACCAGGACGCCATGAGCCCGCACCACTGGGCCATGTACCACGCCCGGCTCAGCTTCAGCCTGAACGTGAAACTGCTGTCGCCGCTTGAAGTGTGCGAGGCCGCCGTGCAGGCCCACCTCGCCGACCCGCAACGCATCGACCTGGCCCAGGTGGAGGGCTTCGTGCGGCAGATCATCGGATGGCGCGAATACATGCGTGGCGTATACTGGGCGCAGATGCCCGGGTTCGCGCAGCGCAACTTCCTGGGCCACGAGCGCCCGCTGCCCGTGTGGTACTGGACCGGCCGCACACGCATGGCCTGCCTGCGCGAGGCCATCACCGGCAGCCTCGCCAACGCCTACGCGCACCACATCCAGCGCCTCATGGTCACCGGCAACTTCGCGCTGCTGGCGGGCGTGCACCCCGATGAAGTGGACGCATGGTACCTGGGCATCTACATCGACGCCATCGAGTGGGTGGAGATCACCAACACGCGCGGCATGAGCCAGTTCGCCGACGGTGGCATCGTGGGCACCAAGCCGTACGTGAGCAGCGGCAGCTACCTGAACAAGATGGGGCACTCGTGCGCCGGCTGCCATTACGATGTCAACGACCGCACCGGGCCCAAGGCCTGTCCGTTCAACGCATTGTACTGGCACTTCCTGGCACGGAACCGCGAGCGGCTGTTGAGCGACGAGGCGCGGCCTGGCATGCTGGTGCGCCTGGCCATGCCCTACCGCACCTGGGACCGCATGCCCGCAGCCACCCGACAGGCGCTCCTCGACAAGGGCGACGACCTGCTCGCACACCTTGAAGCGCTCTGAGCGATGGAGCGCGAGCGAACCTTCCCCCCCACAGCAGCGCATGGTGATGTGACCTCCGCCCTACACACCGTCGGAACCATGACCGCACACCCATGAGCCGTGGCATCCTCTGGTTCCGCAACGACCAGCGCCTTGCGGACAACCCGGCGCTGCATGCAGCGCTCGCCGTGCACGAGGAGGTGCTGCCCGTGTTCATCGCCGACCCGAAGCAGCACGGCACCTCGCCCCTTGGGCTTGAGCGCTGCGGCCCCTACCGTTCGCGTTTCCTGTGCGCAGGCATCACCGCGCTCGACAATGAGCTTCGCGCGAAAGGCAGCGCGCTGCATGTGCGCGTGGGCGATCCCGCGGTGGAGCTTGCGGCCATCGCGCGCGTGTGGGGTGCGGACGCCGTGCACGCCCAACAGCTCTTCGCGTGGGAGGAGCAGGAACAGGAGCGTGCGGTGGCCCGGGTGCTCGACCTGCGGCTGCATGG
>JAEUSV010000145.1 GCA_016788485.1 Flavobacteriales bacterium
CGCCACCTCCTCCGCACTGCCATGCACCGCGCTCCACAGGGCGACATCCATATCGAGCTTCTCCCCGGCCTCGGGCGCCATGCCGTCGTAGTACTTGTGGCACAGCACGAACACGCGCTGCACGAAGTTGCCGATGATGGAGACGAGCTCGTTGTTGTTCTTGTCCTGGAAGTCCTTCCACGTGAACTCGCTGTCCTTCTGCTCGGGGATGATGGTGGCCAGGCAGTAGCGCAGCTCGTCCTGCCGCCCGGGCCAGCGCTCCAGGTACTCGTGCAGCCACACCGCCCAGTTGCGGCTGGTGCTGATCTTCCGCCCTTCGAGGTTGAGGAACTCGTTGGCGGGCACGTTCTGCGGTAGCACGTAGCCGCCGTGCAGCTTCAGCAGGATCGGGAAGATGATGGCGTGGAAGACGATGTTGTCCTTGCCGATGAAGTGGATGAGCCGCGTCCCGGCCTCCGAGCCGGGATCGGCTTTCCACCACTTCTCCCAGTCGGTGTTGTTCTCCTTCGCCCAACGCTTCGTGGCGCTGATGTAGCCGATGGGCGCATCGAGCCACACGTAGAGCACCTTGCCTTCTGCGCCGGGCAGTGGAACCGGTACACCCCAATCCAGGTCACGCGTCATGGCGCGGGGACGCAGGCCATCCTTCAACCAGCTGTTGCACTGGCCCAGCACGCTGGCCTTCCACTCCTTCGGGTCGTGGTGTGGGGCGCCGTCGAGCACGCCGGTGTTGATCCAAGTGTCGACCCACTGCTGGGCCTCGTCCATCTTCAGGTACCAGTGCTGCGTGGGCTTCAGCACGGGCTTGGCGCCGCTGAGGGTGCTGCGCGGGTCGATGAGGTCCTTGGGGCTGAGCGCGCTGCCGCACTTCTCGCACTGGTCGCCGTAGGCATCGGGGTTGCCGCAGGTGGGGCAGGTGCCCATGATGTACCGGTCGGCCAGGAACTGCTTCGCCTCCTCGTCGTAGTACTGCTGCTCCTCCTGCACGCTGAACGCGCCGTTCTCCAGCAGCTTCAGGAAGAAGCCCTGCGAGGTCTCGCGGTGCAGCTCGCTGCTGGTGCGGTCGTAGATGTCGAAGTGGATGCCGAAGTCCTGGAAGGCCCGGCCCATCAGCGCGTGGTACTTGTCGACGATGGCGCGGGGCGTGGTGCCCTCCTTCATCGCGCGGATGGTGATGGCCGCGCCGTGCTCGTCGCTGCCGCAGATGAAGAGCACCTCCTTGCCCCGCTGGCGCAGGCTGCGCACGTAAATGTCCGCAGGGAGGTAGGCCCCGGCGATGTGGCCGATGTGCAGCGGCCCGTTGGCATAGGGCAGTGCGGCGGTGATAGTGTGGCGGGCGATTTCCTTCACGATGGCTGGCTCTTCGGACCGCGAAAGTACCGAAGGGGGACCGGTGGGCGACCCGCACCCTTTCCGCTGCCCGGTGAACGGCTTCTGCTACATTAGAGACCCGATGCGTTCCGAAAACCCGACCATCACCAGCGGCCCGTTCCGTCCCTTCGCGGCATTCGGCATGGCCCGTTGGCCATTGAACTTCCTTACCGTAATGGTGAAATAAGATCACGTCCATGGGGAAATGAACCTGATACTAGGGTTCATCCATTAGATGGAAACACCAATAAAACGAAGGTCATGATGAGAATATTTTCGACAATCATAGCTGTATTGATATGCGCTCATGGTGTTCCTGGTCAGAACATTTTGAACAGTAGTTTCGAAAACAATATTGAAAGTGAATGTGTCTATAATTTGAATAATACGGCATTCAACTCTTCAATGCAAGATGTGCATGCCTTTGGCACGGTTGGTCAAATGGATATTCAAAATAACGGATGCGATGTCATACCTCAACTTGGCAATTGGTGCGTGGGTCTTGCTACATTCTCCTGGGGTGGGCATGATGCGATCACACTGGAAACAACTTCGCCTCTGTCTGTGGGCGTTTTGTATGAGTTGACCTTCTGGACCTACAACAATACCACTTACTCTTCAATTCTTGGCCCACCCCAAGATTCAATAGAAATTGGGCTTAGTCCGAGTGCTGGAACTTATGGTCAAAAAATATACACATCCTTCCCTCAATTGGATACATGGCAATTGCATACAGTTCAATTTGTTGCCGACTCAAGTTACTCTTTCATCAGTGTATATATGAAAGAGGATTTTAGCTCCAGTACTTGGATTCAAGTGGACAATTTTTCCATAAGTCCCATAATATCGACTACAACTAATGAGCATGACTTTGTTAATAAAATAGCTCTTTATCCAAATCCGACATTCGGAGATTTTTCGATCGACCTAGGAACAACATGCAAAGAAATAACTATCACCATAATTGATTCTAATGGAAAAGTGATTCAATCACATAACCATTATGGGAATCAATTGTTGAATTTGAATCTAGAAGAACCAGAAGGACTTTATTTTTTGATAATCGAATCTGGAGATAATAATACTACCATTCAATTAGTGATAAGGAAATAACACGATTTACTAAGGGAGTAAACGCCAGTAAAACAGGAGTTTCATCATTGCATTAATATACCGTCCGCCTTCCTCGCCTACCATGCCGAACTGCAGTCATCCGACCGCGTCCTCTGCGAATGACTGTTCGCGGAGATCACCGCTCATCTGCCCGAGGCGGAAGGCCGGATCCGGCATCGCCATCCGGTCTGGTTCCTCGACGGCAACCCGTTCGACGGATACTGCAAACTGAAGACCTGCGTCCGCCTGCTCTTCTGGAGCGGACAGTCGTTCGACGAACACGGCCTGTCGAAGCAAGGGAGCTTCATGGCGCCGAGAAACGGTACACCGCGGCCGAGGAGGTCAACGCGAAGGAACTGGCGCAGTGGCTGAGAAAAGCGCGTGATATCCAATGGGACTACCAGAACATCGTGGAGCGCAGGGGCGTGCTGGAGCGGTTGAAGTGAACACCGTCCATTACCGCGAACTGCTGACCTTCGCGCCATGCCCGTGCTCATCCCGCCCGCCCTGCGCCCCGGCGACACCATCGCCATCGTGCCCACGGCACGCGCCATCACCGTGGAGGAACTGCGCGTAGGCATCGCCTTGGCGGAAAGCTGGGGCCTGCGGGTGAAGCTGGGCGCCGGCATCGGCCGCAAGCACTTCCAGCAGGCGGGCACCGCCGAGGAACGAGCCGCCGACCTGCAGGCCGCGCTCGATGACCCCACCGTACGAGCCATCTGGTGCGCCCGCGGCGGCTACGGCACCGTGCATCTGCTCGATCACCTGGACCTGTCCGCGCTCCGCCGCGACCCCAAATGGATCGTGGGCTTCAGCGACATCACCGTGCTGCACAACGCGCTGCACAACATGGGCGTGGCCAGCCTGCACGCACAGATGCCCTTCAACATCGGGGCGAAAACGGAGGAATGCCGGAGCACGCTGCGGAACGCCCTGTTCGGGGAGATGTCCGAGGTCAGGTGTCAGTTGCCGGTCGGCACGGACCCCGGACAACCAACAACCGGCAACCGCGCCGGCGAGTGCGAAGGCATCCTCCTCGGCGGCAACCTCTCCCTGCTCTATGCCCTGCGCGGCACGCCCTACGACATCGACCCGCGCGGCAAGATCCTGTTCATCGAGGACCTGGACGAGCTGCTGTACCACGTGGACCGCATGGTGCAGAACCTGCGGCTGGCGGGCTGGTTCAAGGAGCTCGCCGGACTGATCGTGGGCGGCATGAGCGACATGCGCGACAAGAACCCGGAGGACCCCTTCGGCAAGAACGCGGAGCGGATCATTGCTGATGCCCTGGGCGACACCACCTACCCCGTTAGCTTCGGCTTCCCCGCCGGCCACATCGACGACAACCGGGCGCTCATCTTCGGCCAAAAAGCGAAGCTCAGCGTCACCGCGAACGGTGCAACGCTGAGCTTCGAAGGGGGAATGCTGGTCTAACGAGGCTTGCTCTGCGCCTCAGCGCCCCTGCGTTCTCAATTCCGCTCGAACTTGTTGTAGCCCGCGGGGATCTCGAACAAGGCCGGCTTCTGCACGCCCTTGGTGATCTTCGTCACCTCAAGCTTGCTCACCTCGGCACCGTCCAGCTTGTTCTCCACGCCCAGCATGGGGAACACGCCCTTGGCATCCTTGATCTCCAGGAAGAACACGGCCTGTTCGTCCTTGCGGTTCAGCGTTTCGAGCAGGGGCACGAAGAAGGTGAACTCGTCGTTGGCCACCCAGTAGGTGAGCACGCGGTCCTCCTTGGTGCTCTTCACCACCCACTTCTCGCACTTGTAGCCGGCCATGTCCTTCATCTCGCCGGTCTTCTTCACCTCCGTCTCCACGTCCTTGGGCAGGCGCATGTTGGGCACGTCCATGTACAGCTTGCGGTCGGGGCTCAGGGCCGTCACCGTGCGGTCGCGGGTGTCGACCAGCATGATGCCCTGCACATCGCCGCGGGCGCTGATCTCCTCGATGCGGATGTGTTCGCCCTTGACGTAGTACTTGTAGTTCGTGACCACGGGGCCCGTGGTCTTGGTGAACTCGATGATGCCCTCGAAGGCTTGCGCGTTCGCCAGGGAAAGGCTGCCGAGCAGCGAGAGGGTGAGAAGAAAGCGTTTCATCGTGGGGGGATGTTGGTCGATGGACCGGTCGCTTGGTGTGTGAGGCCGAAAGTTCCTCAACTTCGACCCTTCAACGGGCCCTGCCTCGTTCGGGTTACACACAGGGTCCGGTGGTTTCATGGCTGAACACCTTCGAACCGGCGCCTTGGGGGAGCAACTCGCGTGCCAGTTCCTGGAACGCAAGGGCTTCGCCATCCTGCACCGAAACTGGCGGAACGGCCACGACGAGCTCGACATCGTGGCGCGCGACGGCCGTTTCCTGGTGGTGGTGGAGGTGAAGACCCGCTCCACCGACCGCTTCGGCCACCCCGAGGAGGCCGTGGGACCCGCCAAGGCCCGCAAGCTGCTGCGTGCCGCCGACGCCTTCATCGCCACCACGGGCACCGACCTGGAGCTGCGGTTCGATGTGGTGAGCGTGACCCTTGGCCGCACCGAACCCGAACTGCTCCACATCCCCGACGCCTTCTACCCCACCCTCGATGAGCACCGCTGACCGCAAAGGACCCGGCAAGGGCAAGCGCCCCAAGGCCGCTGGCGACCGCAAACCCGGCGAGCGCCGCCCCCGCACCCGCAAGCCCGGCGATGACGCCAAGGCCCAGGACGACGCATGGCGCCGCGAGTTCCGCGGCGAGGAACCCCGCTCCGAGGAGGACCGGCCGCGCCGCAGCGCTCCCCGCAGCTTCGACCGCGAGGACCGTCCCTCCTACGCCCGAGGCAGGGCTTCGGAGGACAGGCCCGCACGTCCGTACCGCGGCCGCGATGAAGGTGGGGAGGAACGTCCCCGCCGCAGTGCACCGCGCAGCAACGACCGGGGGGATCGACCCTCTCGTCCGTACCGCGGCCGTGAGGAAGGTGGTGAGGAACGTCCACGTCGGAGCGCTCCGCGTAGCGACGACCGCGGGGACCGGCCCTCCTACCCCCGAGGCAGGTCTTCGGAGGACAGGACCTCGCGCCCGTACCGCGGCCGCACTGAAGGCGGTGAGGAGCGCCCGCGCCGCAGCTTCGACCGTGGCGAAGGCAGGTCGAGGTCCGGTGATCGCCCCCAGCGCCCCTACGGCCGCAGCAACGACCGGGGCCGCTCTGGCGACCGCCCTTCCGGCCCGCCCAAGGACCGCCGCGAGTACCGCCCCGACGATGCCGACGCGCGCAAGCCGTTCAGCAAGGGCGAACGCAGCCAGCGCTTCAGCCTGCCCAACCCCGACAACGAGGGCCTCGTGCGCCTCAACCGCTACCTGGCCCAGGCCGGCGTGGGCAGCCGTCGCGAGGCCGACGAGCTCATCACCAGCGGCGCGGTGACGGTGAACGGCAAGGTGGTGACCGAGCTGGGCACCCGCATCAAGCCCGATGACGTGGTGCACTTCGGCGGGCAGAAGCTGAGCATGGAGCAGAAACGCTACGTGCTCCTCAACAAGCCCAAGGACACCATTACCACCACCGACGATCCGCGCGAGCGCCACACGGTGATGGACCTGATCCGCAACGCCTGCACCGAGCGCCTCTACCCCGTGGGGCGCCTGGACCGCAACACCACCGGCCTCATCCTGCTCACCAACGACGGCGACCTGGCCAAGAAGCTCACGCACCCCAGCCACGGCGCCGAGAAGATCTACCACGCCACGCTCGACAAGAACATCAGCGCCAAGGACCTGGAGCGCCTGGCCGAGGGCGTGCACCTGGAGGACGGCCCCGCGGCCGCCGACGAGGTGAGCTACGTGGGCGAGAGCAAGCGCGAGGTGGGCATCAAGCTGCACATGGGCCGCAACCGCATCGTGCGCCGCATGTTCGAGGCCCTGGGCTACGAGGTGGTGAAGCTGGACCGGGTGATCTTCGCGGGCCTCACCAAGAAGGACCTGCCCCGCGGCCACTGGCGCCACCTCACCGAGAAGGAGCTGAACCTGCTGCGTCGCCTGAAGGAACCCGCCAAGGCCTCCAAGGCCGAACGCGGCGGCGGAAGGCTGCGCGGGCAGCAGTTCGGGGACGAGTGAGGGCAGCCCCTACCGGCATGTCATGCTGAGGCACGAAGCGTCCCCTGTGGCGACAGCTGCATAGGGGGCTGCCTTTATGAGCACCGCGCCTGTACGCATTAGCCCGGGTGCTGCTCAACGCTGCACGATCACGCGACGGACCGCCCGAGCGGAACGCCCTTCCGCCACTAGGAGATACATGCCATCGGGCTGCTCGGAGAGGTCGAACAGCATCGGTCCGGGGCCTGCCACATGAGCCATCAGGGGCCTTCCGAGTGCATCCATGAGCTGTACCAGATCGCCTGCGACCGACCCTACAACGGTGATGGTCCCTGTCGTTGGCACCGGGTACACCGTCCATTCCGTGTCGCCCTCCTCAGCGATCACCCCAAGGCTGCCGCAAGGGTGCTCCAGCAATAAACCAGCGCTCATGGTACAGGTGGCGCTATCCACTTCCAAATCGCTGCCCACAACGGCCACGGAATAGGGACCGTGGACCAGTGTCATGTTCGTACTGGTCAGGGGGGCGCTCAAAGCCGTGCACATCGCGTTCCCGAGCGTGTCCACCTTCGACAAGGTGCCGAAGGAGATAGAGCCTACGGTCGTGCCTCCACCGATCAGCAACCCGCCATCCGGCAATGCACGAACACTGCTGCCGCCCGATTCCCATCCACCATCATCCACACTTCGCACCTCAAGCACGCTGCACAGCTCATCGAGCCTGACCGCAAGGTTCCTTGTGGGAATAGTACCGATATGAAAGGCACCCACCCCCCACGCTCCACCCTGCTCAAGCAATTCAATGGCATAGATGGCCGTCGCACCTGTGTCGCCGTCCAGTTGCACGGCCGTGAGCGGGTCAAGGCTGTCCGATATACACCAGATCATGCCATACTGGTCGATCCCATTGCTGCTCGATCCGCCGATCCAGTAGCGCCCGGTAACAGGTTCAAAGGCAAGGCTGTGACCATACAGCGCCGCCCCTGAACCGAGATCATACTGATGTGCGGTCTCGGGCTGCCCGGTAGCGGAGACCACGGCAAGCACCATGCGCAGCGAGTCGTTCACGCTGGCGGTGCTGACGAACGCAGCTTTCCCGTCCGGTCGGACCACCAGGTCGCCAATGCCGAAGAGATCCGGATAGCTATGGGTCCACAGTGTATCGCCCAAGGCATCGAACGCCACCAGATGGGTCTGCCCGGAACTCCCGCCTCCTGACCGACAGAGCACGACAACCCCTTGGTCCTGCACACCCGGCCGGCGATCGAGCGCTCTGGGTGTAACACTTGGCCAGCGTTCGATTGAGCGGGACCAGAGCGGTAGGCCAGTGCTATCCACCCGGATCACAAGACCTGAGCTCGAACCGATCATGTAATTCGTGGCCACGGCGCACAGGTACCATCCATTCTCATTGGCCGGCGCTAGATCGTAGCCCATGAGCGCAACGCCAGGTTGGCCGTAGATCCGCGTCCATACGGTATCCCCGGTCGCATTGAACCGGGTGAGATGGACCGTTCCATCAAAGCCCCAAGAAATGCTCCCCATCGCGATGCTACCATCCCAGCACAGCTCCACGCGCGATATCCCGCAGTGTCCCGTTGGGCTGCTCAAGGTCGAATGGAATTGCCCAACCGCTCGGTCGGTCGAAGCAAGTAGCACGGCCAGCACCATGGCCGGCACGCGTACCCCGCTCCTGTTTGCTCTGGTACCCATGGCTCGTTAGGGGGAAAATAGTCCGCTCACGGATCAGTCCCGCCGATCGAAAGACCAGATCCCTTGATCCATACACACGTCCAACCCACCGGTTCTGCGCCTGCGCGAACCGGCCAAGAGCACCAAGGCCGAACGCGGCGGCGGAAGGCTGCGCGGACAGCAGTTCGGGGACGAGTAAGGGGCGGTGTGACGCTTCTGCTCCTTGGCGTTGATGGTGCCCCTCGACGGGCTCGGGGGGACATGGCGTTGGGGCTGCCGCTGCCCGCTCACCGCACTTCCTCCCGCACCGTATACACCGCATAGGTCACCGGTCGGCCGCGGTCCTGGCCTTCCCGTTAGCGTGGATCGCTTCCATGCATCCCCCGCGCCCCGCCGTCGCGGCGGGAACAGCGAGGGGGTGGAGGGGGAGCCCAAGAGCGATCCGCATCCATACCACCAACTCGTTCGTGAGGCGTGGCGCTGGCAAGGGTCACCCAACGCCCATTCAGTGCACTTCCTCCCGCACCGTGTACACCGCGTAGGTCACCGGTCGGCCGCGGTCCTCACCTTCCACGGTGAACCACGGGCGCAGGCGCGCGTCGCCCTCCAGCGTGGCGTGCTGCACACCGCCTTCCGCCACGGCGAACCAGTTCTCCCAGATCACCACATCACCGGGGCGCAGGCCGTGGTGCAGGGCGTCGAACCCGGCGTGCTGCGCGGTATCGAAGGGGTCCAGGCCCAGCACCTCGCCCAGGTAGGGCGCGGCGTACACCGCGCGACCGTGCGCGGGCTGCTCCTGCCGGATGCGGTCGGCCACGGTGCGGGCCAGGCGCTGGTCGGCGGTGAGCAGGAGGTCGTGCGCGGGATGCAGCGCCGCGGGGTTGGGCGTGAAGGGGAAGATCACCACGTAGGCGAGCACCGCCCACCGCAGCCCGGTGCGCACGCGCCGCCACGGGTCCAGGTGCGCGCCCGCCACCCGCTCCAGCCCGCGCGCGGCGAGCAGCGCCAGCAGCGGCGCGATGGCCACCAGCACGCGCTTCAGGCCCATGCTGTGGAACAGGCCGAAGGCCCAGAACACGCTGTGCGCCGCCAGGTAGAGCAGCGCACCGCCCAGCACCAGCAGGCCCTCCGCCGCGCCCACCTCGCGCCGCCACAGGCCCCACCCGCGGTCCAGCGCGCCCACCCACACCAGCACGTACAACGGCAGGCCCACCACGTAGTACAGCTGCTCCACGAAATGGAAGGCGGGCCCGCTGCCGTAGCTGCCGCGCGTGTAGGGAATGTGCGTGAACACCCACAGCAGGTCGTGCGTGACGAAGCTGCCGGCGATCGCGTATGCCACCGTGCCCACCGCCAGCACGGGCAGGGCCCGCCAGCGGCGCACGGCCAGCAGGTACAGCCCGAACACGCCCAGGAAGAGCAGGCCCTCGGAACGCACGAAGGGCAGCCAGCCCGCGAGCAGGGCGGCCGTGCCCGCGCGGCCCGCGACGGCGCGCTCCAACGACCACACCAGCACCAGCGCGAAGAGCGGCTCGGTGAGCCCGCTGAAGGTGAGCGCGACGTTCAACGGCATGGCCAGCAGCGCCACGCCCGCCTGCCAGGGCCGCCCCAGACCCAGCCGTTCCGCGACCCGCATGGTGCCCCAGGTGCTCCCCAGCGCGCACAGCACGTTGAACAGCTTCATGCCCACCAGCCCCGCCTGCGCGAACGGACAGGCCAGCAGCACGAAGAGCGGCTTGGCCCAATGGTCGACGTACAGTGCCGGGTGCGCCGGCGCGTAGCGTGCGTACAGGTAGTGCAGGATGCTGTCGCCCGCATCGCCCGTACCGTCGTAGCGCAACAGCACCCAGGCGCTCAGCAGGGCCTGGACCAGCAGCACGGCATGCACCGCCTGTAGGCGCCATGCAGGGCGGGCTTTACGCTGCGCTCCGTTCATGCCGAGGCAAGGTAGGTGGCGGGCTCCTGTGTGCTCACATGAAGCGGAGCGGGACGTTAGTAAGCGCCGTGATACCACGCAGTACACTTCCCCCCTCCCCGGCACGTTCTCTGCTTAACACGCCGCTGTGAACGATCGGGCATCCTTGAGGGTCAGGGCCTTGCGCATGCGGGATACTTTGCGCATCGTGCCCGTGCTGCGCAAGCTCCGCAAGGTGCTCCTGGTCTCCGTGGGGGTGGTCGTGCTGTTGTTCGGCGCGCTGGTGGGCCTCGCGTACCTCTACGAGGACGAGGTGCTCGCCGCGCTGCGCAACGAGCTCAACACCCACCTGCGCACCCCCGTGCAGGTGGAGGGCATGGAGCTCACGCTCGTGCAGCGCTTCCCCCAGGCCAGCCTGCGGTTGCGCAACGTGATGGCCCTGGAGGTGCGCTCTGACAGTCTGCCCGCCGACACGCTCCTCTACGCCCAGGACCTCTACCTGGAGTTCGGCCTCTTCGACCTGCTGGGCGGCGACCACACCGTGAAGCAGGTGCACGGGCGGCACGTGCGCCTGTACCCCGGCCTCGATGCGCAGGGCACCGGCAACTGGCTCATCTGGAAGAGCGACAGCACCACCACCGAAAGCACCGCCTTCGCGCTGAACAAGGTGAGCTTCGACGACCTGGTGGTGCGCTACCGCGATGCGCGCAGCCAGTTGGAGATCCTCGCCGCCACGCCCGATGTGACCTTGAGCGGCCGCTTCGAGGACGCCGGCAGCACCGCCCGCCTGCGCGGCCCGGTGACCTTGGTGCAATGGACCGACAAGGGCCGCACCGTGCTGAACGACCGCAGTGGACAGCTCGCGCTTCAGCTTTCATGGGGCGGCGCCGATGGGGCCTTCCGCATCACCAAGGGCGAGGTGCTCACCAACGACGTGCCGCTGAACGTGACGCTGGCCGTGACGCCCGGCAAGGACGGCGACGAGCTCGACCTGAAGGCCAACGGCCTGGGCCTGCAGCTGGCCGACGTGGTGGCCCTGCTGCCCGAAGGCGCGGTGAAGCGGCTGCGGCGCTACGGCATCGACGGCGAGGCCGACCTGGCGCTCCACTACCGCGGTCCCATCGCCACCGGCCCCAGCCTCAGCGCCGGGCTGAAGGTGCGCGACGGGCGCATGAAGGAGCAGCGCAGCGGCACCGTGTTCAAGGCCATCAACGGCGAGTTCGCGGTGGACCTGCGTCCGGACGGCACGCCCAGCAAGCTCGTGGTGAAGGGCTTCAGCGCCCGCGCCGCCAGCGGCACCGTGAGCGGCAGCCTCGACCTGCAGGGCATCACCCAGGCCAGGGTGAAGCTCGACCTGAGGACCAACATCGCCCTCGCCGACCTGCTGCGCTTCGCCCAGGTGGACACGCTGGAGCAGGTGCAGGGCGCGCTGCTCGGCGAGGTGCACGCCACCGGCAAGCTGCGCGACGTGGGCGACATCCGCGCCACTGACCTGCGCGCGCTCACCATGACCGGCAACGCCCGCCTCACCGATGCCAGCCTGAAGCTGCGCGGCGTGCGCCACCGCCTTACGGCGCTCCACGCCGAGCTGGCGCTGAAGGGCAACGACGCCACCGTTCGCGGCCTGAAGGCCCAGGTGCAGGGCCAGCCCCTGGAGCTCAGCGGCACCCTGCGCAACCTGATGCCCTACCTGCTCTTCCCCGACCAGCGCCTGATGATCGAGGCCAAGCTCGTGAGCCCCGGCATCGACCTGGCCGCGCTGCTGCATGAGGAGGGCGGCGCGCAGGGCACCGACTACGCGCTGGTGCTGCCCGCGCTCATCGACGTGGACCTGCAGGCCGATGTGGCGCGGCTCGCCTTCGAGGATTTCCGCGCCGAGGCCATCCACACCAAGCTGCGCCTGCACGACCGCGTGCTGCGCGCCTCGCCGCTCACCTTCAACACCGCCGGTGGCGCCGTGCTGGCCGAGCTCGAGCTCGACGGGCGCAACGCGCTGAGCTACCCGCTGTCCATCAACGCCACGGTGAAGGACATGGACGTGAGCGCGCTGTTCAAGGAGTTCCAGGACTTCGGGCAGACCTTCATCGGCCACCGGCACCTGAAGGGCACCACGCATGCGCAGATCGCCCTCGCCACGCCGCTGAGCCCGGCACTGGTGCTGGATGAGCGCCGGCTGGTGTGCGTGATGGACCTGGGCATCACCCGCGGCGAGCTCATCGGCCACCAGCCGCTGATGGAGGTGGCCGACTACCTGAAGAGCCAGAAGATGGTGGCCCCCTTCGTGGACACCGACGAACTGCGCCGCCGCCTGGCCCACGTGACCTTCAGCGACCTGGAGAACCAGATCGAGATCCGCGACCGCACGGTGCACATCCCCGCCATGGTGGTGCACAGCAGCGCCATGGACATCGAGGTGAGCGGCTCGCAGACCTTCGACGGCGGCATCGACCACCACCTCAACTTCCGCCTGGCCGACCTGTTCCGCAAGGGCGACGGGCAGGACGAGTTCGGTCCGGTGGTGGACGACGGCACCGGCATGCGCGTGTTCCTGCACATGTACGGCACCACCGCCGACCCGCAGTTCGCCAACGACGGGGCCATGGCCGCCGCGCGCCGCAAGCAGAAGCTGAAGGAGGAGAGCGCCACGCTCAAGACCATCCTGCGCGAGGAGTTCGGCAAGGCGCCCGGTGAGCGCACCACCGGCACGGGCACCGCCACCAACCAGCCCGTGTTCTCCGTGGATTGGGGCACCGACAGCACCACCACGCAGGTGGCGCCCCCGCCGAAGAAGCGCAAGGGCCTGGGCCGCCTGCTGAACGAGGAGGAGAACCAGCCGGTGATCACGATCGAGGAGTAAGAGGCCGCAGAGGCGCCAAGACGCGGAGAACGCACCTCCTGCGGTGTGGTGTCAGAGGCAAGCACTGCTCCGCATATCAAAACAGCATCGCCCGCCAGGCATTCCTCCGCGCCCCTGCGCCTCTGCGGCCAAGCATCTTCTCCCGAACTTCACCCCGTGGACCTCTACTCCCGCAAGCAACGCTGGAAGCTCGTACTGGCGGTCGTGGCCCTGCTGATCGTGGGCGCCTCTCTGTGGTACAGCAGCCGCATCGTGAACAAGATCCGCGAGGAGGAGCGGCAGAAGGTGCAGCTGTGGGCCGAGGCGGTGAAGAGCCGCGCGCAGCTGGTGAACTACACCGACAGCCTCTTCGTGCGCCTGCGCGATGAGGAGCGCAAGAAGGTGGAGCTGTGGGCCGAGGCCACCGACCGCCTGGTGAGCGGCGACCTGGGCGACCTGAGCTTCTACCTGCGCGTGATCCAGGACAACACCACCATCCCCGTGGTGATCACCGACGAGGGC
>JAEUSV010000015.1 GCA_016788485.1 Flavobacteriales bacterium
GTACACGGCGAACGCGATGGCGAACAGCTGGTCGAGCCAGGTGAGGCCGGTGAAACGGATGAGGACGAGGCCGCAGACCATGGCCACCGTGCTCCACGCATCGCTGAGCAGGTGCGCGCCGCTGGCCTCCATGGTGATCGAGTGGGCGCGTTGGCCGTTCTTCTTCAGGGCCAGTCCCATCACCAGGTTGAGCGCGCCCGCGCCCCCGGCGAGCAGGATGCCGGTGTCGAGGTCATGCAGGTGCTGATGGGAGAGGAGGGCCTGCACGGCACGCCAGATGATGAGCCCGCCGGCGATCACCACGAGCCCACCCTCAATGCCGGCGCTGATGAACTCCACCTTGCCGTGTCCGTAGGGATGCTCGCGGTCACGCGGCTGGGCGGCGAGCCAAAGACTGTACAGGGCGAAGCTGCCGGCGGTCACGTTCACGATGCTCTCGAGCGCATCACTGAGGATGGTGTTGCTGTGCGTGAGGCGCCACGCCAGGAACTTGACGGCCATGAGCGCGAAGCCCGCCACCAGCACCCAGGCCTGCAGACGGATGTTGCCGCGCTTCGCCTCCATGCGGCAAGTATAGCCGCCGCCTACCTTCGGGGGCATGACGGATGAGGAACGCAAGGTGCGCACGGCGCTCACCGGGCTGGAGGCGGGCCTGGTGGAGGCCATGCTGGCCGCGGGCCGCGTGGTGACCGTGCCGGCCGGTGCTGAGCTGTTGAAGGAGGGGGCCTATGTGCGCGAGCTGCCCCTGGTGATCGACGGGCTCGTGCGTGTGTACATCGGGCACGAGGACAAGGAGCTGATGCTCTATTTCATCCAACCGGCCGAGAGCTGCGTGATGAGCTTCTCCGCCCTGCTGGAACATGCACCCAGCCGCATCAACGCGGTCACCGAGCGCGAAACCACCCTGCTGCTGGTGCCCGAAGCCGCCCTGCGCGGGTGGCTGCGCGAACACCCCTCGCTCAACGCGCTGTTCTTCCGGCAGTACAACGAGCGCTACCTCGACATGCTGCGCACGGTGGAGCAGGTGGCCTTCGGCGATCTGCCCACGCGCCTGCTGGACCATCTGCGCCGCCTGAAGGACGTGACCGGTGAGGATGTGCTGGACGTGCGCCACTCCAGGCTGGCCCAGGAGCTCGGCAGCGCGCGCGAGGTGATCACGCGCACCTTGAAGAAGCTCGAGCGTGAAGGGCTGTTGAAGCAGGTCCCGGGTGGTATCCGGCTGACCCGGTGACCGCGGTCACCGGATCGTGCACGGAGGCTCCCCAAGCTTTGTGGCATGAGCAGCGGTGGTGCCTCCAGGTGGGTGCGGTTCGGGATGGTGTGCATCCTTTGCATCGGCCTGGCGGTGGGCATTGCGCTCCTCATTGAACGCTTCTGATACCTTAACCGAAACACCGTCGATCATGAAACCGAACATGGGATCCGTGGACCGCATCATCCGCATCGTGCTCGCCATCGCCTTCATCGGCCTGTATGCCATGGGCACTGTATCCGGCACCTTGGGCACCGTGCTGCTCGTGCTGGGCATCGTGTTCCTGGGAACGGCCCTGGTGCGTTTCTGCCCGCTGTACGCGCCTTTCGGCATCAGCACCTGCCCCACGAAGAAGGCCTGATCCTTCAAGCCGACACCGTTGGAAGGCCGGACCGCGGGTCCGGCCTTCCGCGTTCATGGTGGCCAATGATCAACTTTGCCGCCCATGTTCGCCCTCATCGCCATCCTCTTCGTGCTCGGCTACGCGGCCATCGCGCTGGAGCACCCGATCAAGATCAACAAGGCCGCCAGCGCGTTGCTCACCGGCATGCTCGTGTGGACCGTGATCACAGTCGGCCATCTGGGTGAACACGACCCGTTGGCCGCCCTGAACGAGCACATCAGCGGCATCGCCAGCATCCTGTTCTTCCTGCTCGGTGCCATGACCGTGGTGGAGCTGATGGACGCGCACGCCGGCTTCCAGGTGATCACCGACCGCATCACCAGCACCAACAAGCTCGTGCTCCTGTGGGTGATCGGCCTCATCACCTTCTTCCTGAGCGCGGCGCTCGACAACATGACCACGGCCATCGTGATGTGCGCCCTGCTGCGCAAGATGATCGCGGACCGCAACGACCTCTGGGTCTTCGCCGGCATGGTGATCATCGCGGCCAATGCCGGTGGTGCCTGGAGCCCCATCGGCGACGTTACCACGATCATGCTCTGGATCGATGGCCAGGTGACCTCGGCCAACATCATCGCCAAGCTGCTGCTGCCCAGCCTGGTGTGCCTGGTGCTGCCGCTGCTGTGGCTCAGCCGCACCATGCGCGGTACCATCCAGCGCCCCAACATGGTCCCCGACGGCCACCTGAGCAACGTGACCAAGGGCCAGCAGCTCACCGTGTTCCTGATCGGCCTGTGCACCCTGCTTGGTGTGCCTGTCTTCAAGCAGCTTACCCACCTGCCGCCCTTCATGGGCATCATGTTCGGCCTGGGCATCCTGTGGGTGTACACCGAGTTCATCCACGCCCGCGGCATCGAGGAGCGCGGCCAGCTGCAGGTCACGAGCATCCTGCGACGCATCGACCACAGCAGCATCCTCTTCTTCCTGGGCATCCTGGCCGCAGTCGCAGGCTTGGAAACCGCCGGGCACCTGACCCTGCTGGCCGGTTGGCTCGACAGCGCCCTCGGTAACATCTACGCGGTGAACACCGTGATCGGTGTGCTGAGCGCCATCGTCGACAACGTGCCGCTGGTGGCCGCAGCGCAGGGCATGTACCCCATGACCACCTACCCGCCCGATCACGCCTTCTGGGAGCTGCTCGCGCTCTGCGCCGGTACTGGCGGAAGCATCCTGATCATCGGTTCGGCCGCGGGGGTCGCCGTGATGGGCATCCTGGGCATCGAGTTCGGCTGGTACGTTCGGAAGATCGCCTTCCCCGCGCTGCTCGGCTATGCCGGCGGCATCCTCACCTTCTGGGTGATGTGGCATTGAAGCCCTTGCCCGCGCACGGGCCAACGCGCGGAAGGGCCGTCAGATGGTCTTGAGCCCGTGCAGCTTGCACAGCCAGCTGATGTGGCCGGTGTGCAGCCCCTCGTGCCGGATGGCGTGCGTGATCACGTCGCGCACGGTGCCACCGATGGCGGCGAGCCCGGTGATGTTCGGCTGCTCCAAGGCCTCGTCCGTCAGGGTGGGCAGGTGCGCCATCACCTTCTCGTGAACGGCCTTGAAGGTGGCCCACACCTCCTCGTACGGCGGGCATTGGTCCTTCGGCAGGCCTTGTGAGCCCACGCTGAAATGCTTGGCCCAGCTGAACTTCTCGAAGGGGCCGCCGGTGGCGCGCAGCAGCAGGCCGTTCTGGCTCACGGCCAGGTGCGCCACCAGCCAGAACTGGGTGTTGAGCGCGATGCCGCCGCACATGAACTGCTGGTGCGGGTCCTTGTCCTTCAGCGCGCTGAGGTAAAGGCGGTTGTATTGGCGGGTGCGGTCCACCACATGGGCCAGGACCTGGGCTTCGGTTTGCATGGCAGGTTGTTGGGCCAAAGGTGCGACCCCTGCTCGAACTGTTGGTCGCCGATGGTTGTTCACCTGTCATGCGCGTCACCCTCATCGTGCTGCTGGTCGCAGCGGTCATCTTCATCGTTCTTCAAGCCTTCACCGCCGTGAGCACCGCCCGCACTGAGCAACAGGCCTACACCGTGGTGGAACGCGATGGCGCGTTCGAGGTCCGCCATTACCCGTCCGCATTGCTGGCCTCCGTGGAAGCTCCGGACACCAGCTACCGGGCCGCCGCCAACCCGAGCTTCCGCCGCCTGGCAGGCTACATCTTCGGTGGTAACGAGACGAACCGCTCCATCGCGATGACGGCCCCGGTGCACATGGAGATGGGTTCCGGGGGCAGCCGCATGAGCTTCGTGCTGCCGTCCGCGATGACCATGGACAGCCTGCCTGCACCGAACGACCCCGGCGTCTCCTTCGGGCAGCTCCCCGAATGCCACATGGCCACCCTGCGGTTCGGAGGCTTCGCCGACGATGCCACCTTGCGGGTGAAGGAGGCCGAACTGCTCGCCGCCTGCCGGGCGCATGGGCTGGAAGTGGCCGGTCCAGTGCGCTTTCTGGGCTACGACCAGCCCTGGCAATTGGTGGCCCGTCGCAACGAGGTGGCCGCACCCGTGCGCTGGCCGCGTTGAGGGATCAACGATCGCGTCAGGATAACCCTGACCGGCGTCGCCTGCGCACGCGCGAGGGGCCGGTAACTTCGTACCCATGTCCGGCAACATCCTCGGCACGGCCTTCCGGCTGGTGAGCTTCGGCGCCAGCCACGACCCCGCGATCGGCGGGGTGGTGGAGGGCTGTCCCGCCGGCTTGAAGCTCGACCTCGCCGCCGTGCAGGCCGAGCTCGACCGCCGACGACCCGGCAGCACGCCCTTGGGCACAGCGCGGCGGGAGAGCGATACCGTGGAGATCCTCAGCGGCCTGCTCGATGGCACCACCCTTGGTACGCCCATCGCCTTCCTGATCCGCAACACCGATGCACGGCCGCAGGACTACGACCACCTGAAGGACACCTACCGGCCGGGCCATGCCGACCTCACCTGGGAGCAGAAGTACGGCCTGCGCGACCACCGGGGAGGCGGAAGGTCCAGCGCCCGGGAGACCGCCGTGCGTGTGGCGGCCGGCGCCATCGCACGGCAGCTGCTGGCGGCGAGCGGGATCCGCGTGAGCGCCTGGGTGAGCGGGGTGGGGGATGTGCGGCTCGACCGGCCGCACACGGAACTCGACCTCGCCGCCGTTTGGAAAAGCGATGTCCGCTGCCCCGATGGCGATGCCGCCGCCCGCATGACCGCCCTGATCGAGCAGGTGCGCGCCGAGGGTGACAGTGTGGGGGGACTGGTCTCCTGCGCGGCCACGGGTGTTCCCGCAGGCCTTGGCGAGCCGGTGTTCGACAAGCTGCACGCCGACCTGGGCAAGGCCATGCTCAGCATCAACGCGGTGAAGGGCTTCCAGGTGGGCAGCGGGTTCGCCGCCGCAGCCATGCGCGGCAGCGTGCACAACGACGCCTACATGAACGCTCCCGAAGGCATCCGCACCGCCACCAACCGCAGCGGCGGCGTGCAGGGCGGCATCAGCAATGGTGAGGACATCGTGTTCGACGTGGCCTTCAAGCCCGCCAGCACCCTCATGCGCGAGCAGGCCAGCGTGGACCGCACGGGCAGGGCCGTTACGCTCGAGGGCAAGGGCAGGCACGATCCTTGCGTGGTGCCGCGCGCGGTGCCCGTGGTGGAGGCCATGACCTGCCTGGTGCTCGCCGATCACCTCCTGAGACAACGCATGGCCCGGCTGTGATGGACCGGCCTATCGCATTTCCTGCACGACCAACCGACAACGAACAACGGAACCCATGGGCAAGTGGATCAAGCGCATTCTCGCCACCGTCGGCATCCTGTTGCTGCTGTTCATCATCGCCGCGGTCGCCATTCCCTTCCTGTTCAAGGACAAGATCGAGCAGGCGGTGAAGGACCAGGTGAACGCCAGCCTCAACGCCACCGTGGATTGGGGCGAGTGGGACCTCAGCGTCATCAGCACCTTCCCCAACGCGGGCATCCGCGTGAAGAACGTGAAGGTGTGCAACGTGGCGCCCTTCGAAGGCGTGTGCCTGGCCGACATCGGTGAGCTGGAGGCGCGCATGGGCCTCATGAGCCTCTTCGGCGACCAGATCCTCATCCACAGCGTGTCCCTTGACCACCCGAAGCTCACCTTCAAGGTGCTCGCCGATGGCAAGGCCAACTGGGACATCGCCAAGCCCGACAGCGCAGCCGCACCCGCCCCGGCCGCGGAGGCCACCAAGTTCAACGTGAAGCTCAAGAAGTGGGAGGTGGTGAAGGGCCACATCGTGTATGACGATGCCACGCTGCCCATGGTGCTCGACCTGGCCGGGGTGGACCATACCGGCAGCGGTGATTTCACACAGGACCTCTTCGTGATGAGCACGCAGACGCACGCCGACAGCGCCTCCGTGGTGTACGACGGTATCGCCTACCTCAAGAACGCCAAGGCCGACGTGAAGGCAGACCTCGACATGGACATGCCGAACATGAAGTTCACCTTCAAGGAGAACGAGGCCACGGTGAACAAGCTCGTGCTCGGCTTCGACGGCTGGGTGGCCATGCCCACGGACGACATCGCCATGGACCTGAAGTGGGATACCAAGAAGGCCGATTTCGTGACGCTGCTGAGCCTGGTGCCCGCCGAGTTCGCCAGCAACCTCGAAGGGGTGGACGTCACCGGCAAGGCGGCGTTCAACGGCTACGTGAAGGGCACCTACAATGAAAAGCAGATGCCGGGCTTCGGGGTCACCATCGACGTGGACAACGGCCGCTTCAAGTAC
The DNA here is from genome assembly GCA_016788485.1 of Flavobacteriales bacterium. Classification (GTDB taxonomy): domain Bacteria; phylum Bacteroidota; class Bacteroidia; order Flavobacteriales_F; family PHOS-HE28; genus PHOS-HE28. The sequence continues at coordinate 6,361 of JAEUSV010000015.1, forward strand.
CCCGACTTGCCCGCCAGCTGCGACAACATCTTCGTGGACTGCAAGATCACCAGCCCGGAAGGCAAGGACATGGACGGCATGGTGGTGGACCTGAAACGATTCGCCCTGAGCATGGCCGGCAACCCCGTGTCGGCGCGCATGCACCTCACCACGCCCATCAGCGACCCCAACGTGGACGCCGAGCTCAAGGCCAAGCTCGACCTGGCCAGCGTGAAGAAGGTGGTGCCCATGGGCAAGGACGACCTGCAGGGTCAGTTGGATGCTGACGTGGCCATGGCCGGACGCATGAGCGATGTGGACGCCGGGCGCTACGACAAGTTCAAGGCTTCGGGCTCGCTCAACCTGAAGAACATGGTCTACAAGAGCGACTCGCTGCCCTACGCCGTGGGCATCAACGACCTGCTCTTCCGCTTCAGTCCGCAGTTCCTGGAGCTCGCCAACTACGCGGGCACCATCGGCGGCAGCGACCTGCAGGCGAAGGGCCGGATCGACAACTACCTCGAGTGGTGGCTCAAGGACAGCACCATAGCCGGCACCTTCAACGTGAACAGCAACAAGTTCGACCTCAACGAACTGATGCCCGCCTCCGATGAAGCTCCGGCGGACAACGGGCCAACCGCGGATACCGCCTCCATGTCCTTGATCGAGGTGCCGAAGAACATCGACTTCCACCTCACCGCCAACGTGAAGCAGGTGATCTACGACAACATGACCCTTGACAACTGCAAGGGCTTCCTGCACGTGCACGATGAGCGCGTGGACCTGAGCGACGTGTTCTTCAACCTCTTCGGCGGCAGCGTGGAGATGGACGGCGGGTACAGCACGCAGGACAAGGCGCATCCGCGCGTCGACCTGCACTACGACGTGAAGGACCTCGACATCGAGCAGACGGTGAAGTACGCGGAGACCGTGCAGAAGATGGCGCCCATCGCCAAGAGCTGCAAGGGCCGCTTCAGCACCGACCTGAAGATGACCGCCGAGCTCGACCAGCAGATGATGCCGGTGATGAACACCCTCGAGGGTGCGGGAACCCTGCGCACCAAGAGCGTCAGCGTCACCGCCTTCCAGCCCCTGGTGGACCTGAGCCGCGCGCTGAAGCTCACCAAGCTCGAGAACACCACCCTGCAGGACGTGTCCTTCACCTACAAGTTCAAGGACGGCAAGATGATCACCGATCCCTTCGACGTGAAGCTCGATCGCATCAAGGCCCGAGTGGGCGGAAGCACCGCCTTCGCCGACCAGGCCATCGACTACGACATGACGGCGAAGGTGCCCAGCGACATGTTCGGTGCGCAGGCCACGCAGTTCGTGAGCGGGCTGCTGGGCCAGGCGAACCAGGCCATCGGCAGCAACTTCACCGTGCCGGCCGAGCTCGACCTGAAGGTGAAGATGACGGGCACGATCGACAAGCCCGTGGTGAAGCCGGTCTTCGCGGGTGGGCAGACCAACCTGCAGGAGACCATCAAGGAGGAGTTGAAGGAGGAGCTGAATGAACAGATCGACAAGGCCAAGGAGGAGGCCATCGCCAGGGCCCGTGAGGAGGCCGCCAAGCTCATCGCCGAGGCGCAAAAGCAGGCGGACGCGCTGAAGGCCCAGGCCCGCAAGCAGGCCGCCGACGTGAAGGCCCAGGCCTACAAGGCCGCGGACGATCTGGTGAACGGTGCCAAGGACCCGATCAGCAAGGCGGCAGCCAAGCTCGCTGCCGACAAGGCCAAGAAGGAGGCCGACAAGAAGGAGCAGCAGTTCATCGCCGAGGCCGACAAGAAGGCGGATGCCCTCGTGGAGGCCGCGCGCAAGAAAGGGGATGAGCTGATCGCCAAGGCCGAGGCCACCAACACCACCGTCAAGTAGGGACGTGACATGTCACGCCATGACAGCGGAACGCGTTGGTGACCGCAGGCAGCATGAAGAACGAACGAAGCGAAGGATGAAGGACGCAAGGAGGATATGGACCGCGGTGCTGCTGGGCGTGGCGATGGCCGCGCCCCTGCACGCCCAGGAGGAGGAGGCCGGTCCGTGCGACAAGCCCACCAACAAGGAGGTGGTGAAGCTGCTGGAGGCGGCCGCCAAGGCCAA
>JAEUSV010000155.1 GCA_016788485.1 Flavobacteriales bacterium
GACGCAGATGAGCGTGCCCAGCGGGAGCTCCACGTCCACGTTATGAAGGTTGTTGCCCGAAGCACCGCGCAGGACCAGCCGGTCGCCTGTGCCCTTGCGGCGGGTGGCAGGCACCTCGATGCGGCGTTCGCCGCGCAGGTATTGTGCGGTGAGTCCGTCGGCGGCCTTCACCTCGTTGGGCGAGCCCTGCGCCACGATGTGCCCGCCGTGCACGCCGGCCCCCGGGCCGATGTCGATCACGTGGTCGGCGCTCATCATCATCTCCTTGTCGTGCTCCACCACGATCACGCTGTTGCCGCCGTCGCGCAATTGGCGCAGGCTGGCGATCAGGCGCTGGTCATCGCGCTGGTGCAGGCCGATGCTGGGCTCGTCAAGGATGTAGAGCACGCCGGTGAGCTGGCTGCCGATCTGCGTGGCCAGGCGGATGCGCTGGGCCTCGCCACCGCTGAGGGTGCGCGCGCTGCGGTCCAGTGTAAGGTACTCCAGGCCCACGTCGAGCAGGAAGCCCGTGCGGGCGGTCACCTCCTTCACCACATCGCGCGCGATCAGGGCCTGCTTCTCGCCCAGGCGCGGCAGCAGCCCGTCCATGTGGGCGTGCAGGGCGGCGAGCGGCATGTTCGCCAGCTCGTGGATGTTGCGACCGTCGATGCGGAACCAGAGGGCCGTGCGCTTCAGCCGCGTACCCTTGCATTCGGGGCAGGTGACCATGTGCGTGAAGCTCTCGGCCCATTTCTGCGAGCTCTTGGAGCCCTCCTCGGCCTGCGCCATGATGAAGGGGATGATCCCCTCGAACTGCACGCTGCGGTCGCTGAGGCCGATGCTGCTCTGCACCTTCAACGGCTCGTCGAGGCCGTTGAGGATCGCGGCGAGCACCTCGTCCTCCATCTCCTCCATGGGCGTGTCGATGGCGTGGCCGAAGTGCTGGAGCACGGCCTCGATCTGCTTGAAGACCCAGGTGGACTTGTAGGTGCCCAGGGGAACGATGGCGCCCTTCTTCACGCTCTTGGAGCGGTCGGGCACGATGCGCTCCAGGCTCACCTCGGTCACTTCGCCCAGGCCGCTGCAGCGCGGACAGGCACCGTAGGGGCTGTTGAAGCTGAACAGGTTGGGTTCGGGCTCCTCGTATGCGATGCCGCTGGTGGGGCACATGAGGTGGCGGCTCAGGTAGCGGGGCGTATCGCCTTTCACGTCGAGCACCATCAGGTTGCCCTTGCCGTACTTCAATGCGGTGGCGCAGCTCTCGGCGATGCGCTTGCGGTCGGCCTCCTTCACCTTGATGCGGTCCACCACCAGCTCGATGTCGTGCACCTTGTAGCGGTCGAGCCGCGGCCTGCCGGTGATGTCGATGACCTTGCCGTCCACACGGGCGCGCAGGAAGCCCTGGCGCAGCAGCTGCTCGAAGAGCTCACGGTAATGGCCCTTGCGGCCGCGCACCAGGGGGGCGAGCACGAGCACTTCGTGCCCGTCCATGTCGTGGATGATCAGGTCCACGATCTGCCGGTCGGTGTAGCGCACCATGGGCTCGCCGGTCACGTGCGAGAAGGCGTCGGCCACGCGGGCGTAGAGCAGGCGCAGCAGGTCGTAGATCTCGGTGATGGTGCCCACCGTGCTCCGCGGGTTGCGGCTGATGGTCTTCTGCTCGATGGCGATCACCGGGCTCAGGCCCGTGATCAGGTCCACATCGGGCCGCTCGATGCCGCCGAGGAACTGGCGGGCGTAGGTGTTGAAGGTCTCGATGTAGCGGCGCTGGCCCTCGGCATGGATGGTGTCGAAGGCCAATGAGCTCTTGCCGCTGCCGCTCAATCCGGTGATCACCACCAGCTTGTCGCGCGGGATGCCGACATCGATGTTCTTCAGGTTGTGCACGCGTGCACCGAGCACCTCGATGGTGGCATCGGTGCCCACCTCCGGCACGGGGGCGTTCTTGGTCTTCTGCACGGGGTCCAACGTCGGTTCAGGTCTGCTCATTCCTCATCCGTGGCGAGCCGGTCGAAGTCGTCGGCGGGCAGCAGTACGGTGTAGGTGCGCCCCTTGGCGTTGGTGAGCTTGTTGTCGCGCAGCCAGGGGTTGAGGAGCTTCAGGGTGCGGTAATTGGTGCCCTGCCGCACGGCCCAGGCGGCCAGGTCCTCGATGGGGCCGGAGATCTCCACGGCACGGGTGCGGTAGGGCTCGTACAGGTCCTTGCTGCGCAGGTGGAAGCCGTACCGCTCGGGGTCGGTGATGATCTCCTTCATGGCCAGCATGCGGAACACGTAGCGCGAGGTCTCCTCCGGCAGCTGCATGGCGTAGTAATCACTGGTGCCCTGGCGGTCGATCTGCTTCTCCACACCGCCGGGTCCCAGGTTGTAGCTGGCGGCCGCCATGGCCCACGACCCGTACTTGGCGCGGCTCTCCTTCAGGTAGCGGCAGGCGGCCTCGGTACTGCGCACCACGTTGTAACGCTCGTCCACCTCACCGTTCACCTCGAGCCCGTGCTGGATCGCGGTCTCCTTCATGAACTGCCAGAAGCCCGTGGCGCCCACGGGGCTCACCACGTTCGTAAGGCCGCTCTCGATGAGGGCCAGGTACTTCATATCGTCAGGCACGCCTTCCCGCGCGAGGATCGGGGCGATCACCGGGAACCAGCGCGCTGCGCGCTTGTGGGCCAGCAGGGTGTTGCTCTGCCAGTAGGTGTTCACGAGCAGCTCGCGGTCGAGGCGCTCGCGCACATCGAGCTTCTCCAGGGGCACCGCCTCGTCGCAGAGGCTCAGCTCGTCGGGCAGGGTGAGGCTGAAGATGCGGTAGCCGTCGTTGAAGGCGCGCTGGTGGTCGATGTCGGAGCCGGGGGCCACCACGCCGAAGGTGAACAGGTGCACCACGAGGGCGCCCAGGCTCACCAGCAGGGCCAGCAGCAGGCCGCGCAGCAAGGGATGTCGAAGGGGGCCTGTCATTCCGGGCGTCGCGTGCGTTTCGTGGTCCCGTAGAGGAACAGGAACACGACCACCGCGTAGCCCACGTAGAGCATGGAGTGGAGGTCCGTCCAATCCGGGATGAACTTCAGCTCCACGAAGGTAAGCAGCACGGCCACGGCGCCGAGGCCGGCGAAGGTGAGGGCGACCTGGGCGTCGCTCAGCCCGGCGTAGCTCAGGTGGTGGGTGGTGTGGTCCTTGCCCCCCACGAACGGCGAGGTGCCCCGGGCGATGCGGTTGATGGTGACGGAGGTGGTGTCGGCGATGGGGAGCAGGAAGACGACCAGGGCCATGGCGGCCTGGCGCCAGGCCTCGGGCTCGCCCGTGATGCCGGCGCCGTTCCAGAAGCAGCGGATGCCCACGTAGGCGAGGAACACGCCCAGGAACTGGCTGCCGGTGTCGCCCATGTACATGCGGCTGGGGTTCCAGTTGTAGAAGAGGAAGCCGGTGAGCGCGGCCATCACGCCGATGATGAGCACCGCATCGATGCTCATGCGCGGACCGTTCATGAGGAAGGTGAGCAGGCCGCAGGCCAGGATGCCCAGCGAGGTCACCGTGGTGATGGCGTCCATGTTGTCCAGCATGTTGATGCTGTTCATCATGCCCACGACCCAGATGATGGTGAGGAGGTGGTCGGCCCAGGGAACGCCCAGGATGTGGATGGAGGTGCCCGAAAGGATGAGGATGAGGGCGCACATCACCTGCGTGGCGAACTTGAGCAGGGGCCTGGTGTTGTAGGCGTCGTCGGCGAGGCCCATGAGGAAACCGAGGCCGGTGGAGGCCAGCAGGCCGAGCAGGCCGGGCTGGAGCGGGTCGCTATGCTTGGGGAAGAGTGCGCCGTACACGGCGAACGACCCGAGGAAGATGATGAAGAAGCCGATGCCACCGAAGGCGGGTTTGGCGGTGGAGCTCCAGCGCACCATGCCCTCGGGCTGTTCGCGGATGCCCAGGGTGCGGAAGAAGCGCATGAACACCGAGTTCACCACCAGGGCGAAGAGCAGGGCCGAGAAGAACAGGCCTGCATGGATCAGGAACAGCTGGATGCCGCTATACATGGGCCTTGGGCCAGGGGTTCGCACCGAAGGGGATGCCTGCGAGGTCCTTTTCGCTGAGCACGGGGTCCTCCGCGCCCCAGTCGATGCCGAGGGCCGGGTCGTCCCAGCGGATGGTGCGCTCGCTGCCCTTGTCGTAGTAGGCCGTGCACTTGTAGGCGAAGACGGTCCCGTCCTCCAGGGTGTGGAAGCCGTGCGCGAAGCCCTCGGGGATGTACAGCATGGTCTTGCTGTCGCCATCGAGCACGGCCTTGAAATGGCGGCCGTAGGTCGGGCTCTCCGGACGGATGTCCACGCACACATCGAGCACGGCGCCCTTCACCACGCGCACCAGTTTGCCCTGGGCGTGCGGCGGCAGCTGGAAGTGGAGGCCGCGCAGAACGCCCTTGTCGCTGCGGCTCTCATTGTCCTGCACGAAATGGCGGTCGACACCGGTGGCGGCGCGGAAGGCGGCCTCGTTGAAGCTCTCGTAGAAGTAGCCGCGGTGGTCTGCGAAGACCCGCGGCCTGATCAGCAGGAGCCCGTCAAGCCCCGTTCCTTCGACCTGCATCACCCGAAGAGTTTGCCGAGCCAACCGCGTCGCCGGCTGTCCTTCGCGCGGTCCTCGTAGTAACCGTAGCCGGCGCCGTAGCCCTGGGTGTAGCCGTAACCGTACCCGTAGCCGTAGCCGTAGTTGTAGCCGTACTTGTTGCGCTCGATGTCCACCCCGTTGAGGATGGTGCTCATGCGCGTGATCTTGTTCTCGTTGATCAGGCGGTCCACGTTCTGCACGAAGATCTTCTTCGAGTAGTCGGCGCGGAAGATGTAGATCGGGTAATCAGCGCGCTGGATCATGGCGATGCCGTCGGTGACCAGGCCCACGGGCGGGTTGTCGATCAGGATCACATCGTAGCGCCGCTTGAGCTCCTCGATGATCTCGTTCATCCGGGGGCTGATGATGAGCTCGCTCGGATTGGGCGGGATCGGCCCGGCGGTGATGAAGTGCAGGTCCTCGAGGGAGCTCTTCTGGATGCACTCCTCCAGCGAGTCCTTGGCGATGAGCAGGGTGCTCATGCCGCGCGTGTTCTCCACGCCGAAGCCCAGGTGGATCTTGGGCTTGCGCATGTCGAGGTCGAGCACGATCACCTTCTTGCCGCTGAAGCTGATGATGCCGGCGAGGTTGATGGCCACGAAGGTCTTGCCCTCGCCACTGATGGTGCTGGTGACGGCGATGATCTTGGGGCCCGGCGTGTTGTCCACGAACTGCAGGTTCGTGCGCACGCTGCGGAAGCTCTCGGCGATCAGGCTCTTCGGGTTCTTGTCCACCAGCAGCTGGCTGATGGGCACCTCCTTCTTGTACTTGGGCACCATGCCCAGGATGCCGATGGACGCGTTGCTCTGGCGCGCCACATCGATCAGCGAGGTGATGTTGTCGTGCAGGATGTACCGGATCAGCACGATGAGGAAGCTGATGATCACCCCGGTGAGCAGGTAGGAGAGGAGCACCACGTTGCGGTCCGGGGCGATCGGTGTGCGCGGCAGCACCGAGCTTTCGAGGATCCTGTTCTCGGGCACGAAGCCGGCGTTGCTGATGCGGTACTCGATGTCCTTCTCCAGCAACTGGGTGTAGTACTTCTCGTTGATGTTGAACAGGCGCTGGATGCGGGCGAAGGCGAGTTCCTTCTCGGGGAGGCTCAGGAAGCGCTGCTCGAACTCGGCGATGCGCTCTTCGTAATCCACACGCCGGTCGTTGAACCGCTTGCGCAGGGTGTTGATGCTGTCCAGGATCAGCTTCTTCTGGATGTTGATGCGCAGCTCAAGGCCCTTGATCTCCTCGTTCCGCGTGGTGGCCTCGAACAGGGCCTTGTCGCGCTCCATGATCAGGACCTGCAGGTCGCGGATCAGCTGCGTGAGGGTCTCCTCGTAGCTCGTGCCGACCAGCAACGGGATCAGGTTGTACACGTCCACGTTCTCCGGGGCCCCCTTCGTCGCCGTTTCGATCTCGTTGAGCAGCGATTCCTCCATCCGCAGGTTGAGGATGTCGTTCTCGTACTCGTTGCGTCGCTCGAGGTAGATTGGGGTGAGCTTCTCCAGGTCGGGCACGCGGTTGTCGCGCTTGAACGCCTGCAGCTGGATCTCGCTTTCCCGCAACTGCTCGAACACCGTGTCCTTCTGCTGCTCGATGAACTTCAGGATGTTCTCGGCGCTGGCGCGGTTGCGCTCCACGTCGTATTCGATGAAGGCGAGCGCCATCGCCTGCGGGATGTCGCGCGCAAGGGCCTGGTTGTGGTCCTTGCAGCTGATCACCACGGTGTTGGCGTTCGCGTCCAGGATCTGCACCGAGAGCTGCTTGGAGTAGCGGGCCACCAGCGAGGCCTTGTTGTTGATCACGAAGTAGTGCGTGCCGTCGGGGTCGGGCGTGGAGAATATCCCATTGGCCCCCGGCACGATCCGGCAGCTGAAGTGGGGCGTCACGATGCGCCCGCTCACGTCGTACACCTCCGAGAACGGCTTCTCGTTCATGGTGTAGTTGACCTTCACCTTGCCCGGCGCGCTCGGGTTGCAGTAGATGAGCTTGTCCCGGACGAGCGTGTCCAGCAGCACCACATCCTCCACCTGGTAGGGGGTCTCCACATAGAACTCGTTCGTGAGGATCTGCCCCTTGTAGTAGTAGCTCACCTCCAGAGGCAGCCGGTCCAGCGCCAGCTTGATGAAGAACTTGGAACGCAGCAATTCCACATCGGCCTGGATGGTCTTGTCATCCGTGATGTCCGACACCTCGAGCACCTTGCGCGCGTTGTTGCGCTGGCTCAGCTGGATGATGGCCTTGCTCTCGTAGGTGTTCGGCGTGTACCGCAGGTAGATGTAAGCGGCGGCCAGTGCCAGAAGGATGCAGAGGATGATCCAGACCAGCGAGCGCTTGACGATGTAGATGAACAGCCCGAGGTCGAACTCGTTGCTGAAGTTCGTGATGCGCTCCCTGTAGCTATCCAGGTTGCTGTTGCCCGCACCTCCCTGTTCGGCGATCATGTCCGGGTCAGTTCTCGAACGAGCGCACCAGGCCGATCACGAGGATGGTGGTGGTGAGCAGGGTGATGACCGGTGTCAGGTCCTGCAGCAGTTCGCGGGCGAGTTCGGGGTTGGGTTGCACGTAAACGATGTCGTCACCCTGCATCACCAGGTCGGCGTACCTCAGGCCGCTGATGTCGCTGAGGTCGAACTCGTACACGTACCGGCCACCGCCCTGTTTCCGGCGGAAGACCTTCACCTTGCTCGCATTGCCCCGGTTGGCCAGGCCGCCCGCCTGCGCCAGCACCTCCGTGAGGGTGCTGCTGTTGTTGTCGAGGTTCACCACCTTGGCGTCACCACCACCGCCCGGGAACACGATCACCCGGCGGTTGACCACCGTGAGCTGCACGAAGGGCCGGTTGTAGAACTGGGTGTAGATGCCCTCCAGGTACAGTTCGGCCTCGCGCAGTGTCTTGCCGCCCAAGGGCACGTACCCCACCAGCGGCAGCTTCACCGTTCCATCGGCGACCACCAGGTAGGTGGGCATGTTCCGCTGGTTGGGCGCACGCTGGTTCTCGTCGGTGATCAGGTCGATCAGGCGGAAACCGTCGTTGGCGAACAGCCTGAACTGCAGGAAGTCGTTCGGGGAGATGGTGAAGTCCGTGGCCGGTACCGCCGGCAGCGTATCGAACGCATAGTCGACCGGCGTCTTGAACATGATGTCCTTGTTGATCGTGCAGCTGCTGGCGAACACCATCAGCGCGACAAGGACAACGATCACCGGCCTTCCCATTCCTTCTGCTTTCGGCAAATGTAGCGATCGGTGGCTGAGCTAGCCGAGGAGTTCGCGGTACATCCGCTCGGTATCGGCCACCAGCCGGGAATAATGGTAGCGCTCCCTGACGTGGTCCCAGCCCAGTCCGGCCATGGAGGCGCGCAAGGCGTCGTCCTCCACCAGCCGCTGCAGGTTGGAGCTGAAGGCCTCCACATCGCCCGCGGGGCTCAGCAGACCGGTGCGTCCGGGCCGCACCACGTTCTCGATGCCGCCCACGTTGGTGCTCACCACCGGACGGTTCGCGGCCTGCGCCTCGATCAGCGTCACGGGCGTGCCCTCGTTGTTGCTGGTGAGGGCCACGATGTCAAGCCCGGCGTTCACCACGTCCACTTCCTTGATCCAGCTGGTGAAGGTGACCTGGGCCGCAGGTACGCAGGGCTTGCCGTTCACGCCGTGGCCGAAGCCATGCCCGTTGAAGATGGGACCGGCGGCCATGGAAAGCCCCATGTCGCGGGTCACCTGCTCCAGCCGGTCGCGCTCCTCGCCGTCGCCCACGATGAAGGCGCGCACCTTGCGGCCCGAACGCTCCGACAGGCGTTTCAGGCCGGCCAGGAACAGGTCGTGGTTCTTCACGGGCACCAGGCGCCCCACGATGCCCACGGCCAGCTCATCGTCGGCCACGCCGTACACGCGGCGGAACAGCCTGCGCTTCGCCTCCAGGTCCTGCTGGAAGCGGCTGAGGTCGAAGCCCAGGGGGATCACGCTCACCTTGCTGTCCGGGCAGATGCGGTGCTCCTTCACCAGCTCCTCCTTCTGCCGCTCGCTGATGGCCACGATGCGGCTGCTGCGGCGGGCCAGGAAGCGCTCGATGTTCTTGTACATGGCCGTGCGCACCTGGCCGAAGTAGCTGTGGAACACGTGCCCGTGGAAGGTGTGGACGATCACCTTCACGCCCAGCTCGCTGGCGGCCAGGCGGCCCACCGCGCCGGCCTTGGCCGCGTGGGTGTGCACGATGTCGGGCTTGAAGTCCTTGATCAGCTTCTTCACCCGGCGATAGGCGGTGCGGTCCCGCCAGGGGGCGATGTCGCGCCGCATCTCGGGCAGGATCAGGGGCTCCACGCCGATGGCGTCCAGGATGTGCTTGCTGCCCTCTTCGCTCTCGTCCCACTGGCCGCCGACCAGCAGCGTTTCGAAGTCGCCCGGCAGGTGCTTGGTGAGGTAGGCCGCGTTGTGCGTGGGACCGCCCAGGTTGAACCGGTTGATGATGCGCAGGACGCGTGGCATGGTGGGGCGGCGAAGGTAATCCGGTGGGGGCTCAGGCCTTGCGCGGGCCGTTGGTGCGCCACCACGACAGATAGACGAGCAAGGCGTGCACGGTTGCCTGCGCCTGCCCGGGCGAGGCGCTCCGCAGCCGGGCCCGCACCGCCCGCACGCCTTCCGGCGAAAGCCCCGCGTCCACCACCAGGTCCTCCCGCGTCAGCTCGTCGACCAGCCCGGCCAGTGGACCGAGGAACAGCTCGCGCAACGGCACTTCGAAGCCCTGCTTGGACCGGGTAAGCACACGCTGGGGCAGCAGGTCGCCGAAGGCCTCGTGCAGGATGCGCTTGCCGGCGCCCGCGCCGAACTTGGCCTCGGGCGCCAGGCTGAAGGCGAACTCCACCACGCGCCGGTCCAGGAAGGGGGTGCGCACCTCCAGGGCATGGGCCATGCTGGTGAGGTCCACCTTGTGCAGCATGTCGTTGGGCAGCACGGTGCGCACATCGGTGAGCAGGGAGCCGTTGAGGCCGGGCAGTTCGCGGAGCCCGTTGGTCATGGCCAGCTCCCGCGCGGCGAGGGCATCGCCCAGGTGGCCGGGGAACAGGGCGGCCGCATCGCCATCGGTGTCGAAGGAGGCCAGCCCGAGCCAGCGCCGGGCCGCATCACCGCGCGCGGCCTGGGCGAAGCGGTCGAGCTTGCGGAAGAGGTCGGTGAGGCGGCCGTTGCGCGAGCGGGGCAGGGCACGCCACAGCGGTGCCAGGGCCACCACGGCCTTTTCCGCGGCGCCGGGTGAGCGGAAGCGCAGTTCGGCCTGGTGCTTCCGATAGCCGCCGAAGACCTCGTCGGCTCCATCGCCGCTCAACGCCACCGTCACATGGCGCCGTGTGCGCTCGCAGAGCAGGTAGGAGGGCAGGGCGCTGCTGTCGGCGAAGGGCTCGTCGATGGCGGCGAGGAAGCGGGGGTAGGCCTCGGCAAGGTCGGCGCGCGAGAGGCGGAAGGTGGTGTGCCGGCTGCCGATGCGTGCGGCGACCTCCTCGGCATAGCTCGTCTCGTCGAAGAAGGGATCGTCGCTGTAGCCGATGCTGAAGGTGTGCAGGTCGGGGTGGTGGCGCGCGGCCAGGGCGCTCACGATGCTGCTGTCGAGGCCGCCGCTGAGGAAGGTGCCCACCGGCACATCGGCCACAAGCCGCAGGCGCACCGCGTCGTCCAGCAGTTCGCGCAGTTGAACGGCCTGGTCGGCCACGGCAGGGGTGTTGCGCGCCGCGCCCACCAGGTCGTACCAGGCGCTCTCCACGGCACCATGGCGGCCGACCATCAGCTGGTGCCCCGGGGGCAGCTTGCGCACGCCTTCGAGGATGGTGGCGGGTGCCGCGATGTAGTGGTAGGTGAGGTATTGCCGGAGCGAGACGGGGTCAAGTGCGGCCGGGGCGCCCATCGCCTGCAGGGCGCGCAGTTCGCTGGCCACGAGCACGCGGCCCTCCACCTCGCACCACAACAGGGGCTTCACGCCGAAGCGGTCGCGCGCCACGAACAGGGTGTCCTCCTGCGCATCGTGGATCGCCAGCGCGAAGAAGCCGTTCAGGTCATGCAGGAAGGCCGGTCCCTTCACGGCGAACAGCCGAAGCACCACCTCGGTATCGGTGTGGCTGCGGAAGGTGTGGCCCTGCGCCTCGAGCCCGGCGCGCAGCTCCCGGTAGTTGAAGACCTCGCCGTTGAAGGCGATGGTGTAACGCCCCCCCTCGTCGGTGAAGGGCTGGTGGCCCGCGGCGCTGGTGTCGATGATGCTGAGGCGGCGGTGGCCCAGCACGGCGCGGCCGCTCCGGTAGGTGCCGGAATCATCGGGGCCGCGGTGCGCGATGGCCTGCAGGGCGGCACCCATGGGGTCCGTGTCCGGGACCCGGGCGATGTCCAGGCGGTAGGTGGCCGCGATGCCGCACATGGGGGCAAAGGTGGGCCGGGGAACGGAAAAGGCCGGGGGATGCCCCGGCCTTTTTCAGTGCGGCGTTGTGCGATCGGCCTAGAGGTGGATCACCTCGCCGTAGGCGGCGGCGGCGGCCTCCATGATGGCCTCGCTCATGGTGGGGTGCGGGTGCACCGTCTTGATGATCTCGTGGCCGGTGGTCTCGAGCTTGCGGATGCTCACGCACTCGGCGATCATCTCGGTGACGTTGGCGCCGATCATGTGGGCGCCGAGCAGCTCGCCGTACTTGGCGTCGAAGATGAGCTTCACGAAGCCGTCCTTGTTGCCGCCGGCGCTGGCCTTGCCGCTGGCGGTGAAGGGGAACTTGCCCACCTTGATGGCGAGGCCCTTGTCCTTGCACTGCTTCTCGGT
>JAEUSV010000012.1 GCA_016788485.1 Flavobacteriales bacterium
GGCGATCACCACGCCGGTGGGCAGCCAGTCCACCTTGTCGCACTTGCTCAGCAGCAGCACATCGTTGCCCACGGGGCTGCAGAAGGGCAGGGGGGCCTGCACCGTGCCGGCGAACACGCCATCGCCCGCGTTGTCGATCACGCGGCGACCGTTGTTGTCACGCAGCACCCAGCCACCGGTGGTGCCGCTGCTCATGCCGTTGGCATCGGTCACGATCAGGTTGAAGCAGGCGCCGGTGGGCACCGTCACGGGGATCGTGGTGGTGGTGTTGCTGGCGTAGGGACCGCCGCTGGCCAGCACGAAGGGGCTGGAGGCGTCCACGATCTGCCAGGTGCTCTCGCTGCCCGCGTTGTCCGTGGCGAACTCCAGCGTCCAGGTGGTGGTGGCTGACGGCGTTCCCGCACAACCGCACCCGGCCTGCACCGCATCGCCCGAGGTGAAGGGGTTGTTGTCGTTGCACGGGCTGCCGGGATTGGGGCCCAGCGGGCACACATCGCAAGCATCACCGATCAGATCGCCGTCGGTATCGGTCTGATCCACGTTCGGGGTGGATGGGCAGTTGTCGGAATTGTCCGCGACATAACCGACGGGCGCGGAGCAATCCTGAACGCTCACGGCGGGATCGCCGAGACCGTCGCCATCTAGGTCCTGGTAATACGTGTTCAGGACCAGGGGACCGCAGGGTGTCGTGCCCACCGGGCCGGGAGCGATCCAATTGGAGGTGGTGCCGTTCAGGCTCATGTTGACCAGGGTCCCGTTCTGGGGCGTACCGGCCAGGTCGATGAGCGTTGTGAGCCCGGTGTTATTGCCTCCGGCCACGCCCTGGTCACAGTTGTAGTACGCCACGAGCTCGGGCTCCGTGCCGGTGAGCGGACAGTTCATGCGCTGGAGCAGCTGGTTGATGCAGAGGGCCTGATCGCAATACTGGATCTCATCGAAGGCCGCGTTGGTGTACGCGAAACCGGCCACCAGGCCGATCACCAGGTCGCGCCCCACGTTGTTCACGGTGAAGCCGTTGGGCAGGGTCTGGCTCGCCTGCAGCACCCCGTTCATGTACAGCAGGGCCGTATTGCCATCGCGCACGGCGGCGATGTGCGTCCAGGTGCCCACGGGCATGGGCGTGGTCCCTGTTACGAGCACCATGTTGGTGCCCGACTCGAGGCTGAAGGAGGGGATGTTATTGAAGGGGCCGTTGGCCAGGGACACCGCCCATTCGTTGCTGCCAGGCACGCTGCCGCTGGTCCACTTCCCCATGGCGAAGCTGTTCTGCCAGTTGTTCGTGGCGGCGTCCTTGCGCACCCAGAACGAGATGGTGAAGTCGCCGGCTCCGGGATCCAACGCGTTGTTGTCGGGCACCACCACATGGTCGCCCACACCATCGAGCTGAAGGGCTTCCGCCGAGGCACCGCTGATGGTGCCGACGCACTGGCACGTCGAAGTGATGGCGTCGTTCAACGTATTGGGGTTGCCATCGTTGCAAGGCGCACCGATCGGTCCCAGGGCACAACCGCAAGTCCCGCCTTGAGCGGCCCCGCTTGGCACGTAGGCGGTGGCCACGCTCGCATTGGTGAGCGTCGCGTTCCTTCCTCCCGCCGCATCAACGACCGTGTTGTCCGGGGCCTGTCCGTCCTCGATGTGGTACAGCGCCACCAGGTTGGCCGACTGCGGGTGTCCGGTCAGCGAATAGGCGCACGCGTACTGTGCGATGCTTGTCTGTGGCAGGGCCGAGTTCCACACACGGAGCTCGTCAATGCTGCCCGAGAACGGGTATTGGATCGTGTTCGCGAGCCCGGTCACCTGCAAGGCGCCGATGGCAGGGTGGTCCGTGAACGAGCCGGATCCCGAGCCCGTTGCCAGGTTGATGCCCGGTTGCTCGATGCCGTTGAAGTAGATGTGCGCCTCGTTCGTGCCCAGGTCCAGGGTGGCCGCCACGTGCACCCACTGCCCCAGTACCAGGCTGGTGGTGGTCTGTTTCCCCAACAGGCGCGATGCATACGTGGTCGGGGCGATCAGCGCCGTCACGACACCGCTCGCGTCCACCCGGAAGGCCAGCGCCTTGTAATCCTGCCCGGAGCAGGGGGAATTGGGGTCGTTGCAGACCGAGAAGATCTCACCGTATACGAAAGCGTCCGGCTTGATCCAGGCTTCGAGCGTCAGTGCAGGTCCGATGGTCAGGGAGGGCTGCGCCAGGGTGGAGGCATGCTGGAAGTTGCCGTCCAGGGCCAAGGCGAGGTTCTGGTCCTGGTAAGGTGGTGTTCCCACGCATTGGCATTGCCCATTGAGCGCATCGTTGATGGTGCCGGGGTTGCCATCGTCGCAGGCCGTCCCTGGGAGGTTCACCGTTACGGTCACGGGCACGCGCTGGCTCACCAGGGTGCCGGGGTAGTTGGCCACGTAGTAGGTGGTGGTGGCGTTGAGCAACGGCGTGGTGAAGCTGGCGGTGGTGGCCACAGGCACGGTGGCGGAGGGGCTGTCGTACCAGCGGTAGGCCGTGCCTCCGCTGGCCGTGAGGGTGGCGCTGCCCGGACCGCAGATGGTGGTGCCGCTGGCGGTGGGCAAGGGGATGTCGCCGTTGAAGGTGTACTTGTTGGCGAGGTAGGTATTGACCTGTTCGATCTCGGCCGGGCTCAACGAACGGCCATAGAAGATGATCTCGGCGAGGTCGCCGTTGAGCACCTCGGAGATGCCCGGATAGCCGCTGTAGCCGATGTGTTGCGGCAGGGAGCTGGGCTGGTTGTTGGCCACCGTGCTCGTGGTGGCGATGATCCCGCTCTTGTAGAAGTCGAAGCTGGTGTCGGCATTGCGGTGCAGGGTGACGATGCCCCAGGCGCTCGGTGGCAGCGGCGCCACGTTGAAGCCCACGGTGCCCACGCCATCGAAGTAGCCGTAGTTGGCCGTGGTGGCACCGAACTCCATGGTGGTGCCCGAAGGGCTGTACCAGGTACCGCAGATGTGGCTGAACCCGCCACCACTGGTGAAGCTGGGCCCGTTGATCTTCACCACCACGAACATGCAGCCGCGCTTGTTGGGGAAGGCGGTGAACGCCGGCGTGGCCAGGCCATTGTTGGTGCCGTTGAAGCGCAGCACAGGCAGGCCGTTCACCTGGTTGGGTACGAGCAACGGTGGCACACCGTAGGAAGGCGTGGCATGCCGGGCATTGCCGCTCTGGTCATCCCATTGGGTCACGCTCGACCCGGAGGTCTGCACCCCGGCATCGGAGCGCAGCCACAGGTCAAGGTCACCTGCCGGGATCTGGCCATGGACCACGTGAATGGATAGGAATGCCACGCCGATCAAGGCGGAACGGAGCTTGTGGGATGGGAGTTGGAGCATGATGGGTGGGAGCTGGACCGTCGGGATCGTTCAAAAGTCGACTATTCCCATGGGGCGGTCACTACGGTGATCACCTTATTCCCGAAGCACAACGCCCCGCCTCTCCGGGGAGAAGCGGGGCGCCGCACAAGGGCTTGGCCCGGTGATCAGTCGATCACCAGGCGCTGCTGGAACTGCTGCTCGCCGGCGATCACGGTCACCAGGTACATGCCGGTGGCGAGGTCGCCATGGAGGTCGATGGCGGTGTTGAGCAAACCGTCGCGTACGGGCAGGGTGTAGGTGGCCACACGCTTGCCGAACAGGTCGTAGAGGTCGAGCGTGGCGGTCGTGAGCTCGCTGTTCAGCTGGTCAACGGCCAGGTACAGCTGATCGCCGCGGTTGGGGTTGGGCCACAGCACCAAAGCGCTTCCCGTGGCCACCTGCTCGATGTCCATGCGGTCGTTGCCACCGGCGAAGGCGTTGGCCGGCGGCGTGCACGAGGGCTGCGCCAGGTTGTTGGTGATCCCCACCGTGCACACCGGTCCATAGGGGCACCAGGTGACGCCGCCGTCGAAGCTCGCCCGCACGCGCACGTTGTACACGTGAGTGCCGCACAGCAGCGGGTTGGTGCTCCAGCCGGCCAGCGTAAGCGTGTAGCTGGTGGTCCAGGCCGTGCGTACATAGCCGCTCACCGGCTCGGACAGCTCGAAGCCGTAGTTGGTGGCCACCTGGTTCTGGCCGTTCACCACACGCACGGCCGGCTGCGCATAGATGTAGCGGCTGGTGCCCGGGCCGTTCACCTGCTTGCCCGTGGCCCCGCAGCTGAACTGCGTGCCGGGCGTGCCGACGAGCTGGGTCACCACGCAGTTGCTGGTCTGCGTGTCGATCTTCAGGCGGCACACCGGTCCGAAGGTGCCGTAGCTGTTGGCCACCACCGGGCGCACCTTCACGTTCAGCAGCACGTTGGTCGGCAGCGGGTTGGTGCTCAGGCTGTTCAGGCGGAAGTAGGTGCAGCGCTCGGCCCCGCTGGGGAAGCTGGTGCTCGCGTTCGCGTGCGAGGTGAACACCTTGCGGGTGTATCCGCCGTTGGGGTTGAAGAAGTACCACTCATAGCCGCTGGTGCTGTTGGTCACCCCGAACTGCGCGCTCACTGCGCTGGAGGGCGTCACACGGATCACCTCGTTGGGCAGGAAGTCCGTGCGGTCGCAGTTGCTGCCTTCCACCTGCAGGGCGCCCAGCGGCAGCTTGAAGCCGTCGGTGAACATGCTGGTGGAGGTGAACACCCCGTTGCCGGCGTTGTCGATGAGCTTGCGCCCGTCGGCCATGCGCAGCACGAATCCGCCCGGGGTGGCGATGCCGTCACCACCGGCGTCGGTCACGCGCAGGCGGTAGCTGCCGTTGGGCAGGCAGCACGGCAGGCTCAGGGTGGCGTTGTTGCCGTAGCCCGTGCCCGTGCACAGGGGCGCACCGCCGCCGATCGGCTCCACGAACCAGGTGGTCTGTGCGCCGTTGCCATCGGTCACCAGGTCGAGGATCACGCTGTTCTGCGTGCAGGGCTGCACCACCGGGGTGCCCACGCACTGGCAGCTGCCGTTCACCACGTCGTTGATCGTGTTGGGGTTGCCGTCGTTGCAGGCCACACCAGGCTCGGGGTTGCCGCAGCCGCAGCTACCGGGCGCGATCTTGCCGGGGTCGGTGGGACACGCGTCCACACAATCGAGGTAGCTGTCACCGTCCGTGTCAACATCGGCCGCGCCGCAACCACAGGCGCCGGGGTAGAGCTTCAGCGGGTCCAGCGGGCAGAAGTCGCCGGGGCTGGCCACATAGCCGGTGGGCGCCGTGCAGGCCTCCACGCTGGCGTTCACATCCCCCTCACCGTCGCCGTCGCTGTCGAGGTACCAGGTGGGCGCGGCGTCCACGTTGATGGTGAAGGTGCAGCTGGCGCTGCAGCTGTTGCCGTCGGTGTAGCTGTACGTGATGGTGAAGAGGCCGTCACCCGATACCGCCGGGTCGAACTGCCCAGCGCTCACGCCCGTGCCGCTGTAGGTACCACCGCCCGGGCTGCCACCGCTCAGGGCGAACGCCGGGGTCACGGTGCAGATGCCCGTGATGTTGGCGGGGCAGGTCACCACCGGCAGCGGGTTCACCGTGATGGTGAACTGGCAGGTGTTGGTGCAGGTGTTGCCATCGGTGTAGCTGTACGTGATGGTGTGCGTACCCGCACCGGCCGTGGCCGGGTTGAAGTTGCCCGCCGTCACACCGGGACCGCTGTACGTGCCACCGGCCGGGCTGCCGCCCGTGAGGGCGAAGGCCGTTGCATCGATGCACACGCTGCTGTTGGCCGGGCAGGTCACCGTGGGCAGCGGGTTCACCGTTACCGTTACGTTGCCTTGGGCCGTGCAGCCCAAGGTGGAGGTCACCGTGGCCGTGTATGCGGTGGTGGCGTTGATGTTCTGGGCCTGCGGGTTGGCGATGGCCGTGTTGTTGAGGAAGGTGGCGGGGCTCCAGGCGTAGCTGAGCGTGTTGGGGACGAAGGTGATCACCTGTCCATTGCTCAGCGAAGCCGTGTTGTTGCTGTATTGCAGCGCCGAACCGGCCGTGCCTGCCCACTGGATGCCGACGGTGGCACTGGCTCCGGCATTGTTGGCGGCCTGGCCGCCACCGAAGACGACATCGGCATAGGCGAAGTGGATCGCGCCGGTCACCAGGTCCAATTGCACTTGGAAGGTGATCTCTTCACCAGCGGTCACAGTGGGCCCATAATGGCCCCAGGTATGCCACTGGATGATGAACAGGTTGCCCGAGGTGGCGGTGTACACGTTGCTGGTGGTCCCGTTGTCCAGGTCATCCCAGAAGGGCGCCAGGAGCAGATTGCCGGCGCTGTTGGCCGTCGAGGGCATGGCCACGTTGAGATTGGTCACATCCCCGCTGGTCGAGCCCAGCACCATGGCGCCGTTCGCACCGATGCGGGCAGCGGTGTAGCTGGTGCCGTTGAACGTGAAGGCGGGGATGGTGATGTTCGCTTCGGTATCGTCACCCACCACACCGGAGACCGCAGTGCCGGTGCCGGAGATGTCGACGAACGTGCTCGCCGGCGCCACAAGGGCGTAGGGGGTCACCGTGGCAGCGACGTTCAACTGGCTGTTGCCGACCGCACAGATCGAAGCCGGGGTCGCCGTCGTGGTGCTCACCACCGGCTGGGAGGTCACGACCACGACCTGCGATGCGGTCGCGATGCAACCGTTGGCATCCGTACCTGTCACGGTGTAAAGTGTGCTCGAAGTGGGCGTGGCCGTCACCGGCGATCCCGTGGCTGCGCTCAGTCCGGTCGCAGGGCTCCAGGCATAGGTGCTCGCTCCGGTGGCGTTCAGCACCACGTTGCCCGTACCACAGATCACGGCGTTGGCCGGGGTGGGGGCGATGCTCACCAACGGTGCAGGATTGGTGGTGACTGAAAGCGATGAGGAGCAGGTGTTGAGGCAGGCGTCGGTCACGGTGCACACATAGAGGTGCGTACCCACCGAGGCCGTGATGGTCTGCGTGTTCCCGCCGAAGGGCAGGCCGTCCTCCGTCCAGGCGTAGGTGTATGGCGTGCCGCCACCGCTGGGGTTGGCCGACACCGTCTGAAGGCCCACACAGGCAGTACCCGAGGTGGTAAGGGCTCCGCAGACCAAGGGATCCACGGTCACCGTAACGTTCGCCGTCGTGCTGCACGCTCCATTGGACGCGGTCACCGTGAAGATCTGGGTGGCCGACAGTGCGGTGGTCGCGGTGACCTGGCTCGTCGGGTTCGTTACCAGTCCGGCCGGCGCCCAGCTGAAGGTGGGTTGCGTCGGCAGGAAAGCATACACCTGGCCCGTGGCAGGCTTGGCGGTGAGGTTATTGGTCTCCGTTACGGTGCTGGTGCCAGGTGCGACGCTCGTGTTCGTAAGGCTCAGGAAGTTGCCGGCAGCCGTGCCAACGAGACCGATGGAGGCCCCGCCCGTGGTGCCCGCGTTGTATGCGGCCGCTTCCTGGCGGTAGACGAACTCGATGCGGCCATCGGCCTCATGGAGCTTCACTTGGAAGGAGATCACCGCCGCATTGGCCTGGTAATTCCACTCCCAGTTGAGCCACTCGAAGGTGAACACGCGGTTCGGCGCCGCACCCGTGGTGAGGTAGCTCGCCGTACCGGTCGAAGTGCCATCCAGGTCATCCCAGAGCGGGGCCACCAGGGGCAGGATCGAGCCCGCGGGTGTCGCCATGTTGTTGGTCGCGGTGGAGGTGACGCCCGAATTGAAGCTCAGGAATCCGTTGGAACTGGCGTAAGCGTTGGTGTAGGACCCTCCTGCGTAATTGAACGAGAAGCCGATGGGGATCGCGCCGGATACGGCATCATCGGCCTTTATGGTGCCCACGGTCGTTCCGCCGCTCAGCGGGGTGAACGTGCCCGAGGTCGCAGAAAGGCTGTAGGCGTTCGCGGGAGTGGAAATGGTGCCCGTCGCCGACAAGGTGGTGGAGGCGCCAGCGCAGATGGTGGACTGAGCCGACGCGGCCGTCACATTCGCAGGGGGCGAGGCTACCGTGATCGCCGCAGTGGCCGTGTTCACGCAGCCGTTACCATCGGTGCCGGACACGGTGTAGGTGGTGCTGGCGCTCGGTGAAGCGGTGACACTGGCTCCCGTGGTGGCGCTGAGGCCGGATGCAGGGCTCCAGGCATAGGTGCTTGCGCCGCTCGCGTTGAGCGCCACCGGGGTGCCGCCCGGGTTGCAGAACGACCCCGTGGCCGCCGCAACACCGTTCACAAGGACCGTGGGCAGCGGGTTCACCACCACCGTCACCTCGTTGCTCAAGGTGGTGGTGCTGCTGTTGCTGCAGGTCACCGCCAGCACGTAGTAGTAGGTTCCGGCCGCAAGGGCGCCCGTGGTGTAGTTCACCGTGGTCGCTCCGGTACCGCCGGTCACATCCACGTAACCGCTGCCGCTGGTGGTGCTCACCTGCCACTGGAAGCTGATGCCGCTGCCGATGGAGGCGCCGGTGTTGGAGAGGCTCGCCGTAAGACCCGAGCAAACAGCTGCCGGACCGCTGCTGGTGCCCGCCGTGGGCGCACCGATGCAACCGCTAACCAGGAACTCGTCCGCGCCGATGGTGGGCGCCGTGCCGCTGCGCGTGGCGCAGTCGATGTCGGTGGTCACGCTCGTGGGCGTGCCGCCGCTCATCAGGTTGGCGATGTTGCTGGCGTTGCTGTTGTCCAGGTGCAGGTCCGTGCCGCTCACATACACCGCCGCCACGTTCACACTGTTGGCATCGCGACCGGTCTCGGTCTGCCAGTTGGCCAGGGTGCTGCGCACCGTACCCGCGTTCACGCCGCCCGTTACCCCCACGCAGTATGTACCCGGGCCCGGGCCTGCGGAGAAGAGGTCGTTGTAATTGCTGGTAAGGCCGGCGTAGTTGCCCGTGGTGCTGGTGTAGCCCAGGGCGATGGCGGAGTACTTCGAAGTGCTGCCCGTGGCACCCACTGTGGCGTTGTGGAAGATGTTGTTCTTCACGTCCAGCGTGGGCGCGGTGCTGTTCAGCACGGCGAAGCAGGTGAAGGTGCTCGTGGGAGTTGTCCCGGTCACCTGCGTGCCGTTGAGGTGCACCGTGTTGTGGTACACGTTCACGGCACCGGCGCCACCCACCACCGCGATACCCGCGACCAGGTCGCCAGGGGTGCTGTTGCCTGTAAGTCCGCGGATCATGTTGTTGGCGATCAGGGTGGTGCCGCTGGTCGTTGCTCCCAGCACTATGCCCATGGCGCTGTTCGTTCCGCCGCTGGTCAGGGGGCCGATCACGTTGTCGGTCACTGTGGCGTTGATCACCGCATTGCTCGTTGGGGTGTCGAACAGGTTGGTGCCACTGATGCCCAGCACGATGCCACCCTGGTCGTTCGCGGCCGTAAGGTTGCCGATGGTATTACCCTGGACCTGGATACCGTCCTCGAAGACGCTGTAGATGCCGAACCGACCAAGACCGCTCGCAGTGGTCAGTTCGTTCAGGATGATCACGGTGCCCGTATTGGGGTTGGCCGTGCTGGCCCCATTGCTCACGATGCCCGCCTGGCAGTTGAAGACGGCGTTGTTCTCATACCGGTTGTTGTCGTTGTCGGTACCGATGGAGCCGATGGAGGCATTGGTGCCACCGGAGCCGATGCCGACCGGGGTCGTACTGGTCGAGAAGCCCTGCGCGATGCAGTTGCGCACGATGTTGTTCGTGGCGCCGTTCGCCAGCCAGACCACGCCAACACTGGCACCGCTGGCCGTTTGCTGGATGGTCATGTTGCGCGTGGCCTGCACGCGCGGGCACAGGCTGTTCGTTACCGGGGTGGCGCCGCTGTAACCGTCGATGGTCACCCAGTCGGCACCGTTCAGGTAGATGATGCCCGCGGATGAGATGTTCGCACCACTTATCGTGGTCGTCACCCCCGTGGCCGGCCGGATCGTGAGCGTGTTGGTGGCGCTCGCATCCGGGTTGGCGTTGATGGTGAGTATGGAGCCCACGTTGTAGCTGGCGTCGGTAAGTTCGAACACCACCGGCCCACCGAGGCAGTTGGTGTTGTACGCGGCAACAGCGGCGTTGAGCGTGGCGTAGTTGCCGCCGGTGCCTACCGTGTAGGTGCCGCTCAAGGTGTTGGAGATCGTGTAACTGCTGGGCGTAGTGGGGGGTGTACTGGCCGCTGGCGGGTTGGCACTGAGGCCCGCAGCGCCTGCGCTCGGATTAACGCTCACGTTCGGCGTTGTCGCATTGTCCTGCGCTACGATGTAGTAGCTCACCACATCGCCGGAAACCACACCAGCACCGAAGCTGAAGTTGTAGGTTGAACCGCCACCGTGCGTGGCCGTCGCAGCGGTATAGGCACCCGCGTTGATCCGCCAATACAGCACCGGAAGACCGGCACCGAAGGTCGGCACACCGGAGTTGTCCGTGACGGTAGCGCTCAGTGTGCGGTTGCCCAATGCGCAGGTGTTGCCCAGAGCGGTGTACGTGATCGTAGGACCGGACAGGTCGGCAGCGATGCCCGCGAACTCATCCGCGCCGATGTCCGGGGTGGTCGCGCTGCGGGTGTTGTTGTCGAAGTCGGTCGTAATACCGGCCACGGGAATACCGCCGCTCTCCAGTTGGGTCGGGGTGGCGGGATCGATGTGCAGGAAGTTCGCGTTGCTCCCCAGCAGGCTAAGGAAGGGCGGGTTCTCGGTGACGGAGGCGGCGTCGCGGGTCGATACACGGCCCTTGAAGTCTGGTAGTGTCTGATCGTTGTTGGTGCCATCGGTGTAGATCAGGCGCTGAGTGCCCGGCGAGCCGGCATAGAACAGGTTGTTGTTGCTGACGGAGCTGTAGTTGGCCAGCGAGGCCAGGTTGCGCCGGAAAGCTGCGGTATTGTTGCCGCCGTTCGGCGTGCTGGTGTTCACGATGATGTTGTTGCGCAGAACCAGCGTGTTGGTGGTGCTGATGCTGCTACCGTTGTGGAACACGCCGCTGGTGCCGAAGTTGCCCCCGGTGGAGGTGGCGTTCAGGTAGATCGTGTTGAAGCTCACGTTGCGCGTGGCGCTCGTGGTGGCGCTGCTCACGTTGATGCCGATCACCTGGTTGGTGCCACTGGCCGCCGGGGCGCGCAGGTCGCCGATCAGGTTGTTCTGCACGTTCACCGTGGTGCCGCCGGCGATGGTCACACCATTCGCCGATCCGTTCAGGCCGCCGGACTGGAAGTCATACAGCTTGTTGGCGCTCAGCGTCACCGTGGTGCCGCCGGTCACGTTGAAGCCATGTATCAGGTTGTCCGAGGTGGATAAGCCGCGGATGGTGCTTCCGCTCACCGTCACGTTGGTGCCGCTGCTGATAGCGATTCCATTGACGGCCCCGGTGTTGCCGGTCAAGGTGTGGACCGTGGTGCCGGACAGGTTGACGGTGGCGCCAGCGGTGATGGCTATGCCCACCGTAGTGGCCGTCGTGTTGGTCGTTGAAAGACCACTGACGGAGTTCCCCGTCATGGTCATGGTGGTAATAGAGGATGAACCGCCGGTGATGCCGGTAACGGTGCTCAACGATCCCCCTGAAAGGCCGCTGATGCTATTGTTCGAGCAGCTCTGAGCCGCACCGCCGTTCGAGGAGCCGATCGAGATCGCGGTGATGTTGCCACCATTGGTGGCCGTGGTGCTGATGGTGGAGATGGTGTTGCCGGTGATCGCCGTGCCATTGCCACTGAAGTTGGTCTGCAGCACGTTCACCGCACCGGTTCCGCATGACCAGTTGCTGAAGGTGTTGTTCGAGATGGTCTTGGTGGCCCCACCACCGGTCGCGCCTTCCAGGTCCGTCCACCCAGCCATCGTGGTAGCACCGGTGAGCGAGATGTTCGAGAAGTTGTTGTTCTGGTGGCTCTTGGTGGAACCCACCGGCGAACTGGGGGTGGTGTTCGTGAAATATAAAGTAACCGTTCCGCCTGCCCCGGTCTTGTTGAAGGCTGTGACAATGGAGTTGTTGTCAGCTACGGTGGAGCCACCAGCCGGCATGGCCACGTTGTTGCTGATGAAAGTGACCGAACCGGTCGTGCCCAAGCTGATGTTCGTGAAAGTGTTGCCGCTGATGGTGGTATTCAGGTGCGCCATCGCATTGCTGATGAATGTGCATGCACCACTGGGGGATGCGGCCGTATGCCCCCATGTCTGGAAGTTGTTGTTGCTGATATTCAATGAACTAGTCGCGGTACCCGTGGTGGTCTCGTTGATAATGCCGTTCAGCGACCCGCTCGCAATGCCGCTCTGAAGTGAGAGTGTGTTGTTGTTGATGGTATTGGTGAATGTACCTGAAGGTGTATTGCTGAAGGCAGGAATGAAAATGGACCGCTGGGACGCAGTGACGGTATTACCACCGACCGAACTGGTCAGGGTATTGTAGGAGACATTGAATCCGACAGCGTTCCGGATAAGAATGCAGTTGAGTGTGCCGGAGATGTTCACGTAGCCTGAGAACGTTCCCGTGGTACCCCAGTTGGTGATGGTATTGCCTTGGGCTAGGCTCGAACCGCCGATGTCGATGCCCGTGTTCATGTCGGCAGCCGCTGTGGGGCCGATCACAACGATGCCTTGATTCACATTCGTGATCGTGTTACCATACACCTTCAGCCCGCTGTTGCCGCCGGCTGTCGTGGTCGCCGTGGCGCTCGTTGTTACTGCGGTAGCAGAGTGCGTGGAGTTCGCATAGATCCCGAACGTGTTCTGGTAGGTCCGGTTCAGCGTGATGCTGTTGTTCTGGATGGTGTTGTTCTGGGCACCATTGGTGGTGCTTGCGTACAACAGCGCCACACCCCATTCCACCATGTTGTTCGAGGCGGCGGCGGTGGTCGTGTTCGCGCCGTTCTCATTCATGGCGAAGCCCTGGATGGTCACGAAATCCGCGCCCACAAGCTTGAAGATGGCGTCGTTGAGTGCGCCCACAGTACCTGCCGGATTGGGGGCCGTGATGATGCTATTGGCCGCGCCATTGCCCTGGATGGTGATGGTGTTCACCGCCGTGCCCTGGGCCGTGATGGAGTAACCTCCAGCCGGAGAGGTTTCCGTTCCGGTCGGGCAGGTGATCACCACCGGGCTGGTGATGGTGGCGCCGTTCAGTGCGGTAATGGCGGCCGCAAGGCTGCCATACGTGGGCGCCAGGCCGGAGCCGCCATTGGTGGTCACGGCGAACTGCGCCTGCACCTGCTGCAAGCCAACAGCGCAAAGCAGCGCCAGGGAAAGGGAGCGGAATGTCCTGCTCATGGGGATGGGTTTCGGAAGGGAGGGTAATAGGGGCCGGTGAAGAGAACCGCTCGTCACTGCGTGGCGACGTGGCGATACCTCCGATCGGCACCGGGTCGGGAATGGGTTCTTCGGTTCGCCAGAGGGGTTTCGGAGCGGTGGCGAGGTCCGAAAATAGGAGGCTGTCCCATATCTCAACAGCCCCCTGTTGAAAAATCCGCCTTCTGTTCTTCCCGCCTGCAAGCACCCACAGGAAGCCGTTGTGTGACGAACCGGGGCGTGTTCCGCTAACCACCAGGCGGCCCGGCCGTATGAGCCACCTTTGTGCGCTCCCCCGACATGACCACTGCTCCGACCACCGTGGACACGGCCTTGGCCGTGATCCATGCCAGCCGTTCCGACCTGTTCGAATTCCGTTTCAAGCCCGACGCCGTCCTGAGCTCCGCAGGGATCCAGGAGATCATCCAGGCACGCACCCGGCTGCCGGAGCCGGAGCGGCCGCCCCTGGTGCTGCTCGTGCTGCACGAAGGCCTCCGGTTGGAGATGGAACTGTTCAACCGCGACCAGTACGCCGGTCATGCGGTGCACGAACTGCACCGCGCCGTGGCCATCGTGGTGCTCACCCCGGTGCAGGAGACGCTCACGCGGCTGTACTTCACCTACAACCCGAGCCCGGTGCCAACTGAGATGTTCCGCACCGAGGCGGAGGCGCTGGCCTGGCTGGCGGGGCAGTGAGCGGAACCGGTGGAACGCACCGGGACCAGCGCGGAAAGCACGTGGGAGAGAGGCCCCGGCACGTTCCGGTTCCGTAAGGGTGCGCGAAGGAAATTCCACTTGGGGATCACTTACGTGGTGAAGTGACGGACGGCGAGCGCGTGCTCCGCGGTCGGCCGCTCCCCGCGCACAGGTCGCTTCGGGTCGTGGGCCCAAGGACCGGGTGCGGAGGGGTTTCAAGCGAACGCCCCGCCTCTCGAGGGAGAGGCGGGGCGCCGTTCAAGGTCGTGCCTGTCAGTCCTTCACGAAGCGCTGGCCGCGCGTGGCACCGGCCTCGTCCACCAGCAGCACATAGGCGCCGGGGGCGAGCGAAGCCACGGGAAGGGCCTGTTGCGCAGCGGAGCGGCTGCGGCCGGCCAGCACCTGGCGGCCCTGCAGGTCGGTGATGCGCCAGCCGGCATCGCCCGGCAGGTCCACGTTTAGCACCTCCGTGCAGGGGTTGGGGAAGGCCTTGATCGCCATGGGGCCTGCCGCTTCGTCCACGCCCACGTTGGCGGGGCCGAAGAACAGGACGTCCGTGCCGTCATCGATCGCCAGCGGATGCAGCGGTGCCGTGTTCCAGATCACCGCATCGCCCTCGTTGCTGGTGAGGAGCATGGTGTTGGGGAAGCTGCCGAAGGGCATGATGGTGGTGCCGTAACCGGCGTAGGTCCACGCGACGTTGGCCGCTCCGTCCATATCGACATAGGGATCGAGGATGGTCTGCCCATAGGTCATGGGGAAGGAGATCAGCTTCTTGGTGTCCGTGTAGATGTTGGGGTTCCCGGGCACATCATCGGCCACCAGCTCGATGCCGTCGCTGTTGATGGTGATGTACATGTGATCGGGCCCCAGGCCGGTGATGGTGGTGACCCAGGCCCAGTTGGCACTGGGATAACTGGATGCGTAGGGCGTTCCGGCGGCAGGGACGAAATCAAGGGTACCCACGTTCAGGAGCACCGTGGTGCTGAGGTCCCAGGTCTGGTTGGCACCTCCGGTGGGCTGCTGGGAGCTCCCCGGTGAGACCACGGAATGGACCGTGAGGTTGATGCCGTTGGGATCGACCATGGATTGCTGCGGGTTGGGCTGCGCGGCAAGCATGACCGGAAGCATGGCTGGGAGAAGGGCGTAGCGTCGGTTCATGGGTTCTGGTTTTTCCTAAAGTTCGGTAGATCATTTCCCATATTCCTCAGAAGTACCTGCTGTTTTTTCCTAGCGAAGCGCCCCGCCTCTCCAGGGAGAAGCGGGGCGCCGTCCAAGGTCGTGCCTGTCAGTGCTTCACGAAGCGCTGGCCGCGCGTGGCACCGGCCTCGTCCACCAGCAGCATATAGACGCCGGGGGCGAGCGAAGCCACGGGAAGGGCCTGTTGCGCAGAGGAGCTGCTGCGGCCGGCCAGCATCAGGCGGCCCTGCAGGTCGGTGATGCGCCAGCCGGCATCCCCCGGCAGCTCCACCTGGAGCACCTCATCGCAGGGGTTGGGGAAGGCGTTGAGGGGAGCAAGGGCCGGTGCATCACCAATGCCCACATTGCCCGGGCCGAAGAGCAGGGCATCGGTGCCGTTGTAGGAGGCCAGGGGGTGCAGGGGGGCCGTGCTCCAGATCACCACATCGCCCTCGTTGCTGGTGAGCAGCACGGTGTTCGTGAAGGTGCCATAGGGCAGCACCGTGGTGCCATGGCCCGCGTAGGTCCAGGCCACGCTGGCCGCGCCACCGCCATCGGTGTAGGGGTCCACGAAGGTCTGGCCGTAGTTCATCGGAAAGACCAGCAGCTTCTTGGGGTCCGTGTAGATGTTGGGGGCATCGGGCACATCGTCGGCCACCACTTCGAAGGCCGAGCTGGTGACGGAGAAGTAGGCATAGCTGGGCGGCAGGCCCGTGAAGGTGCCTTCCCAGGCATAGTTGGCGGTGGGGTAGCTGGCCGCGTAGGGCGTGGAGGCGGCCGGCACGAAGTCCATGGTGCCGGCGTTCAGCAGCACCAGGCTGCTCAGGTCCCAGGTCTGGTTGGCACCGCCGGTGGGCACCTGCGCCGAGCCCGCGGACACCACGGTGTACAGCTCGTAGCTGGCACCGCCGGGATCGACCATGGTCTGTTGCAGCACAGGCTGGGCCTGCAGGGCGAACGGCACCATCAGCATCAGGAAGGTGTAGGGTCGCATCATGGTTGTTGTGTTGGGCTGAAAATACACCTACGCGGTACGCTCGCATCGCATAGGACGGGACGCAAGAAGCCCCCGGCCGTTGGGCCGGGGGCTTCGCATGGTCCGTTGGCAGGCCTTACTCGATCACCAGGCGCTGGGTGAACTGCTGCTCACCGGCGATCACCGTCACCAGGTACATGCCCGTGGTGAGCTCGCCGTGGAGGTCCAGCGTGGTGTTGATCAACCCATCGCGCACGGCCACCTGGCGGGCGGCC
>JAEUSV010000041.1 GCA_016788485.1 Flavobacteriales bacterium
GAGCTCGATCATCACCTTCACGTCATCACCGTGCAGGCCGATGTTCACGTGGCCACCGGTGATCTTCACGGTCGTGTCGCCCTGGAATCCGCTGGCCTTGATGCGGTCCACGGCCGCCTGGGCCTCGGCCTCCGCGGCGCCGTGGCCCATGCCCTTGCAGCAGGCCTTCTCTCCGTGGCCGCCACCGTGACCCATGCCGTGGCCCTTGCAGCAAGCGCCGCCCATGCCTGCCCCGGCCATCGCACCGGCGTGGTCGCACTCCGCCATATCGCATTTCCCGCCCTCGGTGCAACAACCACCGCCGTGTTCGCAGGCGCTTTCACCTTGGCACCCGGCGGCCTTCTCGCAATGCCCGCGGTCACGGCCGCAGCCGTGGCCGCAATGGCGACCGAGCAGGAAGCCGACAGCGCCGAAAAGCAGGCTGAACACCAGGGTCTTGAGCCAGGGATTGTTCATCGGTGAATGGTTGTGGCCGCGAAGGTAGGCATGCCCTATTGGGCGATCGGCACGGTGATGCGCACGTTGTCCCAGGTCAGCGTCATGGCCAGGGGCTCTCCTTGAAGGGCGATGGTGAACATCTCCACGGGGGTCTCCACGGTCTCCACGGGTACGATCAGGCGAACCGCATCGTGCTCGGCCTGGCGGCTGGCCTGGCTGTTCCAATCCACGCCCCAGGGGTACATCTTCTTGTTGAAGATCACCGTCCACTCATGGGCGCCGGGGATGGTCCACAGGGTGTAAGTGCCGGCGGGAAGCGTGCCGTCGCCGATGCGCAGGGGCTTGTTCGTGGTGAAGGTCGTGGCCTCGTTGGCGCCCGTACGCCACACCTTGTCGTAGGGAACCAGCCCGCCGAAGATGGTGCGCCCCTTCTTGCTGGGGCGGTTATAGAATACCTGCAGGTCCAAACCGTCCATGCTCAAGGTCACCGTGTCCTCCGGACTGAACTTCTTGGTGTTGTGCTGGAGCACCTTGAAGCCGACGAAGCCCAGCAGGAGCAGGACGCCGACGATGATCAGCGCCCATTTCAGGAACTTGTTCATGGAGGAGAGTGTGTTGGTCCGCCGAAGATAGCGGTGGTGTGCGGTCCAGCCTTGGACGCGTGTTCGGCACGGTCCGTTGTCCGTGCAGCGTGCATCGTTGTTCGTGCACGGCGCGTCGCGGTACACGCGGCACCTGTACGTTCCCGACGAACATCGGACAACGAACAACGGATCCCTACCCCCGGTACACCGTGGTGCTGTTCGCCTGCGCGGTGGGCGTCACCACCAGGTCGTTCACGCACACGTGGGGCGGCAGGGTGGTCACGTAATGCACCAGCTCCGCGATGTCGTGGGGGCGAAGGGGCTCAAGGCCTTGGTAGACCTGCTTCGCGCGGGCCTCGTCGCCGTGGAAGCGCACTACGCTGAACTCCGTTTCGGCCATGCCCGGCGCGATCTGCGTCACCTTGATGCCGTAGGGTAGGAGGTCCTGGCGGAAGGCCTTGGAGAGCGCGTCCACCGCATGCTTGCTGGCGCAGTACACGTTGCCCTTGGGGTAGACCTCCTTGCCGGCGGTGCTGCCGATGTTGGTGATGTGGCCGGCCTTGCGCGCG
>JAEUSV010000044.1 GCA_016788485.1 Flavobacteriales bacterium
CCGCGCTCCAGGTCCTGGTCCATCCAGCGCACGGCCTTCTTCAGCATGGCGCTCAACTCGCCATCTTCACGTAGGTCCGCTGCGTTCAAGTGCTCCAGGTGGCCCATTCCGGCCACGATGTGCGCGGTGATCCACGCGCTCGCGCTCATCCCGCTCCACCAGGGCCACGCGCCATTGGGCAGCTGCATCTCCTTCAGCTTCTTCAGGGCCACGGCCTCCTCGGTGGCCATGCGCTGCAGGTCGAAGAGCAGGGCGATGCGCTCCTTGCGCTGCCGCTCGTTCTGCGCGTCGAGCACCCACGGCGTTTCGGCCAGCACCATGCCCTTGAGCTCCGCGTTCTTCTCCAGGGCACTGGCGAAGGCATCGGGCCCTCCGTTCTTCGCCGTGCTCCGCCACTGCTCGAACACCTGCTTGATCGCAGGCCGCTCTTCCACGATGTGCGCGGCGAGGCGGTTGGCGTAGTAGCGGCTGAAGGTCTGCTCGGCGCATTCGTGCGGGAACTCCATCAGGTAGGGCAGCGCCTGCACGGCGTACCACGCGGGGTTCGGGGTGAACTCGAGCGTAAGGCTCTTGTGCTGCAGGGTGCTGCTGCCACCCGAGCGCTTGAGCTTGTCCAGGGTGAAGGTCCTCGTGCCGGCCTTGCTCACGGCCAGCGGCAGGCTCTCGGTCACGAGCAGCTTGTCGGTGAGCACGGGCAGCACGCGCTCCTCGCCGTCGGCGGCGGTGCTTCCGCCCACCGGACCGCCACCACCCTGCGCCACCACGCGCACGGCCACGGCGTCCACGTTCTCCGGCACCACCACGCTCCATTCCACCACGCCGCTCTCGCCGGGCGCGGCCACGAAGACCTGTTCCACCACCTTCAGCCCGAAGGCCTTGTCGAGCGAAGCGTTGGTGAAGGGGTCGAAGAGCGCGAGCGTGGCGCGGCCCTCGATGCGCTGCTCCAGCGCGTTGACCTTGGCCGTGAGCGTGATGCGATCGCCCGCGCGCAGGAAACGCGGCAGGTTCGGCACCACCATCAGGGGCTTCTGCGCGATCGCGGTGCGCGTGAATTCCGCGGTCTTCAGGTCCGCGGTGTGCGCCAGGCCCAGCAGCTTCCAGCGCGTGAGCGCGTCGGGCAGGGTAAAGCGCAGCACCACGCTGCCGTCGCGGTCGGTGAGCAGGTCGGGGAAGAAGAAGGCGGTCTCCCGGAAGTCGCTGCGCAGGGGTTGGTCCATGTTCGCCACCCCCGCTTCCTGGAGCTGTAGGAACGGGACCGCTGTCGTCACATTCCCCCTGAAGGTGCGGGTCCCAGTCGCATCGCCCTGCAATTTCATCATGTTCTCCGTGTCGAAGGTGCCATCCTTCCTGTGCCCAGGGGGCAGTGGTGGTTCCTCCTCCTCCACCGCTTCAACAGCTGCGAACAGCACGGTATTAACATTGCCCAATTCGATCCGATCGTATAGTGCATCCGCTTCGTCATAGCCCCTGTACCGGCGTTCATCACCATCGCTCCACAGGTATTTCACCAGGGGATAGCCGCGCGAAAAACCCCATGGGAGGTCATCGTTCGACCAGAGCGGACCACCCACCTCCTGGCCGAAGCCGGCCGCATCGTACCAGCCGCGCAGGGCGCTGCGGGTGGACCACACCGACATGTCCCAACCGTGGGGCACGAACGCATCGAGCGAGGCATCGTACATGGCGGTGAGCAGTTGCGCCGCCACCTGTTCCCCCTTGGGACCGCTGATGCGCAGCCGCCATTCCTCCTGGGCCCCGGGCAACAGCTTGTCGCGGAAGCTCATCCACTCCACGCGCAGATCCTTGTTGCTCCAAGGCACGTCCACACGCAGTTGCTCCTGGTGCAGTGTACCACGCTCCACACAGAACAGGTGCACGGTGAAGCCGCCGCGGTCCTCCTCGAGCACCGGCAGTTCCACCCGCTGCTGGGCATTGCGCAGGATGAACCAGCGCCGCACGGCGATGGCACCATCGCGCTCCACCTCCATCAGCACCCGGGCTTCGGGCAGCGCCGTGCTCAGCAGCAGATCGGCCTTCTCGCCGGGCTCCGCACGAAGCCTTACGCCCTCGGCATGGAAGGCCTCCGCCACGAAGCCGGTGTTCTGCACTTCGGGGTCAAGCACGGTGAAGGCCTTGCGTACGGTGATCGGAACGCCATCGGGGTCCGTGGTGGCGACCTCGATGCGATAGGCACCGACCGGCCAGGTGCGTACGTTCTGCAGTTCCAGGGCACGGCCCCCGGCCTTCCATCCGGTGCGCTCCAGCAAGGCCGTGTCCACGGGCCAGGCGAGCGGGTCGTCCTCACGGTCGTACACATCATCCGGCAACCGTCCGCGGTGCTCCTCTGCACTGAGCACGAAGCGGTCCGGGCGTTCCCAGCGGCGCGGGCGCAAGGGTGTCCGTGGGGCGTTCAGGCGCACGATGCGCACGTCCATCGGCAGGTCCACAGGCTCGCCGTTCAGGTTGCGCAGTTCCACGCCGATGCTGTCGGTGGTGCTGCGGTCGATCGCTTCGCCCACTGCGATGTCGATGTCAATGCTGCGGTATCCCACGCTCAGTGCCGTGCTGCCGGGCTGCGACTCGCCGTTGATGTCCGTGACGGTGGCGGAGACGCTGAAGTCGAAGGTGGGGTCGGCCTCCCGCGGCAATGAACGATCGGGCTGGGCCATGAACCCGATCGTGAAGCGTCCCTGTGCATCGGTGGTCGCCGTGCCTGTGGCCACCTCGGTGCTGGTGCCCCAGCCGGGAGAACCACGCCAGCCCCATCCGCACCACCAGGGCATGCGCGCATGGCGCGTCACGCTCCATTGCACCTGTGCACCATCGAGCGGCACACCGGCATAGCTCTTCGCCACACCGCCCACCGTGGCCGTGCCACCGAGCTTGGGCGTCGAGGTCACCGGATCGAAGACCACCTCGAAGGTGGGCCGCTTGTACTCCTCCACCTGCACCGTGGTGCTGCCATGCTCCTCCTCGATCCGCATGCTGCCGGTGAGCGCACCACGGGGCGCGGTGAAGCTGCCGTGGAAGGCGCCATAGGCATCGGTGATCACCGCGAGCGTGTCCACCTGCTGACCGTTCGCATCGAAGAACCGGAGCGTGGTGCGGTGCTGCGGCACCACGTTCACCGCCTTGCCCTCACGCAGGGTGACGATGCCCTTGACATGCACCGTCTGCCCGGGCCGGTAGATCGCGCGATCGGTGAAGAGGAAGGTGCGCGGCTCCTCCGGCATCGACCTGCCCTGGTCGTAGTGGTGCCGTCCCTGCGTGGTGCGCACCTCGCCAAGGGCCTGCACCTTGAACCGGTACTCGCCGTTGTACTCCCCCGGACCGAAGAAGGCGATGCCATCGGCATCACAGGCGCGCTCCATGATGTTGGTCCATTGCCAGCCCTTGCTGGTGCGCTGGTGCGCGAACATGGTGACCGTGGCCCCTTGCACCGGCACCCCGGTGCCGCGGTCCACCACCAGCACCTCCAAGCCCTTGGCCACCTTGCGCTGGGTCCACGCGAGCCGCGAGACCGTGAAGGAGACCATGGGCACGACGCCCTGCTCGTAGGTGAACGCCGCGGAGTTCGATGCCAGCAGCGTGTATTCGCCGGCGGGCAGGCCGTCCACCGGCAGTTCCACGCGGTGCAGGTTCAGGTCGCCGTCATCCGGTACGGCAACGCTCCAGGCAAGCATCGGTTGCTGCTTCAGCACACGCCGCACCGTCTCCTCCTTCCAGCGTTCCTCCACCCGGCCCTTCAACACGCGCAGCCACACCTGCTTCACGTTGGTAAGGTCACCGGCCACACGGAAGGCGGTGTTCGGCACCACCTCTTCCTCCACCACCAAGGTGAGCGCTGGACGCTGCAGTTCGGCCTTGAGGCGACGTGCGTTGGTGGCTCCCGTGGAGGCCGGGTGGCGCGCGATGGCCTCCTCGCACAAGGCCAGGGCCGCGCGCCGTTCGTTCTTCCATGCATCGCCGGCCAGGCGGTCGTACTTCTCGCACTGGGTCCTGTGCCAGCCGGCCAGCTCCACGGTCACCTCGGCCCAGCAGCTGTCCTTGGGCAGGCGCGCACGCAGGGCCTCCAGGGCCTGCAGGTGCAGTGTGTCCTTGCGTGGGTGACCACTGCGCTCCATCACGTAACGCAGCCGCTCGAGCTCGTTGTCGACCAGCGCATCGGGCGTGTTGTCGGCCAGGTGGCGCCGTGCGAGCTCCTGGTACAGCCGGATGGCCTGGAACTCCCAGCTGGTGCTGTCGCGGTGGCGGAAGGGGCGGTGCGCGAAATCCTCGAAAAGCGCGAAGGCGTGCGCATCATCAAGGGTGAAATGCCATGCGGGCTCGGCAAGGCGCGTTTCCGTGTTGCGGTAGATGCCCAGCGCGCGGTGCGCGAGCAGGTCGTACACCGTGGGCCGGTAGGCCAGCCCCTTGAGGTCGCCACCGAGCAGTACGCCCAGGTCCTTGGCGGGGATGGCCCAAAGCGTATCGGAAGGCTCGAGCGATGCCTGCAGGTGCCGGAGCACGGTACGCATCCAGGTGCGCTGGTCCCAGGTGGCCATGTCGGTCGTATCCGCATCGCCATCAACATCGGTGCGGTCCAGCACACGCCAGCGATCGCGCTGGTACGCGTCCCAATAAACGCCGGCGACCTTGCTGTGCATCAGCTGGCGCAAGGGGACCTCGCCCACGCCCGCCTCGGCGATGCGCGACTCCATCGCGCGCAGCACCGTGTCCGGCGCGTGGCCCAGCATGTCGTGGAAATAGCGCCGCATGGACCAGGCACGGAACTCGGTGCGCCAGTCGCCCTTCGTGCGCGCGTCCATGCCGATCACGGTGGAGAGCTCCAACGCGCTCTGGTAGAGCCCCTGATCGCCCAGGGAGTCGACCCGGACCCAGCGGGGATCGCCTTCCTTGGCGGCGCGTTTCTTCTTCACGGCGGGTCGTTGGGCGCCCAGGCTGACCACGACGGCCACGAGGGCAAGGAGGAGCGGTGCGATGCGCATGTGCGGTTCCTTGCAAAGGTGGTGCCTTGGACCGGACCTCGTGGCATGCCGAACTTGGAGCGCCCTTGCTTGTTCCGGACCGAAGAACCGCCATGCGCCGCCTTACCCTCCGCGTCCTTGTCGCCATCCCATTGCTGGCCCTTGCCTTCCTTGGCGCCGCTGTGGCGGTGATCGCCACCCGACAGGCCGAAGTGGTCCAACACGCCGTGGGCCTCGCCAATGCCTCCTTCACCGGCCGGCTTTCGGTGGGCGGCAGCCACCTGGCCCTCTTCGAGAGCTTCCCCGCGATCAGCATTGACCTGGAGGATGTGCGCTTCCACGCCACGGCCGATACCAGCACGCCGCCCATCTACCACATCGCCGACCTCTACGTCGGCTTCAACCTGTGGGACCTGCTGCAGGGCCGTTACGACATCCGCACCCTGCATGCCGAGGGCGGCCACCTGGACCTGGTGCTTCACCCGGACGGCACGTTGAACCTGATGCGGGCCAAGAACATGCTCGACAGCGCTGCGGCCGACACCGGCGCCATGCACCTTGACCTGCGCGATGTGCGCCTGCGCGACTTCACCGCCAGCCACCTGGAGGAGGCCACCGGCCAACGGGTCACTGCGCGCATCGCGGAGCTCACCATGGAGCTGGCGATGGCAGGGGACGTTATCACCGCCGAGGTGGACGGGGACCTGCGCCTGGACGTGATCGGCCGCAACGACACCAGCTTCTTCCACGACAAGCATGTGGAGCTGGACGTGCACCTGAAGCACGACGCGGCCACCCGGGTGGTGACCATGTTCCCCAGCAACGTCGACCTCCAGGAGGTCCGCTTCTCCGCAGAAGGCCGCATCGACCTGGCCAACGATGTGGACCTTGATCTGCACCTGCACGGAGAGAAACCGGACTTCTCGCTGCTCATCGCGTTCGCGCCCAACGAGGTGGGCGACTTCCTGAAGCAGTTCCGCAATGCCGGGCGCATCACCTTCGATGGCGCGGTGAAGGGCCGAAGCGCCAACGGGCACACGCCGCGCGTGGACGTCCGCTTCGGGTGCACTGACGGCTGGATCGAGAACACCGCTACCGGCAAGCGCGTGGACCAGCTCGCCTTCAACGGCTTCTTCACCAACGGTGGCGACCCCCTGCTCAAGGCCGCCGAACTGCACCTCAAGGGGTTCAACCTGCGGCCCGGCAGCGGCATCTTCAGCGGCGACGTGGTGGTGAAGGACTTCGTGACGCCCTTCGTCGATGTGGACCTGCGCTGCGACCTGGACCTGGGCTTCGTGGGCGACTTCCTCAACGTGGAGGTGCTCAACGAGCTGGAAGGGCAGGTGGTGGTGGACATGAGGCTCGATGAGCTCATCGACATCGAGAACCCCGAGCGCAGCCTCGCCCGCCTGAAGCAGGGCATCGACAGCGACCTGCGCGTGAAGGACCTCCACTTCCGCATCCCCGGCCACCCCCACCCCATCGACGACCTTGACATCCACGCCCAGATGCGGCAGGGACGACTGGAGGTCGACACCTTCAGCCTGCGCATGGCCTCCAGCGACCTGCGCCTGAGCGGCAGCCTCAGCGACCTTCCCGCGATCTTCCACCACCAGGAGAAGCCCGTGGAACTGAAGCTGACCGTGGCCGCCAACAAGCTGGTGATGTCCGAACTGCTCGCCCACGACACCGCCCTTGCCCGCGCGCAGGACGAGGAGCTCACGGGCCTGCAGGGGCACCTGCACTTCGAGACCAGCGTGAGCGGATTGCTTGACCATGAACCGCTTCCGGTCGGGGAGTTCTTCATCGACGACCTCAGCGTGAAGGCGAAGCACTACCCGCACCGCCTGCACGATGTGCACGTGGACATCCTCATCACCGACACCACCCTGCGCATCAAGGACCTCACCGGCACCATCGACGCCAGCGACCTGCACCTCAACGGGCTGGTGGAGCACTACGACCTGTGGTTCCGGGAGCGGAAGGCCGGTGAGACCCACGTGGCGGTCGACTTCCGCAGCGACCAGCTGATCCTGCACGACCTGCTCACCTATCGCGGCGAGAATTACCTGCCGCAGGAGTACCGCGATGAGGTGCTGCGCGAGGCGCGCTTCCACGCCGATGCCGACCTGCGCTTCGTGGACGACGCCTTCCGCTACGCCGACCTGCGCGTGGCGAAGCTCACCGGCCTCATGAAGGTGCACCCCTTGAAGCTCGAGGACTTCCACGGCCACCTGCACGTGGAGAACGACGTGCTCACCATCGACGACCTCGGCGGGCGCATGGGCCGCACCGACCTGGCCGCCGACCTGCGCGTGTACATCGGCGACGACCCCGCCCTGCGCAAGGCGCCCGACAGGCTCCACCTGCGCTCGCGCCTCCTCGACCTCGACGCGCTCATGAACTACAGCCCCGAGCGCACCGTGGACCACGACAGCGCCTTCAACATCTTCAGCCTGCCCTTCCCCGACCTGGAGCTCACCGCCGACATCGGCACGCTGAAGTACCACCGCTACGACCTGAAGGACCTCCGCACGCGCCTGCACCTGAAGCCCGACCATACCCTGCAGGTGGACACCTTCGGCGTTCGCATCGTCCGGGGCGAGGCCGGCCTCAAGGGCATCTTCACCGCCAAGGACCCGAAGAACATCCGTTTCACCAGCGAACTGGTGGCGAAGGACCTCGACCTGGACGCGCTGATGATCAAGTTCGACAACTTCGGGCAGGACGTGCTGCTCAACAGGAACCTTCACGGCCGCGTGAGCGGGCGCGTGCGCAGCACCTGGCCCATGCACGCCGACCTCACGCCCATCATGGAGAAGGGCGAGGCGCACCTCGACATCGAGGTGGTGGACGGCAGCCTGGTGAAGTTCACCCCGATGCACGCCATGGCCGACTTCTTCGCCGACAAGAACCTCGACCTGGTGCGCTTCGACACCCTGCGCAACGAACTGCACCTGAAGGACGGCGTGCTCGACATCCCCGCCATGAACCTCAACAGCTCGCTCGGCTTCATGGAGATCAGCGGGAAGCAGGGCATCGACCTCACGATGGACTACTACATGCGCATCCCGTGGAACCTGGTGACGCAGGCCGCGAGCACCAAGCTCTTCGGCGGGCGCCGCAAGGAGGAGGTGGACCCCGAGCAGGTGGACGCGATCCAGTACCGCGACACCGACAAGCACGTGCGCTTCCTCAACGTGCGCGTGACGGGCACACCGGATGACTACGACGTGAGCCTTGGGCGCGACAAGCGGAACAAGCGTTAACCGCGCGCCACGTCCACCTCGGGGTCGAGCGCAAGGCCATCGAAGAGGTGCACCGCAAGGTGCTGCGCGCACCACGGGGCGAGCAGCACGCCGCGCGAGCCCAGCCCGTTGAGCACCGCCTGGCGCGCCGTGATGCGTCCGAGCAGCGGACGACGGTCCTTCGCCGCGGGGCGCACGCCGGCCCATTGATCAAGCGGCTCCACAAGCCGGTCGGTGATGCGCGCCACCTTCTCCAACAGCCAACGACGCCCCTCTTCCGTGGCGCCCGCCCACACCTCATCCCACTTGAAGGTGGCGCCCACGCGGTACACCTCGGGCCCCAGCGCGGGCGTGGGCAGCAGGAACACCCCGCGGTGCACCATGCGTGTGAGCCGCAGGCCGGGGATGCGCACCGTGAGGCCCTCCCCTTTCACCGGAACGAGCCCGGCGACATCGCCGAAGGCGCCGTTGCACCAGATCATCAGCGGTGCGCTGCGTGCGTGGATGTGGACGGCATCGGCCTCCTCCCGCACCTGCGCGACCTCCACCTCGGTAAGCGCGCCATCGCGGAGCAGTTCGGCCCGCTGGGCATCGAGCAGGGCGGGCACATCGAGCCAGGCGCTGCGCACCACGGTGCCGTGGCCGTGCGGCGCGGCGATGGGCGCGGCCTCCACCTCGGGCTGCGCACGTTGATCGATGAAGGGTGCGGTGGCCGTGTCGTCCATGGCGCGCCGCCATTGCTCCGCCTCCTTGGGGGTGGGAAAGAGCTTCACCAGCTCGGTGGGGTGCCACACACGCAGGCCATGGCGCTCCCCGAAGGCGGTGTAAGTGCGCGCGGCCAGTGGCAGCAGCTCGGCCGCGCGCCAGCTGGGCACATCGCGGCGCAACACCACCGGGTTCACCACGCCGGCGGCCACCCGGCTCGCGGCGCCGGGCCTCGGCACGTCGAACACATGCACGCGCAGGCCACGCGAACGCAGTACTTCGGTGAGCATCGCACCCGCGATGCCACGCCCCACGATCAGCACATCATCGGTGCAGGCCACGGTGCGAAGATGCCCACGTTCCGGGCATCGGGCACCACGTGGCTCAGGCGGCGAGCAGGCGTGCCATGCGCGCGATCAGCTCCTCCTGGTCGAAGGGCTTCTGCACCAGGTCGTTGGCACCCGCGCCCTGGGCGGTGGTGTACAGGTGCGGCAGCTCGTAGGCCGTGATCACCAGCACCGGGGTTGTGATGCCCCGGGCGCGCAGGCCCTCCACCACGCTGAGCCCG
The DNA here is from genome assembly GCA_016788485.1 of Flavobacteriales bacterium. Classification (GTDB taxonomy): domain Bacteria; phylum Bacteroidota; class Bacteroidia; order Flavobacteriales_F; family PHOS-HE28; genus PHOS-HE28. Next base: position 9,489 of record JAEUSV010000044.1, read on the forward strand.
TCGATGTCGGGCAGGCCCACGTCCATCACCAGCAGGTCGACCCTTTCGGCGGCGAGCAGCGCGTCGAGGCCGCGGGCATCCTTCATGGGGATCACGCCCCAGCCGGCCTGTGTCATGCGGCGCATGAGCAGGGTGCGGACAAGGGCATCGTCTTCGATGAGCACGACACGGGCCATGGCGGGAGGATTACCTGCCCGTAGTACGCGGAACGACCGTCGCGGGTTCCGGCCCCTACCTGCCCGTGATCGCCTTGAACAGGTCGTTGCCGTTGGCGAAGAGGATCAGCGCCAGCAGGAAGGCCATGCCCACCATCTGCGCCACTTCCATCACCTTCTGGCTCGGCGCCCTGCGCGTGATCATCTCCCAGAGGATGAAGATCATGTGCCCCCCGTCCAGCATGGGGATCGGCAGGATGTTCATGAAGGCCAGGATGATGCTGAGCAGCGCGGTGACCCCCCAGAAGGTGTGCCAGTCGCCCCACTCGCCGAAAAGGCCGCCGATGCTGCCGAATCCGCCCATCTGCTTCACGCCGCTCGCGCTGAACACGAGCTTCAGGCTGTTCACGTAGTTGCCCAGCGTGTTGAGGCCGAACGTGATGCCGGCCGGGATGGCCTGGAAGAAGCCGTAGCGCTCGGTGGCGATGGTGAAGTGCTCGTCGAGCTCGCGATTGGCCAGGCCGATCTTGCCCTTCTCGTTCACGCGCACCGGGATGTAGGCCGGCTTGGCGGGGTCCGCATCACGCCAAACAGTGATCACCGCCCAGGAATCCTTGTGCGTGCCCAGCGTATCAATGAAGGCATCGGCGAAGAGCGTGGGCACGCCATCGACGGCCACCAGCCGGTCGCCCTTGCGGAACGCACCGGAGGCCAGCGCCGTGCCCTTGGGCATGATCGAATCCACCACGAAGGGCACACGCGGCACGAAGAGGGTCTTCTCCCCCTTGTCCATGATGGTCTCCTCCACCTCGGGGTCAAGCTTCACCGCGCGGCGTTCGCCGTTGCGCTCCACGAACACCTCGCGCGCACCGTGGATCAGGATCGCCTTGCCCACCTCGTCCAGCGAGCGCACCTCGTGCCCGGCCACACCGATGATCTTGTCGCCCGGCTCGATGCCCTGCGCCTGCATGGTGGGGCTGGGCGACACGCCGTAGGTGGTGTTCTCCAGCGGCAGGTAGTCGCGGCCCCAGACGAACAGGATCATGATGTAGAGCAGCAGGCCGAGGACCAGGTTCACCGTGACGCCGCCCACGATGATGATGAGGCGCTGCCAGGCGGGCTTGCTGCGGAACTCCCACGGCTCAGCGGGCTTGGCGAGCTGGTCCTTGTCCATGCTCTCGTCCACCATGCCCGCGATCTTCACGTAGCCGCCGAAGGGGAACCAGCCCAGGCCCCACTCCGTGTCGCCGATCTTCTTCTTGAAGATGGAGAAGTTGAGCACGTTGGGCAGGGGGAAGAGGAAATCGAAGAAGAGGTAGAACTTCTCGATGCGCGTCTTGAACCAGCGCGCCGGCAGGTAGTGGCCCAGCTCGTGCAGCACCACGAGGATGGAGAGGCTGAGGATCAGCTGGACGGTGGTGCTCAGGAAGCTCATGCGGGTTGTTTCCAGGAACGCGCCAGGGCGCGGGTCTCCGCATCACTGGCCTCGAGGTCTTCGAGCGTGGGGCGGGCCACAAAGGTCGCCTTTGCGAGCCGTTCCTCGACCAGGTCGCTCATCTCCAGGAAACCGATGCGGTCCTGCAGGAAGAGCTCCACCGCCACCTCGTTGGCCGCGTTGAGCACGCAGGGGGCGTTGCCGCCGCGCTGCATCGCTTCCAGCGCCAGGGCCAGGTTGCGGAAGGTGCCGAGGTCGGGCTGCTCGAAGGTGAGCGATGGGTACTTCGCGAAGTCGAAGCGCGGCCAGGTGGTGCTCAGGCGGTCGGGGTAGGCCAGCGCATACTGGATCGGCAGCTTCATGTCCGGCAGGCCCAGCTGCGCCTTCATGCTGCCGTCGCGGAACTGCACCAGGCTGTGGATGATGCTCTGCGGGTGCACCACGATCTCCACCTGCTCGGGCTTCAGGTTGAAGAGCCACTTGGCCTCGATGGCCTCCAGGCCCTTGTTCATGAGGCTGGCGCTGTCGATGGTGATCTTGGCGCCCATGTCCCAGTTGGGGTGCTTCAGCGCCTGCGCCTTGGTGACGGTGGCGAGCTGCTCGCGCGTGCGGCCGCGGAACGGACCGCCGCTGGCCGTGAGCACCACCTTCTCGATCGGGTTCTGCCACTCGCCCACCAGGCATTGGAAGATGGCGCTGTGCTCGCTATCCACCGGGTAGATGTTCACGGCCTTGGCACGCGCAAGCGAGGTGACAAGCTCACCGGCCACCACCAGCGTTTCCTTGTTGGCCAGGGCGATGGGCTTGCCCGCCTCGATCGCCGCCAGCGTGGGCCGCAAGCCAGCGTAGCCCACCATGGCCGTGAGCACCACGTCGATGCCCTCCATGGTCACGGCCTGCTCGATGGCCTTGGCGCCCGCGAAGACCTTGATGCCGAGCGGGAACAGTGCGTCGCGCACCGCCTCGTACTGCCCCTCGTCCCCGATCACCACGGTGTTGGGGTTGAAGGCCTTCGCCTGCTCGATCAGCAGCGCGGCGTTGCGCCCGGCGGTGAGCAGCTCCACATCGAAGTGGTCGGGCTGCTCACGTACCACATCAAGGGCCTGCGTGCCGATGCTGCCCGTGCTGCCGAGGATGGCGATGCGCTTTTTCATAAGGTCCTGAACATCCGAGGGGGGCGCAAAGATCGCTCATCCCTCCGGACTGAACCTTGAAGCCGCCTGCGGGTACCGATCATGCAATTACGGTCGTTCCCGCATCATCCCACCAAAGCCCTGCCCATGCGCCTCACGCTCACCGTGCCCAAGCCCTGCCACGAAGACTGGAACGCCATGACCCCGGACGGGGACAGTGGCCCAAAGGGTCGCTTCTGCGCCAGCTGCCAGCACAGCGTGGCCGACCTCACCCGCGCCACGGACGCCGAGCTGGTGGCCCTCTTCAGCAGCGATGCCCGGCCCAAGTGCGCGCGCTTCGACCCGCGGCAGCTGGACCGGCTGCTGGGCGACCCTGAGCCTTCCCGGCGTGCGCTGCCGGTGGCGGCCTTCACCTCGCTGCTGGCCGTGGCGGCCGGCCAGGAGGCGGTGGCACAGGGGGGTGTCCACGTGAAGGGGAAGCCCGCGATCGAGCGGCCAGCGCCACCCACGACCCTGCGCATGGGAAAGCCCCGGATCGACACCACGGCGGCCCCGCTCATGCTGGGCGAGGTGGTGCCGCATGCGGTCCCGCCCGTGGAGACTGTTCGCCCCCTCATCGGGGACACGGTGGTGGTGCCGCAGGAGGTGGTCACCGGCCAGATGCAGGTGCGCCCCAACTGCGCATCGGTGAACGGCACCTACTACTACATCGATGGCGTGAAGGTCGAGGTGACCCAAGGCACGGGCATTCCCAAGAGCGCCATCGAGGAGGTGCAGGTGATCACCGGCGGCATTCCCGGAACGTACGGTGATGTGCGCGGCAGCGGCATCGTCCTCATCGCGGAGGAGGGACCTACGATCCGCGGGCGGGTGCTGGACGCTGCGACCGGGGAGGCGCTGCCCTTCGCCGTGGTGCGGATCGCGGGAACGGAGCAACGCACGAACACCGACTTCGACGGTCGCTTCGTGCTCGCGGTGCCCGACACCTTGCAGGACGTGCCGTTCAGCGTGGAGGTCATGATGGTCGGCTTCGACCGGATGCGGATCGAAGGCATCCGCTTCCAGGCCGAAGAGGCGCCCGCCACATGCACCGACACCGTGGATGTCAACGCGCTGCCCTTGAGCGGCCGCGTGGTGGACGGCGGCACGGGCCGCGTGCTGCGCGGCGCCACGGTGGAATGGGTGGAGACCGGCCTGCGCTGCTGCACCGATGCCAATGGACGCTTCGGCTTCCCGGTGAAGGATGGCGCGAAGGGCTCCATCACGCTGCGCATCACCGCCACCGGTCATGCAGCCCAGGAACGCACCCTGCCGCTGGACAAGCTGCCCTTCTGCGTGCCCATCGCCCTGGCCCGCAGCACGCAACCCCAGCCCACGGTGGAACGCGCACCGATCGACCTCGGCGACCTGAAGCTGGAGCAACGCGAGACCATGATCCTCGGCATGGCCGTGGTGTACAAGCCCACCTTGTGGCAGCGGGTTTCGCGGCCGTTCCGGCGGTGGTGATCAGCGTTTCGCCGCCGCCCGCTTCAGCCGGTCGTTGATCGCGCGGCCCAGGCCTTCGTTGGGGAACACCTCCGTCAGTATCACATCGGCCTCGCTCGCATCCAGCGTGCGTAGCGCCGCGAAGAGGTTCCGCGCGGCCTCGTTCAGGTCGCCGCTTGCGGAGAGAACTTCGTTCCGCCAGGCATCGAACGTCCGTGTGAAGCTGATCACCGCCGCACGACCGGGATGTTCCTTGAGCAGCATCGCGATGTCGCCGATGAACACGGGCTTGCGCGGCGCGTAATGGCTGTCGAGCATGCCCGGCGCCACTGGCAGCACCTGTTTCACTTGCTGACGCACCGTGCCGATCACCTCCTCGATGGCTTCCACCGGCACTCCGCCTGGCCGATAGAGCATCCATTGGCCCTCTTCCCTGCCGATGATCGTGCTCTCCACCCCCACGCTGCACGCGCCACCATCGAGGATGTACGGGATGCGCGCGCCGAGCTGGTCCATCACGTGCTGCGCGGTGGTGGGGCTCACGTAGCCGAAGGGGTTCGCGCTGGGTGCCGCGAGCGGAAAGGGAAGCGCGCGCAGCAGCTCGAGCGTGAGCGGATGGGCCGGCATGCGCACGCCGACGGTGTCGAGCCCGCTCGTTACAAGGTCGGGAATACGCGGATGCTTCGGAAGCACGAGCGTGAGCGGGCCGGGCCAGAAGGCCTTCATCAAGGCCTCCGCTTCCGGGGGGATCTCACGCACCACCTCACGCACCTGCGCCACGCTGTGCACATGCACGATCAGCGGGTCGAAGGCCGGGCGCTGCTTCGCCGCGAAGACATTCAGTACCGCGGTCGCATCGAAGGCGTTGGCGGCAAGGCCGTACACGGTCTCGGTGGGGATGGCCACCAGTTCACCGGCCGTGAGCAGGCGCTCCGCCGCATGCAGGTCCGTACCGATCACCGCCGCCATGGCCGCAAAGGTGGGCGATCGCGGGGTTCAGCCTCGCTCCATCGCGTTCGCCCCACCACCACGCGTCGCCTTGCCGCATCTTTGGACCGCACATCCCCGTATCAAGGCCTCGCATGAGCGACCGCACCGCATCCGACGCACCCATCACCCAACGGCCCGCCATGGAGGACCAACGCTCCAGCGGTCCCTCGCTGGGGGTGTACGCCTACGGCTTCCTGTCGCTCCTGTGCAACTGCACGGGCCACATCCCGGTGCAGACCATCCGGATGGCGCTGTACCGCTGGCTCTTCAAGGTGAAGGCGGGGCGCGGCACCAACATCTACCGCGCCTGCGAACTGCGCTCCCCGTGGCGCATCCGCATCGGCGAGGGCACCAGCATCGGCGACCATTGCATCCTCGACGGGCGCGCGGGCCTGGTGATCGGCAGCAGCGTGAACCTGAGCACCGGTGTGTGGATCTGGACGCAGCAGCACGACAAGGACGACCGCCACTTCAAGGTGGTGGGCAAGGGCGTGACCATCGAGGACTACGCCTGGGTGGGCGGACGTGTGATCGTGCTGCCGGGCGTGCGCATCGGCAAGGGCGCGGTGGTGGCGTCAGGCGCCGTGGTCACCAAGGATGTGGAACCGTACGCCGTGGTGGCCGGCATGCCCGCACGCAAGGTGGGTGAGCGCTCACGCGACCTCGACTACCGCATCGACCAGCACCTGCCTTTCCTGTAGCGCCTACTGGACGATGTAGCCTTCCGTGCGGAAGGTGTAGGGCTCCCCGATCCGCACATCGATGGCCTCGAACTCCGTGTGGGGCCCCTCGCCGTTCACGTAGCGCATCCGCGCCTTCAGCACCAGGCCCTCCTCCATGTCGCCCTCCGCGATATGGGGCTGTCCGTTGAGCTTGCCCCAGGCCTTGCAGACGGGCCCCAGGCCGGGGCGCGCCGACATCCACAGCTCCACCACCTCCTTGTCGTCGGTATGCACCCACTTGCGGGCGGGGATCCCGGCGATGGTCAACGTGCTGTCGGTGCGCTCGAAATGCGCCGTGCGCGGTGCCTTCCCCTTGAACGGGTCCGGGACCCGCATGCGCATGGCCAGGTGCACCGTGTCGGCATCCACGAAGTTGATGGTGGTGAGCCGCGCATGGTCGCAGACGATCATCATGCGCACCTTGCGTCCCTCCACTTCGCGCTCCGAATCCACGCCGATCAGGTCGGAGCCCTCGTTGTAGTGCAGGGTCATGAGCTCCTTGTTCTCCCCCTTCCAGCTGAACTCACGGCTCGCATAGCGCACGCTGTGCTGGAAGGTGTAGGTCGGCGCCACCACGATGTCGTCGGTATCGAACATCGTGCTCAGCGAGCCCATCACCATGCGCAGGCTGTCCGCATCGCTCTGTGCGCGGGCTTGGTGAAAGGTCATGGCCGTGGCCATTGAACCGGCAAGGAGGACCGTACGCATCATCGTGTGCCGAAGGTCGGCGATCGCGGCGAACAACCACACCACCGGTACCGTTCCCCACCGCATGGATCAAGCACCGGAGCCCCCACTTCCAACGGCCTCCTACCTTGGCCCATCACCGCCGCGCTCATGATCCGTCAAGCCCTGATCTCCACCCTGCTCCTGCTGTCGCTCCCGCTGCTGGCCCAACGCAAGCCCGCGGCTCCCGCGATCGACACGCTCAAGGCCGACCAGCTCAGCGGCCTCACCTTCCGCTCCATCGGCCCCGCCTTCATGAGCGGCCGCATCGCCGATGTGGTGATCCACCCCACCAAGCCCGGCACCTGGTACGTGGCCGTGGGCTCCGGTGGTGTGTGGAAGACCGTGAACGCGGGCACCACCTGGAAACCGGTCTTCGATGGGCAGGCCAGCTACTCCATCGGCTGCATCACGCTCGATCCGCAGGACCCCGAGGTGGTGTGGGTGGGCACCGGCGAGAACGTGGGCGGCCGCCACGTGGGCTTCGGCGATGGCGTGTACCGCAGCGTCGACGGCGGAAAGACGTGGAAGCACATGGGGCTGAAGGCCAGTGAGCACATCGGCCGCATCGTGGTGCACCCCACCGACCCCAACACCGTGTGGGTGGCCGCGCAGGGCCCGCTGTGGACCAAGGGCGGGGAGCGCGGCGTCTACCGCACCACCGATGGCGGAAGGACGTGGAAGCGCACCCTCGGCGACGATGCGTGGGTGGGCGCCACCGACCTGGTGATGGACCCGCGCGACCCGAAGCGGCTGTACGCGGCCACCTGGCAGCGCCACCGCACCGTGGCCGGCTACATGGGCGGCGGACCGGGCTCCGCCATCCACCGCAGCACCGACGGTGGCGAGACCTGGACCAAGCTCGAGGGAGGGCTGCCCGGCGGCAACCTCGGCAAGATCGGTCTGGCCCTCTCGCCGCAGAAGCCCGATGTGCTCTACGCCGCGATCGAGCTCGACCGCCGCAGCGGCGCCGTGTACCGCAGCACCGACCGCGGCGCCAGCTGGACGAAGATGTCCGATGCGGTGAGCGGCGGCACCGGACCGCACTACTACCAGGAGCTCTACGCCTGCCCCCACCAGTTCGACCGGCTCTACCTGGTGAGCAACTACACCCAGACCTCCGACGATGGTGGCAAGACCTTCCGCAGCCTGAACGTGGACACCCGGCATGTGGACGACCACGTGGTGGTGTTCCGCAAGGACGACCCCGAGTACCTGCTGTTCGGCTGCGACGGCGGGCTGTACGAGACCTTCGATCGCGGGGCCACCTGGCGCCATATCGGCAACCTGCCCGTGACCCAGTTCTACAAGGTGGCCGTGGACGATGCACTGCCCTTCTACACCGTGTACGGTGGCACACAGGACAACAACACCCAGGGCGGGCCTTCGCGCACGGACAATGAGCACGGTATCCGCAGCAGCGATTGGAGCGTGATCATCGGCGGCGACGGTCACCAGCCCGCCACCGAGCCCGGCAACCCCGACATCGTATACGGCCAGTGGCAGCAGGGCAACCTGATGCGCCACGACCGCCGCACCGGCGAGAACGTGTACATCCGTCCGCAGGCCGCGCCCGGTGAACCGTGGGAGCGCAGCAACTGGGACGCGCCCATCGTGGTGAGCCCGCACGACCCCGCCACCATCTACTTCGGCACCTACCGCGTGTGGCGCAGCACCGACCGCGGCGACAGCTGGACGGCGCTATCCGGCGACCTGACCAGCGGCACCGAACGCACGCGCACCAACTTCTACGGCACCACGCAGGGCTGGGACAATCCGTGGGACCTCTACGCCATGTCGGAGTACGCCACCATCACCTCCCTCGCGGTGTCGCCCGTGCAGCAGGGGCTCATCTACACCGGCACCGACGATGGCGCCATCCAGGTCACCGAGGATGAAGGCAAGAGCTGGCGCCGCGTGCCCTTCAGCGCGCTGCCCGGCCTGCCCACCACCGCCTTCGTCAATGACATCAAGGCCGACCTGTTCGACGCCGGTACGGTGTTCGCCGCGTTCGACGACCACAAGAACGGCGTGTACAAGCCCTTCCTCTACCGCAGCACCGACAAGGGCCGCACGTGGACGAGCATCACCGGCGACCTGCCGCAGCGCACGCTCGTTTGGCGCGTGGTGCAGGACGAGGTGAAGCGCGACCTGCTCTTCCTCGGCACCGAGTTCGGCGTGTACGTCACCACCGATGGCGGCAAGCGCTGGCTCCAACTGAAAGGCGGCCTGCCCACCATCCCTGTGCGCGATCTGGCGATCCAGCGGCGCGAGCACGACCTGGTGGTGGCCACCTTCGGACGCAGCTTCTACATCCTCGACGATTACCGTGCCCTGCGCGAGCTGAACGACGACATGCGCAAGGCCGAGGCCACGCTCTTCGCCCCACGCAACGCCATGTGGTACAACCCGCGCTCACCGCTCGGCGGAGGGCGCACGGGCTCCATGGGCGATGCGTACTTCACCGCACCCAACCCACCCTTCGGTGCCGAGCTCACGTACCACCTGAAGGACGCGTACAAGAGCGTGAAGGACCAGCGGAAGGCGCGCGAGCAGGAGCTGGTCAAGGCGAAGCAGTCGCTCCGCGTGCCTCCTTGGGACTCGCTGGAAACGGAGCTTCGTGCGCTGGACCCCAAGGTGTGGCTGGTGATCACGGACGCCAAAGGCGAAGTGGTGCGCCGCGTGGAGGCCACCAACGCCAAGGGGATCCAACGTGTGGTATGGGACCTGCGCGCCGACGCACGCGCAACGGTGACGCCAGGCAATGCCAATGGCTCCCCTGCCGGAAGCCTCGTTGCCCCTGGCACCTATGGCGCACAGCTCTTCAAGCAGGTGGATGGCGTGCTCACCGCGATCTCGGCGAGCGTGGCGGTACGCGTGGAGCCACTGATGAAAGGCACACTGCCGGGCGCGTCTCCGGAGACGGTGGCGGAGTATGCACGCGGCATGGAGGAGCTCTACGCACGCAACGAGCGCATGGAGCAACGCTTCCATGCGGCTCAGGAACGCGGCCGCCTGTTGCTCGCCGCCTACACACGGGCACCGCGTACGGACGAGGCGCTGCACCGCGAACTGCTCGCCTTGCGCGACAGCCTGCAGGCGATCGACATCGACCTGAACGGCAGCCGGGCACGCAGCATGGTCGGTGAGGAACGCTTCACCCCGGGGCTGCGGGACTTCCTCGGCAACGCGGGCAACGGTGGTTCGGCCCTCACGTACGGACCCACGGCCACGCACCGCGCCAGCCGCGCGAACGCCGAAAAGCTGCTCACGGACCTGGAGCGCCGCGTGAACGAAGCCTACGGCAAGGCCGATGCGTTCGAGCCACGCGTGAAGGCGCTTGGCGCACCGGCCTTGAAGGAACGGTAGGGTTCACCCCAACCCCTCCACGTACCGCCGGTCATTGGCCAGGCGCGGCACCTTGCTCTGCGCGTCGTTCATGCCGCGCGCCTTCATCCAGGCGGCGAAAGCGCCGCGCGGCAGCGATCGCACCACCAGCGGCCGCAGCACCTTGCCCATGATCAGGTCCTTGTAGTACGAATTGCGCTTCCGGAGCGACTCATCCATCGCTGCGCTGAAGCGGCCCATGTCCGCCGGCGGCGCAGCGAACTCGATGTGCCATTCGTGGTAGGGCAGGCCTTCCGCCGGCGTCAGCTTCGGGGCCACGGTGAACTCCGCCACTTCGCAGGGCACGGCGGCGATCGCGTCCTTCAGTGCGCCCTCGACCTCCTCGGCGATCACGTGCTCGCCGAAGGCACTGGTGAAGTGCTTGGTGCGCCCGGTGACCTTGATGCGCGGCGGGGCGAGCGAGGTGAACTTCACCGTGTCGCCGATCTCGTAGCCCCATAGGCCCGCGTTCGTGTAG
>JAEUSV010000083.1 GCA_016788485.1 Flavobacteriales bacterium
CTGCTTCACATTCGCGAGCCGGCCTATCGGTGATGCCACTGCGGCCTGCGGCCGGCGTGGCGATCGCTTAGCCTGACGACCGCGAAGCTTGGAAGAATGCCCGGCGCGGCTTCCGTGAGGTGAACCACGGATGAACACGGATGCACACAGATGAATGCCTAGCGCGCGGGGCTCCTTGGTGGGCAGCGCTGCGCGCTCCGGTGGAACCGCAGAGGACGCAGAGCCCCGAGGCCTCGGGGGCAGAGGAATGCCTGGCGCGCGGGGCTGGCGGGCGACGAAGGGCAGCAAAGGCCCGCTCGCGCACGCTCGATATGCCCCTGCCTCACACGCCGAAGCTCCAAGCGAAGGCGTTGCTCCTGGCCCTTTCCCTCCACCGCCCCGTACCTTGGCCACATGGCCTCGCTCCGTTCCGCCGGCATCCCGCTGTTCCGCTTCAAGGGCATCCAGGTGTTCGTGCACTGGACCTTCTTCCTGCTGGTGGCCTGGGTGCTGTTCACCGCCCTGGGCGAAGGGCACGACCTGGCGGAGGCGGCCTTCCAGGTGGGGCTTGTGCTCACCGTGTTCACCTGTGTGGTGCTGCACGAGTTCGGCCATGCCCTTACCGCGCTGCATTTCGGGGTGCGCACGCGCGACATCACCCTGCTGCCCATCGGCGGCGTGGCCAGCCTGGAGCGCATGCCCGAGGAGCCGCGTCAGGAACTGCTGATCACGCTGGCCGGTCCGGCCGTGAACCTGGCGCTGGTGGTGCTGCTGGGCGTGCCGTTCTGGCTCTACCTGGGCACCCTGGGCCTGCCCGACCCCACCGCCGGCCCGCCGACGTGGCTCGCCTTCGTGGGCTTCCTGATCGGCGCCAACATGGTGCTCTTCCTCTTCAACCTCATCCCCGCCTTCCCCATGGACGGCGGCCGCATCCTGCGCTCGTTGCTGTGCCTGCGCATGGACCGCGTGAAGGCCACACGCATCGCCACCACCGTGGGGCGCGTGCTGGCCGTGGGCTTCGTGGGGTACGCGGTGATGGAAGGCCAGTTCATGTGGGGGTTGATCGGCGTGTTCGTGTACTTCGGCGCCCAGGCCGAGTACCGCCACGTGGTGATGCAGCAGGCGCTGAAGGGCCTGCACGTGCGTAACGTGCTGCGCACCCGCTTCTGGAGCATGCCGCACACCGCCACCCTGCAGCAGGCCACCGCCGAACTGCTCAGCGGCGCCGAGCACCATGTGCTGGTGCTGCGCGAGGGCGTGCCCGAAAAGCTCATCACCCGCGCCCAGCTGCTCACGGCCGCCCAGGAGCTGCCGCCCGATACCCCGTTGACGAACGTGGACGCCGTGCTGCCCCCCGTGGTGCACCCCGAGGCCGATGTGCGCGCCGTGCACGAGCTGCTGCTCACCGGCAACTGGCCGCTGCTGCCCGTGGTGGAGCGCGGCTCCCTGGTGGGCGTGGTGGACGCGGACAACATCGCCGAGTACCTCGTGGTGAACGGCCTGTTGCGGACAGGGCAAGCGTGAGGGGTTGGCCGCAGAGGCGCGGAGGCGCAGAGAAATGCCTGACGGGCGGGGCTCCTTGATGGGCAGCGCTGCGCGCTCCGGGGGAACCGCAGAGGACGCAGACCACGCAGAGAAATGCCTGGCGGGCGACGCTCCTTGATGGGTCGCGCTGCGCGCTCCGGGGGAACCGCAGAGGACGCAGACCACGCAGAGAAATGCCTGACGGGCGGGGCTCCTTGGTGGGCAGCGCTGGGCGCTCCGAATGTGCCGCGCTGAACAAGCTGCTTCACATTCGCGAGCCGGCCTATCGGTGATGCCACTGCGGCCTGCGGCCGGCGTGGCGATCGCTTAGCCTGACGACCGCGAAGCTTGGAAGAATGCCCGGCGCGGCTTCCGTGAGGTGAACCACGGATGAACACGGA
>JAEUSV010000119.1 GCA_016788485.1 Flavobacteriales bacterium
CCTGCTTGGGAGGCATCCACTGCGGGGTGGACGGGAGCACCAACGGCGACCACACACCGCTACGCGCCTGGCTGGTGCGCCCGGAGGTGCGGCTGGTGAAGTTCTGCCCCGAGGACTTCGCGTTCGGCACGCCGCGCATGACGCCCGACAGCCACGGCGGCAACGGCTTCGATGTGCTCGACGGCAAGGCCCGCTCCCTGGCCGAGGACGGCACGGACTGGACCGAAGGCATGGTGAAGGCCGCTTACGAGATGCGTGACCGCGCCCAGAGCGAGCAGGTGGATGTGGCGATCCTGATGGACGTCAGCGGCGCCTGCGGCAGCACCGTGACCTACCTGGGCTCGCGTTTCGCCCCGAAAAAGGTGTACCAGCAGGGGCCCGGTGTGGCGGCCGCGGCGCTGATCCGCGCGGGCATCCCGGTGATCTCACAGCGCGATGACCGCTCCCTGCGATTGCTGCGCGACCTACTGGACGGAACGGACACGCTCGCCGAGGAGCGCGACCATTGGGAGAAGCAATGGTATCAGAGCTACTTCGAACGTCCATGAGCAAGCACAAGCTCGACCTCCACGACATCTTCAACAAGGGCGACCAGATCGACCGGGCGCTGCGCGAGGCCATGGACTTCTGCATCGACCGCCGCATCGACATGCTCGAGATCATCCCCGGCAAGGGCAGCGGTCAGTTGAAGAAGAAGGTGTTGCGCTTCCTGCAGCTGCCGGACGTGAAGAAGACCTACCACCGCATCGACAAGGACCGCGACAACTTCGGGCGGCTCTTCGTGCGCTTCAAGCACTGAGCCTCACGGCCGCGTTGCGAACCACAGGTGGTGCTTGGTGCCCTTGTTGCGGTGCGCGAAGACCTTCTCCTCCTTCACCCGGAAGCCCGCCTGCTCCAGCCGGCGGGTGAAGGGATCGTGCTGGTCCGTGGACCACACCGCGAGCACCCCGCCTGGGCGAAGCGCCTTGTACGCGGCCTGCAGCCCGCGATGCGAATACAGCCGGTTGTTGGCGGCCTGCGTGAGGCCCTCGGGACCATTGTCCGTATCGAGCAGGATGGCGTCGTAGCTCCCATTGCCGGCGCGGATCAATTCGAGCACATCGCCCTGGTGCACGATGGTGCGCGGGTCCTTCAGCGGGTTGCCGGAGCGCTCGCCCATCGGCCCCTCGTTCCACTTGATCACCTCGGGCACCAGCTCGGCCACGATCACCTTGGCCTTGGGACCGACCAGGCGGAGCACGGTGGCCAGCGTGAAGCCCATGCCGAGGCCTCCGATCACCACGTCAGCCTCCTTCGGGGCCTTCAGGCGCGCGAGGGCCAGTTCCGCCAACGCATCCTCCGATCCGTGGATGGCCGTGGTCATCAGTTCACCACGGATGCCGACCACCTCGATGGCGTACTCGTCACCACGCTGGTAGAACAGCAGTTCACCGCCGTTGTTGGGGATCAGGGCCCGGTCGAGCAGCTTGTTGATGCGCATCTTCATGGCGAGGGCCGAATGCGCTGGTGCGATCGGGCGGTGCAAGGTCGGCAGAAGCGCGGGACTGACGATCCGTCGCTTCCCGGTGGCTTGGCCCGCGAATTGACCGGAACCGGCCCGCCCATGCTGCCCACTTCCGCCAAGCTCCCCTCCTCCCGCGCCGAACGCACACCCAACGGACCCAAGGCCCGCATCCGCGCCAATGCGGGCACACCTCCCAAGGCCGAGCGGCGGGTCACCTGGCGCAAGGCCTTCGTGCAGTACATCTGGCCGCGGCGGCGCAACGTGTTCATCGGCCTGGTGCTGATCGTGGTGAGCCGCGTGGCCGGCATGGTGCTGCCGGGGAGCACCAAATACCTGCTGGACGACGTGGTGGCCAAGGGCGACCTGGGCATGCTGTGGATCCTGCTCGGGGCCGTGGTGGGTGCCCTGGTGGTGCAAAGCGTCACCAGCTACGCCCTCACCCAGCTTCTAAGCGTGGAGGCACAGCTGCTCATCAGCCAACTGCGCACCCAAGTGCAGCGCAAGATCCTCTCGCTGCCCACGAGCTTCTTCGACAACACCAAGAGCGGCGCGCTGGTGAGCCGCATCATGAGCGACGTGGAAGGCGTGCGCAACCTGGTGGGCACGGGCCTGGTGCAGCTCATCGGCGGCACGCTCACGGCCCTGATCTCCCTGGTCTGGCTCATCTACATCAGCCCGTGGATGACGCTCTTCACGCTGGTACCGGTGGGTTTCTTCGCGTTCATCGCCATGAAGGCCTTCGGCCGCATCCGCCCCATCTTCCGCACCCGCGGCGTGATCAACGCGGAGGTGACCGGGCGCCTGACGGAAACGCTGAACGGCGTGCGCGTGATCAAGGGCTTCGGCGCGGAGGAGCAGGAGAACCGCATCTTCGAGAAGGGCGTGCAACGGCTCTTCGACAACGTGAAGACCAGCCTCACCGCCACGTCCTTCATCAGCAGCATGAGCACCCTGCTGCTCGGCCTGGCCAGCGCGGGCATCATGGGCATCGGGGCCTACCAGATGGTGGGCGGCGCGCTCACCAGCGGCGAGTTCGTGCAGTTCACCGTGCTGTTGGGCTTCATGATCGCGCCCATCGTGCAGATGAGCAACATCGGAAGCCAGCTCACCGAGGCCTTCGCCGGGCTGGACCGCACGGAGGAGATCATGAACATGCAGCCCGAGGACATCGCCGAGGAACGTCCGATCGTGCTGAACGAAGTGAAGGGCGAGATCGCCTTCCAACAGGTGCACTTCGCCTACGAGGAGGGCAAGGAGGTGCTGCACGGCATCGACTTCACGGCCTCCAAGGGGTCCGTGATCGCGCTGGTGGGCACCAGCGGCAGCGGCAAGAGCACGATCGCGGGCTTGGTGGCCACCTTCCTCAACCCCACCGCGGGCAAGGTCACCGTCGACGGGCACGACCTGAGCCGGGTGAACCTGGCCAGCTACCGCCGCCACCTGGGCGTGGTGCTGCAGGACGACTTCCTTTTCGAGGGCACCATCCGTGAGAACATCCTCTTCCCCCGCCCCGACGCCACCGAGGAGCAGCTCATGAAGGCCGTACGCGGCGCCTACGTGAACGAGTTCACCGACCGCATGGAACTGGGGCTGGACACCGTGATCGGCGAGCGCGGCGTGAAGCTGAGCGGTGGTCAGCGGCAGCGCGTGGCCATTGCGCGCGCCATGCTGGCCGACCCGAGGATCCTGATCCTGGACGAGGCCACCAGCAACCTGGACACCGAGAGCGAGGCGCTGATCCAGAAGAGCCTGAACGCGCTGGTGAAGGACCGCACCACCTTCGTGATCGCACACCGCCTCAGCACCATCCGGCAGGCCACGGAGATACTGGTGATCGAACAGGGACGCATCGCAGAGCGCGGTACGCACGCGGAGCTCATCGCCAAGGAAGGCCGTTACTACGAGCTGTACACCTATCAGGCGCGCATCTGAGCGCGGTGGTCGGCGAGGATGCGCGCGTGGTCGAAACCCATGGGCACCTCCTCCTCCGGCTCCAGCCAGCGGTGGGCGCGGGCCTCGTCGGTCACGGTCAGCGTGCCTCCGGTCACTTCGGCACGGTAGGCGATGCTGACGACAGCGCCGCGGGGATCGCGACCGGGCTCCGAATAGATACCGATGAGGCCGGTGAGCTTCACCGCCAGGCCCAGTTCCTCGCGCACCTCGCGGATGCACGCCTGTTCCACCGTTTCGCCGGGATCGACATAGCCACCGGGAAGGACCCACGAGCCACGGAATGGCCCGGTGCCGCGCTCCATCACCAGCACACGGCCGCGCGCGTCGGTGACCACAGCATCCACGGTGAGCGCGACACGCTGATCGGAAGGCATGGAGAAAGGTAGGCGTGAACGTGCAGCGCCCCGCAACGAACAGCTCGTTCAACCCGCCTTGCGCACATACCCGTGCGAACAGGGGCCGCCGAACAGGGTGGTCACGGTTTCGGGCTTGTCGCGGAAGAACAGGTCGGCCGCCTTGCGCACACCTGGATTGGAGTCATGCCCCTCGACGGTCAGTCCCGGGACATAATAGTCCATGAGCACCAGGATGGCGCCAGGTGAAAGGCGTTCATAGACATGCCGGAGGGCATGGTCCATGAGGCGGGCATGCAGTTGGGTGTCACCGCCAACGCCAAGGTCGAGGTGGGCGAAGGCGATGCGGGACGGCAGGGAGGCGGGAACGGTCTCGAACACATCGCCTTGGTGGATCACCGGCATGGGCACACCAACGGCGTTGAGGTTCCGCTCGAAGACATCGCGGCCGGCAGGATGCTCACCCAAGGTCACATCGAAGCGGTCGAACACATGGAAGGGGCGCCCGTCACCGCTCGCGGCCAGGGTATGACCGATGATGCAGGTGGTACTGCCGGTGTAGCAGCCCAGCTCCACGATGGCGCCCGGCACACCCGTATGCAGCACCTGGCCCAGCAAGAGGTTGAGGTTGGAGGCCTGTTCCAGGCTCACCATGTCCAGGTGATGATCGAACCCCGGGGCAAGCCGCAACGGCAGCCGCAGCTTCATCATCAACCGGTTGAAGCGTCGGGACCAAGGACCCGTGCGTTGCCGCCCGCTTCCCGGCCATTGGATCGATCCGAAGTGAAGTTCCCCTTGGGCCATTGGTGTCCGTGGCTTGAACACCAATTTATACGCGGGAAGAGCCCCGCATGTTCGCGACCTCAGGCCGCGCGCTGCTGCTGTTGCTGCTCTTCGGCGACGCGCTTCAAGCCTACCAGCGCCTCCACCCAGCGGCGGCCGGCCTCGCGGGTACGCCTTACGTCGTGCGGAAGCCCGGCGAAGTCACCGTGCCACAGGGTGAGACGCGAGCGGCCATCCCGGTCGGTGTCCAGGCTGATGTCGACCGTGGTGTAGCTGGCCGGTTCGTCCGGCAGGTCACCGTCCAGTTTCAAGCAGCTGTACCGCAGGCGATGGCCGGGCAGATTCTCCTTCACATGGCCCTTCCAGCGCACCACTTCGCCCTCCTCCGCGCGGTCCACCCACATGATCGGGGCGCCCCGTTCCCAGGTGCTCCGCGCCTGGAGGCCGTCGAGGTACAGTTTCGTGAGCTGCGGTTCCGTCAACGCCTTCCAGATGGCCTCCGGAGAGGCGTCCACGAGCAGCGTGCGTTGTACGATGGTTTCTCGTTCCATGGCACTTGGAGCAACGCATGAACCATGCCGTTCGTTCATGCAGGCCAGCCTGTCAGCCTGCCATTCATGGACTCCTTGCACGGCCATGACAGGAGCTGCTCCCCATGGCGCCGCGACGGCCCGAACGGCGCCCGTTCCGGCCGCGATGATGCCGGTCATGACAGCCGCGGCCATCAACGGTAACTTCGGCACGATGCAATGGCCCGACCCCGCGAGCGGCACGCTGGACGTGCTCACCCGGCTGCTGATCGCCGTGGGCATCGGCCTCCTCATCGGCCTGGAGCGCGAATACTCGAAGCGTGTGGTTGAACAGCAGCAGCGGCTGTTCGCGGGCATACGCACCTACACGCTGATCACGCTCTTCGGCTTCCTGAGCGCCCTGGTGGCCGACCACTTCGGACCCTGGCTGCTGGTGGTGGCGTTCCTTGGCCTGCTGGCCATGCTCATCGTGGCCTACCGGCTCACCGCACGGGGCGGGGATATCGGCGGCACCTCGGAGATGAGCGGCATACTGGCCTTCCTGCTGGGGGTGATGGTGTTCGAAGGCATGGTGCTGCTGGCCGTGGTGATCACGGTGATCGTGGCGGGCCTCCTCTCCCTGAAGCTACCGCTGCACCGGTTCGTGGCCAGCCTCACCATGGAGGAGATCCGGGCCGTGATCCAGTTCGTGGTGATCTCCTCGGTGGTGCTGCCCTTCCTCCCCTCGGCCCCCTTCGGTCCGTACGGGGTGTGGAACCTCAAGGACATCTGGACCATGGTGGTGCTGGTGAGCGGCATCAGCCTGGTGGGCTTCCTGTTGAGCAAGGTGCTGGGCGACCGCAAGGGAACACTGGTCTCGGGCATCGTGGGCGGACTCGTCTCCAGCACGGCCGTGGCGGTGGACATGGCGCGGCGGTCCCGGGAAGGAAGCCTGCATGTGCTCACCGCCGCCGTCACCATCATTGCGGCGAGCACCATCATGTTCCCCCGGGTGCTCCTGGAGGCTTGGCTGGTGAACGCCGCGTTGGCTGGTTCCATGGTCCTGCCGATCGCCGTCGCCACCGTCCTTGGCCTCGTCAGCGCCTTCCTGTTGCATCGCATCCCTGACGGACGGCCAGTGCCGCTCCAGACGGTGGGCAATCCGCTGAACTTCGGACTGGCCCTGCAGTTCGCGTTGGTGTACATGGGCGTGCGCTGGCTGGTGGCCTTCGCGATGGACCGCCATGGTTCCGCCGGCACCTATGCCGCGGCCGTGCTCTCGGGCGCCACCGACATGGACGCCATCACGCTGTCCATGGCGCGCGCGGCGCGGAACGGAGACCTGCTGACCGCACGGAACGCGCTGCTGCTGGCCGCCGCGTCCAACACGCTCTTCAAGCTCGGCATCACCCTGGTGATCGGCCACAAGCGCCTGGCCTCTCGAGTGGCCATCGGCTTCGGGGCCGCGCTGGCGGGAGGGCTGATCGCGGCCTGGATCGGTGGTTGAGCACGGAAGACCGCACCCTCACGAGGACCGGTAGGCCACCTCGTGATAGGTCTTCACATGCGGCCCCAGGAACACGCGCGCATAAAGGCGGATGAGCGCCAGCCCATCGACCACGAAACTCAGGCCCACCAAGGCGGCGAGCACCAGCTGGTCCGGGTGGATGTGTGCGAAGATGAGGTCCTCCCCGATGAACGTGGGCGTGATCGGGAAGCCCGCCAGCCCCAGGCAGGCGAGCAGGAAGGCCAGGCCGATGCGCGGATGCTCGTAGGCATGACCGTGGAAGCGCTTGAGGTCGACCTTGCGTTCATGCCTGCGCAGGCGCATGATCGCGAGGTACCCCACCGCGCCGCTCACCACGATGCCCGAGAGGTACAGCAAGGCATGCTCGATCCCGGTCCGCTCGTTGAAAAGCACCGCAAGGGCCACCCAGAAGTGCCCCATGACGATCATGATCAGCGCGCGGCGAACGTGCAGGCGCTCCACGAAGGCCCGGAGCATGAGCAGGCAGCCGAGCAGGGCGAAAAGGACCGGTAGCGCGCGGAACGACCAGGACGCGCCAAGGTCACTGCGATAGAGCGCGACCACGCCCACGAGGTACAACGGGACGAAGACCTGCAGCATGCGCCGCACCCCCATCACATCCAGCCTTCTCCCGAGCGCCTTCAGTGGGTTCCACAGGCGGCGGTACAGGAGCGCATCGAGGTTCCATTCACGCAGGCTCAGTACATAGAGCGAGTACTCCAACCGCTTCGGCCACGAATCCTCGATGGTATGCTCGCGGGGTGAGAAGTGGAAGAACTGCTCGCGGATCAGGTAAGTGACCACCGATGGGGACACCAGCAGCTGGTAGGTGCGCAGGAAGGCGTTACCCATCACATGCACCAGGGCAAGCCAATGCAGGCCGGCGGCGATCTCCATGAAGATGAGGCCGATCTGCGCGATCGAGCTGTAGGCGATCTGTGCCTTCACCGAGCTTTGCACGCGGGCCGTGAAGGTGGCCATGGCACTGGTGGCGAGGCCCAGCAAGGCGATCGCGATCCGCACGGAGACCTGCTGTTCCCAGAACGGGTACGTGCGCAACAACAGGAACACGCCCATGTGCACGGACAAGGAGCCGTAGAAGATCGCACTGCTGGGCGTGGGCCCCTCCATGGCCCGTGGCAGCCACGAACTGAAGGGCAGCTGCGCCGATTTCGCTGAGGCGGCGATCAGGAACATCACGGAGATGAAGACCCCCACGAGCGTATGCCCCTGGAGCTCATCATGCACCAACGCATAGTTGCCCAGCTTCAGGAAGGTGATGTTCTCATGCCAGAGGTGGTGGCTCATCCACATCGCCAGGATGAGCCCGATGTCGCCGATCCGATAGATGGAGAACACCTTCACCGCGTTCTTCACCGGCAGATAGCGGTCGCGGTAGAAGGCGATGAGCAGGAAGGAGGTGACACCAAGGACCTCCCAGCCGATGAACAGGGTCTCGAGGTTGCCTGAGATCACCGTGAGGCAATAGCCTGTGATGAACAGCAGCACCGTATTGAAGAAGCGCTTGAAGCCCTCCTCGCGGTGCAGGTAGTACCGGCTGTAGATCGTGATCAGGAAGCTGAGCAACGCGCCCAGGAACAGGTACACGGCCGTCACCTTGTCGAAGTACAGGTCGAGGAAGAACTCGTAGCCCGGCGTCCGGTACACGACGAGCTCCTTCACGTTCAGGGGGGCATGACCGGCGTACCACCAAATGGCGGTGAACCCGAGCACAAGCGCCAGCAGCAGGCCCGACGTCAGGAAGGCCGTGCGCGAGAGCGCCAGCTCGTTGCGGCGGGGTATCGCCAGGCTGATCACGAAGCCGGCGAGCGGGATCAGCACGAAAAGGGGCAGCAGATGGTCCATGGTCAGGCCTCGGTCAACAGCCGCACCGGGTGATCGCCGCTCGCCTCCTCGAGCAGCGGAAGGATGTCGTCAACGAGCGGGATATCGCCGTGCAGCGTATGGTACGGGAGGAAGGCGCCGTCCTTGAAGCGGTAAAGCGACCGGTCGCGCGGATGGATGGCCACCAGGTTCACCCACTCGTTACCGAACCACTCATAGGTGGCCGCCACCTTGCGGATGGTCTCCAGCACCACGCGGGGATCGTGCTCCACGATGATGAGCAGGCGCACGGGATCGTGCACCTCGATCATCTGGCTGGGCAGGCCCGGCCGCAGGTCGCCCTCGATGCCGTTCGCCACGCCCACCAGGCCCATCACATTGTGCGGCAGTTTGGTGCCCGCCCCGAGCTTCTGGTTGTCGACCCGGCTGAAGTAGTACTCGAGGTTGATCCCTCCGCACACGGGCGCCGCAGCGTTCAGGATGTTGAGCAGGTAGCGCCCCTCGGGGTCCACGTCGGCGTCGAACGAGTTGAGGAAGGAGCGCCTGTCGAGGAACAGGCCCTTGGTGAGCTCGCGCCGGCCCACGATGCAGAGCGCATTGGTCGCATGGTTCAGCTCGGGGCGTGGCTCGAAGAGCGACACGCTGCGGCGCCGCACACGCTCATGCACGTGCGCCGGGGCCATGGCCGTATCAACCGACTCAAAGCGCCGCGAACGCTCCTTGGCGTTCAGGGAGAGCGCCTCCTTCATCACGATCTCGTTCTCCAGGTGCCGCTTCACGTTCGCCCCGGAGAGCGAGGCCTCATCGTAGAAGGCGATCTCGTCGCGGGTGGTGTCGTGCAACGCACCCATGAACTGGGTGGTGTCCGGGATATCGATGCCGCGTTCCCGGAGCAGCGCACGCACGCCGGCATGGTTCGCCATGTGGCAGAACACGCGCGCGTTGACCGACCCGGGCCGGCCGGAACAGGCGCCGCAGTCGTAAGCGGCGTAATGCGGGTTGTTCACGCTGCTGGCCCCGTGGCCCACCACATACACCACCGGCGCGAAGCGCTCGACCAGGCCGATGCTCCGCAGCACGTTCTCCACCCGCTGGGCCATCTCCTCCACGGTGAAACCCACCTGCAGGCCGTCCTCGCGGTGCGATGGATCGGTGCATTCCACGGTGAGACGCGAGGCCTGGTCCATGTGCTGGAACGAGTCGCTCGTCCCGGGGCTCATGCTGGGCTTGAAGATGCTGAGGAAGAGCTTGAAGGCGCTCCAGAAGCCGAGCGTGTGTGTGATCAGCCATCCACCCAGCAGACCGTGCGTATGCTTGGTGAAGTGCATGTCCGTGTCCTTCTGCCCCTGGGTGCCCACCTCCTTCACGAGGTAGCGCGGAGTCACCGGGGCCGGGCACACCTTGGTGTTGAACTTGCCATGTTCGGGCCGGAAGTAGAACTCCACCCCGAAGAAGCCCGGTGTGCCGAAGGTCTCGAACGACGCGTCCAACGCCTCGATGTGCCGGCGGAAACTGCATTCGCGGTCATCGATGCAGAACAGGGCCTGCGCCCCGCCCCCCGGGACCGGGTGAGGCCTTGCCGCGTTCTGCACGATGCCTTTGAGCACCTCGTCGTAGTAGGTCCACTCGAGGGCCTCCTGCCAGATGGCCGCCACCTCATCGGCCTCGTTCATGGGCACCGGATCGAACAGGGGCCGAGGCTTCGCGACCAGACCGGCAGCGAGCGGATGGAGGTCAGGACCGAAATGGTCCTCGAGCGCATCGATCTCCAGGATCAGTTCCAGGTGGATGAGCTCCTTCAGGGTGATGGAGCGCCGGTCGAGCAGCGAGGAAGGGTCGGCCTCGATGGTGGCCACCAGCCCGCTCCAGCCTTGATGGGCGAACTGCTGGTCGAACAGGTATTGCTCGAAGAGCGCGGGATCACCCACCACCAGCTGCAGCAGGTCCTCGACCCGCGTGGACGGATCGGCGAGGAGCGCCTTGGCCCGGCGCCCATGCACCAGCCCCACCAGGGAGTGGCGTTGCAGCTCGCGCACACTGGCCAGGAACCCCTTGTTCCACACCGGAAAGTGCCAGATCGATATGCCCTGATCGAGGTAGCTGTTCAGGATCCGGAACAGGTTCACATGGACCATCGCATCGAGGTCGATGCGGTGGTCCTTCTTCCAATGTCCGCGTAGGGTGCCGATCCGCGGCTCGATGGCGTTCGTGTATGGCCCCTGCAGGGCTCTGCGCATCCACAGCTCCACCTCCCCTTCTCCCTTCCGTTCGGCGATCACCCGCCGCAACACCTGTGCATCGATGCGCCCTTTGCGATACAGGTCCCGGTACTCACGGATGCTCAGGCACACCTTGTACCCGAAGATGGCCGAGGCCCTGCGCAGCCCCTCTTCGAACTTCCGGTGCTGGAAGGCATGCAGCGTGTTGTGGTGGATGAAGTCCTTCAACGGAGCCTGCGCCGGCAGGTAGTGCCTCAGCTCATGCAGGGTAGGCTCCAGGTCGAAACCGCTTCGGACTTCCGCTGCTGTGCTGTGATCGACGCTCGCGTTCATGGCGGGTCGCGTTCCGAGGGAGATGAGGCGCGACCACGATGCGCGGGACGCATCGCCCGGTGTTCCCTCGAATGGACAGCGCAAACGTAGACGCGCGAAAAGGCCTCGTCATTAGAGGCCCATTAAAGTGTGCAGGTACCCTCAGGCCTTGCGCCCAAGGTCCTTGCCGTAGACGCGGTAACGCTTGTAGACCTGGCCACCAAGGCGTTCCAACTGGGCGCGCATCGCCGTGTTCGTCTCGAGCACCAGGTGGCTGTCCATCACCTTGAAGCCGCGCCGGATGGCCACTTCCAGCAGGTGCATGCCCAGCGCACCGGTGAGCCCGCGACCCTGCATGTCCCTGCGCACCGCTCCCAGCAGCAGGTCCAGCTGCCGTGTGTTCCGCATGGCGCGCAGCACGTGCACGAAACCGAAGGGGAACAGGCTGCCCCCCGCCTTTCGCAAGCCCTCGCTTGGATCGGGCAGGGCCACTACGAAGGCCATGGGCACATCAGCCTCATCCGCCACCACCACCACGAGCTCGGGATCGAGCAGCGGGACATAGGCGGCGGCCAGCTTGTGCATCTCGTCCTCGCGCATGGGGATGAAGCCGAGCAGCTCGTTGTAGGTCTGGTTCACCAGGTCGAGCACCGGCACGATCCAACGCTTGATGTCGCGACGCGACCGCAGGGGCACCACCCGCAACCCCTCCGAGCTCAGCACATGCCTGGCCACCCGCGAGTAGCGCTCGGGCACCTTATCGGGGACCTCCACGCGGTAGCTCAGGCAATCGGCATGCTTGCGATATCCGCATCGTTCGACCAGGGCGGGCAGGTACGCCGGGTTGGTGGGCGTGGCCACCACCGGGGTATGTTCGAAGCCCTCCACCTGCAGGCCCTGCGGGTCCTTGTCGCTGAGGCCGAAGGGCCCCATCACGCGGTCCATGCCCTGCTCCGCTCCCCAGCGTTCCACGCGGTCCAACAGGGCCGCCACCACCTCGGGGTCGTCCACCGCATCAAGCTGGTGGAAACGCACCGTACGTTCCTGGTGCAACTCGTTGTACGGGGCATGCACCAGGCCCAGGATCCGGCCCACTGGTACCTTGTCCCGCCAAGCCATGTAACGCACCACCTTCACTGCGCGCAGGCCCGGGTTCCTTTCCGGATCGTGCCAGGCCCGCTCCTCGGCCCACAGGGGTGCCACGTAGTTCGGGCGTCTGCCGGGCAGGCGGGATGGCAGGCGGATGAACCGCTCCAGCTCCCTCCCGGTCACGGGTTCGATACGCAGGTCCACGGGCGCTAAGGTCGCATCTTCCCCTGATCCCCAAGGACTTGAAGTAATGCCCAATGGTCAGGGGGCCTGACGATCGGTCAGGTCCGGTATCCCGGCACGGTTCTTTCTCGTATCTACGCGACCAATTCTGGAGACCATGCCCCGTAAGAAGCCCGCCCTCATCCTGACCCAACCCGAGAAAAAGGGCGTGGAACTCATCAAGGTACGCCTGGATGATCGCACGGTGATCACCATTTCCAGCATGAAGAAGCTGGACTTCTGGAAGAAGCGCTACCCGAAGGCGCAGGTGATCGGTTAAGCCCGGACGGCCGGTGGCGGGTAATTTCGCCCGCGAACCATCAGGCCATGCCCAGTTTCGACATCCTCAGCAAGGTCGACCTTCAGACCTTGGACAATGCGATCAACACCGCCAAGCGCGAGCTTGATACGCGGTACGACCTGCGCGGCAGCAACAGCAGCATCGAGTTCGACAAGAAAGCGCTCACGATCAAGCTGGCCACCGAGGACCACTTGAAGCTGGACGCCATCGTGGACATCCTGCTCGAGCGCAGCACCAAGCAGAAGGTGGACGTGCGGGCCTACGACCTGAGCGCGGAGCCCACCCCCAGCGGCAAGCTGTTGTACCGCACCATCAAGGTGAAGCAGGGCATCGAACGCGAAACGGCCAAGAAGATCGTGAAGGCCATCAAGGACAGCGGCCTGAAGGTGCAGCCCCAGATCATGGACGACATGATCCGCGTGAACGGCAAGAAGATCGACGACCTGCAGGCCGTGATGGCCCTGTGCAGGGAACAGGACTTCGAGCTTCCGCTCCAGTTCGACAACATGAAGAGCTGATGCGGTCGCACAGCTCCACGCTCCGCTTCCTGGCCGAGCCCACTGACGTGAACTTCGGTGGCAAGGTGCACGGGGGCATGGTGATGAAGTGGATCGACCAGGCCGGCTACACCTGCGCGGTGAACTGGAGCGGGCATTACTGCGTGACCGTCTACGTCGGCGGCATCCGCTTCTTCCACCCCATCCGCATCGGGCATGTGGTGGAGGCACACGCCCGGCTCATCCACACGGGGCGCACCAGCATGCACATCGCGGTCGACATCAGCGCGCAGGACCCGCGCACCAACGAACGCGTCAAGACCACGCACTGCATCATCGTGTTCGTGGCCGTGGACGAGGACGGCCAGCCGGTGCCCGTGCCGGAATGGACGCCTTCCACCGAGGAGGAGAAGGCCCTGCAGGGCTATGCCATCCGTCTGATGGAGCTTCGCAAGGACATCGGTTCCGCCATGCAGCCCTTCATGGGCGGCGAATGAGCGCCGCGACCATCGGTCCGTGACGAACTTCGCTCAATGCCCCGGGCAACGGAAAGCCCGCTCAAGCTGTCCAACGTTCACACCGAACACCGACCCATGCGCGACCTGCTCCTCTCCGTCTCCATGGTCCTCGCCTGCCTTGCGCAGGCCCAGACCTATTACTACGTGAACGGCATCACCGTTACGCCGCCGGCCCCCACCACCAACGACCCGGTGACCATCACGCTCAACGGCGACCTCTCCGCCAGCAGCTCGTACATCATCGGCACCGCGCACAACGTGGTCGGCGGCCAGGTGCAGCTCACGGTGAACGCAGGCACCCAGGGGATCGGCCTGCCGGTGCTCGTGCCGCACGACGAGGCCTTCAACCTCGGCACGCTCGCGGCAGGGACGTACACGATCACCCTATCGGGCACTTCAATGCTCGATGGCGCACCCGCGGCACAGCACACGTTCACGGTCACGGGCGGCGGCGGCGGATCGGCCTGCGACAGCCTTACGCTCGCCCCCCTCACCTGGCACCCCTTCACGGATACCGCGCTGGTGCTGCCGGTGAGCAATGCCAGCAGCACCCTGTTCGACTACCCGGGCTTCGTGCTCCTGAACGGCCAGGGCGATACGCTGGCACAGGAAACGGTGAACTACTTCGGGATCGGCCAGGGGCCACAGGACCATGTGCTCGCGGTCCATACCGGTGCGATATTGCCTCAGGTGCCGTTCTACGGGCAGCTCGACCTGTGGACTGGTTTCTACGTCGCTCAAGCCTGCACCTGGTCGGACACCTTCGACCTGTGTCCGCCGGACCCATGCGCAGAGCTTGTGGTGGACATCGGCAACTTCGGGGGGGCGATCGTGGTGCACACCTTCCCGTACACGATCACCGATGCCGGTGGCGCCACCGTGGCCTCGGGCACCCTTACGCTCGACAACCTGAACCAGTTCACGCAGGACACCGTGTGCCTGCCTCCCGGCACCTACACGGTCAACTCGTCCATCGCGGCCGTGCTCGGGGGCCAGCTGATCTACGGCGTGGGCCGTGGCACCCTCAGCGGCCCACATGGACCGTACGTGCAGGGCGGCGTGAACAATGCGCTCACCTTCACCTTCTTCCCCGCATGTGTGAGCGGGACCAACGGCGTGGAGGACCTTGCAGCACGGAACGCACTGCGCGCTTGGAGCGATGGAACGGCCCTTCACCTGCGCACCGACGATGGCACCGCGCTCGGCGCTGTCACTGTGCATGATGCCCAAGGCCGCCTGATCGCGCACGCCATGGTGCCGGCCGCGTCCGCGGTGCTTCCCCTGCGCAGCGCCACGCCGGGCCTCCTGCTCATCCGCACCGACAACGGCACCGGGCGGCTCGTCCAACGCGTGATCCTTCAGCCTTGATGGCCCTCTCCCCTTGGGCGCGCCGTGGCGCCAAGTTGGCGCTCATTGCCGGTGCGGTGGTCCTGACCTGGGCGCTGGTGCACAAGGCCTACCTGCTCGAACCGCAGCACCACCTCGCCGAGCATGAAGTGGCGGAGCTAGGCGCATTGGGCGCGGCGGCCATCGGCAGCCTCGACGTGCCGGTGGCTGCGCTGCTCGTCTACCAGGGACGGGTCATCGGGCGCGGTTACAACACCGTGCGGCGCGATGGCAACGCCGGAGGCCACGCGGAGATCAACGCGATCAGTGATGCCATGCGGTCTCTGGGCCCTGAAGGTCTCGACGACCTCGATCGGGCTGAGCTGGTGCTGCTCACCACCTTCGAGCCCTGCGCCATGTGCCGTGGCGCCATCATCGAGTACCGCATCCACCGGGTGGGGCTCGTGGAGCCGAAGTCGTTGAAGCACCATGCCCGTGAAACCTGGAAGGAGCTGCGTTACCAGGTAACGAAGATGAAGCTGGGTCCGGACGGCCTGCAGGACAGCCTCTTCCGCCTGCACCCCGGCTACGACCCCGCGCGCGACGATCATTGAAGGCGGCGATGTGGCATGCTACCTTGCCCAAAATCGATCGCATGTCCGTTCAGGCCGTACGCATCCTTGAGTCGGTGTTCATCAACCACGACGTGAAGCGGTTGCGCATCGAGCGCCCGGCAGGGTATGCCTTCGTACCCGGACAGGCGGCCGAGGTGGCCATCGATGAACCAGGGCTCGAACAGCAGTTCCGGCCGTTCACCTTCACATCGTTGCAGGAGTGGCCTGACCTGGAGCTCATCATCCGCATTTACCGCGATCACCACGGGATCACGGAACGCATCGGCCGTCTGCGCACCGGCTCGCGGTTGCTGATCGGCCAACCGTTCGGGGCCATCACCTTCAAAGGGCCGGGCACCTTCTTCGCCGGCGGCACGGGCATCACCCCCTTCCTGGCCATCTTCAGGCAGCTGCACCACATGAAGCTCCTGCGCGGCAACCGCCTCATCTACTCCAACCGCACGGTGGACGATGTGATCATGCACGAGGAGCTCACGCGCATGCTGCGCAAGGACTACCTCAACGTGTTCACCCGGCAGAACGTGATCGGCTTTCACGAGCGCCGGATCGACAGGGACATGCTCGTTGAGCTGGCGCCTGACCTGAACCAGCGGTTCTACATCTGCGGTCCGGCGTCCTTCGTGCGCGACGTGAGCTCCGGATTGCTCGACCTCGGCGCCGACGCCCAATCACTGGTGGTGGAGGGCTGACGCGTTCCGCGCCAGCGGAAGGTGCAGGCACGCGGTGGTCCCCTTGCCCGGTGCGGTGATCAGCTCGAAGGTGCCATTGTGCGCACGGGCGATGCGGTCCACAAGGGCCAGCCCGATGCCATGCCCCTCCAAACCGCGGGTACCGTCGCCGCGCACAAAGAGCTTCCGCACGCGTTCCACCAGTTCGGGCGCCATTCCAGGACCATCGTCGCCGATGCATGCCGAGACATGCTGACGCCCCGTGGCGATGCTCAGGCGGATGCGCCCCGTACCACCGTACTTGGCGGCATTGGAGAGCAGGTTGTAGACGGCCGCAGTGAGAAGCACAGCGTTCCCGTGCACCAAGGGCTCCAGGTCCTCCTCCTCGGCGGTCATCGAGAGGCTCACCGGCCTGTCGGGATAACGCATGCGGCAACGTTCCATCGCGCGGTCGACCAGCTCGTCGAGGCGCAGCTCGTCCATGGGGATGGCCACGGCACCCTCGTGCGTGCGTGCGAGCCAAAGCAGCTGGCTCAGCAGGTCCTGGATCTGGATGGCCTGGTCCTGGATCAAGTGCAGCTTCGCGCGCAGCTCGGGATCATCGCCGGCCAGCTGCTGGGCCTGCTGCAGCTCGCCCCGGATCACGGTGAGGGGTGTGCGCAGCTCGTGCGACGCACCGGCGATGAAGGAGCGCTGCAGCTCGAACGCCTCGTGCAGGCGCGCCAGCAACGCATTGAAGGTGGTGGAGATCTCACCCAGCTCGTCCGCCCTGTGCGAAGGATGGATGGGGATGCGCTCCGATGGCTCCTGTATCCGCCCCATCCGCTGCACCAACGAACGCACAGGCCCGAGCGCCCAGTGCGCATAGGCCCAGGAGAGCACCGCTGTGAGGAGAAGGGCGATCGCCCCGGAGATCAGCATGGTCGCCCGGAGACGCTCCAACGAGCGCAAGCCGGTCAGGTCCACCGCCGAAGCCACGGTGTACCGGATGCCGTTGCGCGCCGCTTCGGGTGTATCGATGATCACGTATTGTCGGTCACCTTGCGTTACGCGCACGCTGCCCTTCCTTGTCGCCTGCTCCAGCCAGCTGCGCTGCAGCCCAACACCCTTGGCCTCACGCTGGAAGAGGATGCGCCCGTCCATGGCGATCACCGACAGGGCCTCGTTGGGCAGCGCCTGTTGCAGGGCCTTCTCGAGGTGCTCCTTCACGTCGACCGGAAGTCCACGCGCTTCGTCGATCATCCGCTCCACGAGCAGGGCCCTATCCTCCAGTCGATCGAAGAACTCCTCCTCCCGCAACGCCTCCGCACGCATGTGCAGGACATAGCCGAACGAGGCGAGCAGCACGCTGACGAGCAGCGTGAACACCATCGCCATGCGCCACCGGAAGTTCATGCGCCGGGCTCGCGGATCACGTACCCCATGCCCGTCACGGTATGGATGAGCTTCTCGGTGAACGGCTTGTCCACCTTCTTCCGGAGCATGTTGATGTACACGTCCACCACATTGGTCTCGGTGTCGAACAGCGTGTCCCACACCTGCTCCAGGATCTCCATGCGCGTGCACACCTTGTCCTTGCGCTGCAACAGGAACCGGAGAAGGGCGTACTCCCGGGCGGTGAGCCGCATCTCCTGCCCCGAGCGGGTCACCCGACGGGCATCATGATCGAGCTGCAGATCACCGCAGGAGAGCTTCTGCCCCTCCTCCCGGTTTCCCTTCGAACGGCGCAGCAGCGCATCGATCCGGGCCATGAGCACCACGAGATCGAACGGCTTCGAGAGGTAGTCATCGGCACCGGCCTGGAGGCTGTTCACCTGGTCCTCGACGCCGTCCAGCGCCGTGAGCATGAGAATCGGCACCTGGGGCAGGTCGCGACGCAGATCGCGGCAGACAGCGATACCGCTCTTGCGAGGGAGCATCCAGTCGAGCAGAATGACATCGTAGGTGTTGCTCCTCGCCATCCGTTCACCGGCCTCACCATCGGCGGCGAGGTCCACAGCGAATGCATGCGACTGAAGCTCCTTGGCGATGAAGGAGGCGACCTTCGGTTCGTCCTCTACGATCAAGGCCCTCATGCCCGCCGAAATTAGGCCGAAGGCAGGTGCGACCCCGGTCTCTCATCGGATCTTAATGCGGCACTTAGGCACCGCTCATGACGCCCGGGGAAGTTTGCGGCGGCGAACACCAACGCCGACCCGGCCTCAGCGGCCGCACACACCGCGCGACCCATGCAGATCCCCAAGGACAGGCTGGACGGCCTGAAAGAGAACTGGCGCTCCGACCTCGTATCGGGCTTCATCGTGTTCCTGATCGCCCTCCCGTTGTGCCTGGGCATCGCCCTGGCCTCGGGCGTTCCACCCATGGCCGGCATCATCGCTGCCGTGGTAGGCGGGTTGATCGTGTCGCAGGTCAGCGGCAGCTACGTAACCATCAATGGCCCCGCGGCAGGGCTCATCGTGGTGATCCTGGGTGCGGTGGAGTCCCTGAGCAACGGCGACCCCATGGCCGGTTACCGTGCCATGCTGGCCGCCGTGGTGGTCTCGGGAGCCATCCTCTTCGTGCTGGGCCGGTTGAAGGCCGGTCGCCTGGGTGACTTCTTCCCATCTTCCGCCGTGCATGGCATGTTGGCCGCCATCGGCGTCATCATCATGTCCAAGCAGATCCACGTGGCCCTGGGCGTGAAACCGGAAGGAAAAGAGCCGCTGCACCTGCTGATGGAGATCCCGCACAGCCTCGCGAACCTCAACCCGGAGGTGGCCATCATCGGCGGCCTCAGTTTGCTGATCATGATCGTGCTCCCGCTGATCCGCAACCGGTACGTGAAGATGATCCCTGCGCCGATGGTGGTGGTGCTGGTGGGCATGGCCCTGGCGCACAACTTCGACCTGGAACATGAGCACAAGTACCTGTTCCTCGACCACCACGAGTACAGTCTGGGGCCAAAGTTCCTCGTGACACTTCCCGAGAGGGTGATGGACGGAATCGTATTCCCCGACTTCACGCGGGTGTTCACCGGGCCCTTCCTCATGGCGGTGATCAGCATCACGCTGGTACAGGGGATCGAATCGCTTCTGAGCGCGAAGGCCGTGGACAAGTTGGACCCCTGCAAGCGCGAAAGCGACCTGAACAAGGACCTGAGCGCCGTGGGTGCGGGCAGTGCGATCTCGGGCCTCCTGGGCGGCCTGCCCATGATCGCTGAGATCGTGCGCAGCAGTGCCAATGTGAACAACGGAGGGCGCACCCGGTGGGCGAACTTCTTCCACGGCCTGTTCCTGTTGGTGTTCATCGTGGCCTTTCCTTCGCTCATCCACAGCATCCCGCTCGCCGCCCTGGCCTCCATCCTCATGTACACCGGCTACCGCCTGGCATCGCCACAACACTTCAAGCATACCCGTCAGATCGGCAGCGAGCAGCTCGGCATCTTCGTCACCACTCTGCTGGTGACACTGGCCACTGACCTGATCATCGGGGTGTTCACCGGCATCCTGCTGAAGATGCTGCTTCACCTGTTGCGGGGCGCCTCGCCCAAGGACCTGTTCAAGCCCAAGGTGAACGTGTATTATGAATCGCTGGTGGACCGTTTCCAGGTGGACATCCATAACGTGGCCGTCTTCTCCAATTACCTGTCGCTCAAGAAGGAGCTGGACCGCATTCCTGCCGGCAAGGATGTGCGGGTGAACTTCGACAACGCGAAGCTCGTGGACCACACCGTGATGGAGCACCTGCACGGTTACCGGGATCGCTACAACAGGTCCGGCGGCAGCATGGAACTCGAGGAAATGGGCCATCTTGTACCGCGCTCGCAACACCCCTTGGCAGCACGCACGAGCAAGCGCACGTTGACCCGCACCGCACGCTCATGAACGCCCGCCTCCTGCTGCCCCTCATCGCGGTGATCACCCTTCCTTGGTCGCTCGAGGCCCAGCGGGTCACCGACCCCAATGCCAACCTTTGGATCTCGCACTGGGGCGATCAACGGGTCACCGACAAGTGGAGCTTCCACACCGAAGCACATATCCGCAGGGCCGACATGGGTGCGGATTGGCAACAGTTGCTCATCCGCCCGGCGGTCAACTACCACCTGAACGACCAGGTGATGTTCACCCTGGGCTACAGCTACTACTACAATTACCCTTACGGCCAATACCCGATCACCTACCCCAACTGGGAGCACCACCTCTTCCAGCAGGTGCAATTGAGCAGTGCTTACGGCAGGTTGAAGGTGACGCACCGCTTCCGCATGGAGGAGCGGTTCATCGCGAAGATGGGTCCTTCAGCGGAAGACCCCGCACAGGGGGAGTTCGTTCGCTACACCTACCAGAACCGCTTCCGGTACCGCGTGTGGCTGACCTTGCCGCTTGGCCGTGAGAAGGTGGAACCCGGCGTGTTCTCCGCGAACCTCTATGACGAGCTGTTCATCAACTTCGGCGACAGCCAGCGTACGGACTACGTGAACCAGAACCGCATCTCCGCCCTCTTGGGATACCAGGTGAGCATGCCTTTCAGCGTTCTCGCCGGCTACTTGTACCAGGTGATC
>JAEUSV010000154.1 GCA_016788485.1 Flavobacteriales bacterium
CGGCAGCGACTACAAGATCGTGTACGGCAAGGGCGGCATGGTGGCCAAGAACATCACCATCGACACCCGCAACATCCCCGAGGAGGAGCGCGTGGGCGGCCACGGCATGAACGTGGAGATGACCCTGTTCAACGAGCTGCCCGGCATGGACTTCAGCGTGCTGCAGCAGCCCATCGGCAAGGCCAAGTTCGACCCGGCCAGCAACGAGGTCACCTGGGACCTGCAGTACACCGAGCAGATCCGCAGCGAGATCGCGCGGCTGATGAAGGAGTACGACGAGAAGAAGAAGCGCGAGGCCGGTGCCGAGGCCGACTTCGCCAAGGCCATGGCGGCGGGCGAGGCGGCCATGACCGCGGCCGACTACGGCAAGGCGGTGGAGCAGTTCAACGCCGCGCTGGCGCTGAAGCCCGGCGAGCCCAAGGCCACGGCGCGCCTGAGCGACGCGAAGATGAAGCTGGAGGCCCTCGACGCCGAGAAGCAGAAGGAGGCCCAGTACACCGCGCTCATCAAGGAGGCCGACGGGCTCTTCAACAAGAAGGACTATGCCGGCGCCAAGGCCAAGTACGAATCGGCCAGCGAGCTCAAGGAGGCCGAGGCCTACCCCAAGGGCCGCATCAAGGAGTGCCAGGCCTTCATCGACGAGGCGGCCAAGAAGGCCGAGGAGGAGCGCAAGGCCAAGGAGCTCGAGGAGAAGTACAAGGCCGCCATCGCCAAGGCCGATGCGGCCTTCAAGGAGAAGAAGTGGGATGCGGCCAAGGCCGGCTACAACGAGGCGCTCACGCTGAAGGCCGCCGAGAAGTACCCGAAGGACCAGCTCGCCGCCGTGGAGCTCGCCATCGCCGCCGACGCCAAGAAGGCCGAGGAGGAGCGCCTGGCCAAGGAGAAGGAGGCCAAGTACACCGCCGCCATCACCGCCGCCGACGCCGCCTTCAAGGCGCAGAACTGGGACCAGGCCAAGGCCAAGTACAACGAGGCCCTCGGCATCAAGGCCGGCGAGAAGTACCCCACCGACCAGCTGGCGGCCATCGACAAGACCCTCGCGGACCTGGCCAAGAAGGCCGAGGACGAGCGCAAGCAGAAGGAGCTCGACGAGAAGTACCAGGCCGCCATCACCAAGGCGGACGCGGCTTACAAGGGCAAGAAATGGGATGAGGCCAAGGCCGCCTATAACGAGGCGCTGGGGCTGAAGGCCGCGGAGAAGTACCCGAAGGACCAGCTGGCCGCCATCGAGAAGGCCATTGCCGACGAGGCCGCCAAGGCCGAGGCCGACAAGAAGCAGAAGGAGCTGGACGACGCCTACGCCGCGGCGCTCGCCAAGGCCGATGCCGCCTTCAAGAGCAAGGGCTGGGACGAGGCCAAGGCCGGCTACAACGAGGCCTTGAAGCTGAAGGCTGCCGAGAAATACCCCAAGGACCAGCTGGCCGCCATCGATGCCGCCATCGCCGAGGAGAAGCGCCTGGCCGAGGAGGAGAAGGCCCGGCAGGAGAAGGAGGCGCGCTACGCCAAGCTGCTCGAGAACGCCAACGAGCTCTTCAAGAACGAGAACTACGAGGCCGCGAAGGGCAAGTTCCAGGAGGCCAGCGTGGTGAAGCCCGAGGAGCGCCTGCCGCGGGACAAGATGGCCGAGTGCGACGCCAAGATCGCCGAGCTCGCCCGCAAGGCCGAGGAGGAGCGCAAGAAGCAGGAGCTCGTCGCCAAGTACAACGAGCTCATCACCCGGGCCGACAAGAACTTCGACGGCGAGAAGCTGGCCGAGGCGTTGAAGGACTACAAGGACGCCGCGCAGCTGAAGCCGGCCGAGCAGCACCCGAAGGACCGCATCGCCAGCATCGAACAGCGGCTCGACTCGGCGGCCCGCGAGAAGGCCGAGCAGGAGCGCCTGGCGCGTGAGAAGGCCGACCTGGAGAAGCGCTACGCCGACCTCATCGCCAAGGCCGATGCGGCTTTCGGTGGCAAGCAGTACGCCGCCGCCAAGAGCGCCTACCAGGACGCCCTGAGCGTGAAGGCCGGCGAGAAGCACCCCACGGACCGCATCGCCGAGATCAACAAGATCCTGGGCGACCAGGCCGCCGCCGACGAGGCCGCGCGCCTGAAGGCCGAGCAGGATGCTGCGGCGCGTGCCGCCGCCGAAGAGGAGCGCCGCCGCCGCCAGGCCGAGCTCGACGCCATCGAGTCGCAGTACCGCGAGGCCATCGCCCAGGCCGACCTCGCGTTCAAGGCCGACAAGTTCGACCAGGCCCGCGACAAGTACACCGAGGCGCTCACCGTGAAGCCGGGCGAGCAGTACCCGAAGGACCAGCTGGCGCGCATCGAGACCGAGCTGGCGAACAGGGCCAAGGCCATGAGCGAGGCGGAGCGCCTGGCGGAGGAGCAGCGCCGGTTGGAGGAGGAACGCCGCCGCAAGGAGGCCGCCGATGCCGAGGCCGCGCGCCTGGCCGCCGAGGAGGAGCGCCGCCGTATGGAAGGGGAGAAGGCCCGCGAGGAGCGCTACCGCCAGACCATCGCCCAAGCCGACGAGGCCTTCGGCGCCACCGAGTACGAGAAGGCCCGTGGGCTTTACACCCAGGCCTTGGACATCAAGCCGGACGACACCTATCCGCAGAGCAAGATCGAGCAGATCGACAAGCTGCTGGCCGACATCGAGCGCAAGCGCCGCGAGGCCGCGCTGGCCGCCGCGAAGCCCGCGGACGAACCGCCCCCGCCGCCCAAGCGCCAGAGCAGCACCATCGACGTCACCAAGGAGCAGGAGGCCATCGAGTTCATGCGCGAGGCCCGCGCCCGCGAGGACGCCGAGAAGTACGAGCGCATCAAGAAGCAGAAAGCCGACCTCAATGACACCGAGCTGGCGCTCACCGATGCGCAGTCCACGCGCCGCGAAGGGGGCATGAGCCAGAAGCAGGCCTACGAGGAAGGGGCGGGGCTCTATGCTGGCAAGGACGGCATGCGCCAGTCCTACCTCGACGAGCTCAACGCCCGCAAGGAGGCCCTGGCCCAGGCGGAGCGGGAGCGCCGCGAACGATCCGACGCCACCCGCGGTCAGGCGTACGAGGCCAAGTTGGGCACCGAACAGGCGGTGGCCGACCGCAACACCACCTGGAACGAGCGCCACGGCACCAGCGTGGAGCGTTCGCAGGAGGAGGCGCAGGCCTTCAAGGAGAAGATGGGGCAGGTGGCCGCCGCCGGCAACGATCGCAGCGCACAGTCGCGTGCCAACGCCGAGGCCCTGGCCGAGGAGCAGGCCCGCATGAAGGAGCGCGGCGATGCCCTCCAGCGTGAACAGGCCGATCAGGTGGCCAGCGAGAAGCAGCGCCTGGCCGACCGCGAATCGCAGCTCATCAACCGCAGCCAGGACCAGCGTCTGGCGCAGAAGGAGCAGCTGGACCGGACACAGCTGAACCAGCCCAAGAGCTTCGCCGACTACAACCGCAGCAAGCTGGCCGCCGAGTACCCGCAGGGTGTCACCGAGGAGAGCTACACCGAGGGCAACAAGGTCATCATCCGCCGCGTAGTGGTGAACGGCAACAAGGCCGATGAGTACAGCAAGGTGATCGCCAAGTGGGGCACCTTCTATTTCAAGAACGGCCAGAGCATCAGCCAGCAGGTGTGGACCCGCGACACCGAGCAGTAGCCGACCCTTTTCAGCACGAAATGCGAAGGCCTCCGATCTGCGTGGGCCTTCCTCTTTCAGGGCATCGGCCCTCCTTCACGGCACCGGGGCCGGCCGCCCTTGGTCAGGTTCCGGATGGAAAAGCGAAGGCCCCCGGGATGCGGGGGCCTTCGAACGCTATGGAGGTGAGGCCTATTGGCCGGTCTTCGCCTTGGTCTTGCGCAGCTGGGTCACCAGCTTCACCACCTGGTCGGGGTCGATCTGCTTGCCCACGATCTTGCGGTCGGCGTCGATGAGGAAGAAGCGCGGCGTGGTGTACACGTCCCAGGTCTCCGAGTAGTTGAGGCTCTCGATGGTGGTGTGCTGGGGGATGTACTTGCTGCTGTTCTTGCGCGCCTCCTGGTACACGTGCCAGGTGAGGCCCACGTTGGTCCATTGCAGGTCGTTCTCGCGAATGAAGGCCTTCCAGTCAGCGAAAAGGGTGCTGTCGGTGGCCTTGGCCACGGCGTACACCTCCACCCCGATGGGCTTCAGCTTCTCCTGGTACTGCTTGTACATGTCGGGCAGGGCCTTCTTGCAGTGGCCGCAGTGGGGGTCCCAGAACACCACGAGCACGTACTCACTGGGCATGCGGTGCATGCTGATCCAGCGCTGCTCGGTGGTGTCGGTGAGGATGATCTCGCGGCTCTTGGCGCCGATCACCAGCGGGGCCTGCTTGCGGGCGCGCTCGCACAGCTTGTCGAGCTTCTCCTTGCTCATCCAGGTGGCCTTGCTGGCCTCGCCGCCCTTGGGGCAGTAGTAGGTCTGGGCCATGTGCACGAACACCGCGTCCATGCCCATGATCTCGCTGGTCTCGTACTTGTAGGTGATGTTGTGCACGGCGAACTTCCACAGCTCGGGCGTGCTGCTCATGCGGGCCACCAGGTCGTCGGCGAGCTTGTTGATGGTGTCGGGCACCTGGGGCACCACCTTGCCGATGTACTCGTCGAACTTGTTCTGGAACACCGGGGCCCGAAGGATCCGCTCGTCCGTGAGGTCGGTATTGTCCCAGTAGTGCTGGCGGTAGTGGTAGTAGGTGGCGGAACTGTCCACGGTGCCATCGGGCCGCTTGATCTCCACGTGCTCGGGCTCGATGCTCATGCGGATGAGGGTGGCGGCGTAGGCGCCGGTGTTCTTCGCCACGGCATCGTTCATGTACTGCTTCACCGCCTTGTCCAGGTCGGTGAGCTGTTGCTTGAAGGTGCCCTTGGCGATGGGGTCCTTGGTGGCCTCCATGCGCTGCTGGAGGGACTCGCCCTCCTTCTTCTTCTCGCCCAGGAAGCGCACATAGTCCAGGAACACCTGGTTCTCCACGCTCTTCTTCACTTTCAGGTGGCTCAGCAGGTCGGCGGTGTCGGTCTCCATCACCACCTCGGGCTCGTTCACGAGGATCTCGAAGTAGCGGGGGCCGGGCACCACCACGGCGTACACGCCCGCCTTGTAACCCTTGGCGCGTTGGAACACGCAGCGGCCTTTGGCATCGGCCACGGCGGTGTCGTTGTAGTAGAGCTTGTTGCCGTAGTAGTTGGCCAGGTAAACGGTGTCCTTGGCCACGCCGGATACGGTGAACTCCAGGCGGCGCTTGGGGTCCTGGGCCGAGAGGGTGCCGGAAAGGGCGGCGAGGCCCACCAGCACGAGGTTCCGAAGGTTGGACATGGTCGCGAAAATAGACGGGCGCCAAGGCGCCGGCGGTGCCTTAACAAACCTTGGGCCGTGGGTTTCCAACAGGTCCCCGTGCATGCAGGCAACTTCCGGGGGTGACATCCGTCTAAGGATCGATTACCTTTGAACGACCATACCCTGATGACCATGGTACGCACCCTCATCACCGCCCTGTTGATCGGCACCGCCGGCGTGGCCAGCGCGCAGAAGCCTGATTACAAGCCCGTGGATTCCCCGGATATGATCGCCAACGCCACCAAGCACATGCAGCTGGTGGACCGCGCGGTGGACCTGAACGCCGACCAGGAGGCCAAGGTGACCGAGGTGTACCTGCAGGTGGAGCGCCAGATGAAGGCGATCAAGTACCGGCTGCAGGGCCAGCCCGCGGCCGATGCCGAGGCCGACCTCAAGGGCCAGTACGCGGTGATGGACGAGCTGGTGCAGCGCGAGCTGGCCACCATCCTCACCACCTCCCAGATGAACAAGTGGATGGAGGACAGCAAGTGATCCTCCCGTCCTTCCGGATCGAAAGGGCCGCCACGAGCGGCCCTTTCCCTTTTCAGGCCTGGGCGGCCGCCTGGGTCTTGAACTCGCTGGTGGTGTGGAAGGTGATCTCGGGGTTGCCGCGGCGCTCGAGGTCGAGCATGTAGGCCGATGGGGCCATGAACACGGGGTTGCCGTCCTTGTCCTGCACGATCTGCAGGGCCTTGGTGCGGATGAAGCGGTCCAGGGCGGCGGGGTCGGTGCTGGTGAGCCAGCAGGCCTTGTGGGCCGGGATGGTCTGGAACTCGCACGAGGCACCGTACTCGTGCTCGAGGCGGTAGCGGATCACATCGAACTGCAGGTCGCCCACACAGCCCACGATCTTCTTGTTGCCGGGCTGCTGGGTGAAGAGCTGCGCCACGCCCTCGTCGGTGAGCTGGCGGATGCCCTTTTCCAGCTGCTTGCTGCGCATGGGGTCCTTGTTGATGAGCTCGCGGAACAGCTCGGGGCTGAACTCGGGGATGCCGCGGAAGTTGAACAGGGCACCCTCGGTGAAGGTGTCGCCGATCTTGAACTGGCCGGTGTCGAAGAGCCCGATCACATCACCCGGCCAGGCCTCGTCCACGATGGTCTTCTGGGCCGCGAGGAAGGTGGTGGGGGTGGAGAAGCGCACGTCCTTGTCCAGGCGCACGTGGTGGTAGTAGGTGTTGCGCGCGAAGCGGCCGCTGCACACGCGAAGGAAGGCGATGCGGTCGCGGTGGTTGGGGTCGAGGTTCGCGTGGATCTTGAAGATGAATCCGCTGAACTTGGGGTCGTCTGGCCGCACCTCGCCCTGGTCGGTGGGTCTGGGCCCCGGGTGGGGCGCGATGCGCACGAAGGTGTCGAGCACCTCCTTCACACCGAAGTTGTTGAAGGCGCTGCCGAAGAACACGGGTGCCGTTCGGCCGGCCAGGTAGGCCTTCAGGTCGAGCTGGCCGTACACGCCGTCCACCAGCTCCACATCGTGCCGCAGCTGCGCCGCCGCATCGCCGCCGATCTCCGCATCCAGGCGCGGGTCCTTCAGGTCGTCGATGTGCACCGCACTGGCCTCCACCTTGGTCTTCAGCTCCGCGAACAGGCGCAGGTCCTTGTCGTACAGGTCGTACACCCCCTGGAAGGTGGCGCCGATGCCGATGGGCCAGCTCAGGGGCGTCACCTTGATGGAGAGCTCCTTCTCCAGCTCGTCGAGCAGGTCGAAGGGGTCGCGCCCCTCGAGGTCGAGCTTGTTGATGAAGACCATCACGGGGGTGTTGCGCATGCGGCACACCTCCATCAGGCGGCGCGTCTGCTCCTCCACGCCCTTCACGCAGTCCACCACCAGCACCACGCTGTCCACCGCGGTGAGGGTGCGGTAGGTGTCCTCGGCGAAGTCCTTGTGGCCGGGCGTATCGAGCAGGTTGATGAGCTGGTGGGCGTATTCGAAGGTCATCACGCTCGTGCTCACCGAGATGCCGCGCTGCCGCTCGATCTCCATGAAGTCGCTGGTGGCGCCCTTGCGGATCTTGTTGCTCTTCACCGCACCGGCGGTCTGGATGGCGCCGCCGTAAAGCAGGAACTTCTCGGTGAGGGTGGTCTTCCCCGCGTCGGGGTGACTGATGATGGCGAAGGTGCGCCGCCGGGCGATCTCGTCCTTGAGGGGCATGGAAAGGCGATCCGTGAAAGGCCGGCAAAGGTAGGTGCCGCCTTCGTCGGGCGGTCCTGCGGATTGGTCGGTGTGGCCAAGGGAAGGGGCTCGGCCGGTGATATCTTCCGCCGCCAACACCTGCAAGCCCGAATGAAACGAACCCTTTCCGTCACCCTGCTGGGCGCCTCCCTGGCGCTCCAGGCACAGAACCCGGTGCAGCTGAAGCTGAACACCTGGGCCACCGGCCTCACCAAGGTCCTCGACATCACCCATTGCGGCGACTCGCGGCTCTTCGTCGTTCGCCAGCCCGGGATCATCCAGATCATCACCGACAGCAACACCGTGCTGCCCACGCCCTTCCTCAACATCCAAGGCCTGGTGTACGATGTGGGCGGCGAACAAGGGTTGTTGGGCATGGCTTTCGACCCCGATTACCACAACAACGGCTACTTCTATGTCCACTATACCGGTGGCACCGGCAATGGCATCAGCACCATCGCGCGTTACTCGGTGAACCCGAACGACAGCAACCTGGCCATCGGCTCCAGCGGCGAGATCCTCTACACCTGGCCGCAGCCGTATGCGAACCACAACGGGGGCGACCTCGATTTCGGCCCTGACGGCTACCTGTACATCGCCCTGGGCGATGGTGGCAGCGCAGGTGATCCGCAGAACAATGCGCAGGATCTGAGCGACCCGCTGGGCGATATCCTGCGCATCAAGCCCGAGCCCGACAGCACCTACAGCATCCCTCCGGACAACCCCTGGGCCAACGCCGGTGGCGACACCCTGCGCGAGATCTGGGCCAGTGGGCTGCGCAATCCCTTCCGCTTCGGTTTCGACCGCCTCACGGGCGATGTGTGGATCGGCGATGTGGGGCAGAACGCATGGGAGGAGCTGGACTTCCTGCCGGCGGCAAGTGTGCCCGGCGGTCCGAATTTCGGTTGGCGTTGCTACGAGGGTGATCAGCCCTACAACGTGGGCGGCAGCTGCCTGCCATACAGCCAGTACGTTGCGCCGGTGG
This sequence comes from Flavobacteriales bacterium, assembly GCA_016788485.1. GTDB lineage: Bacteria > Bacteroidota > Bacteroidia > Flavobacteriales_F > PHOS-HE28 > PHOS-HE28. Next base: position 8,479 of record JAEUSV010000154.1, read on the forward strand.
TGGTGCGCAACAACGTGCTCAATGGCGGCACCTGGTGCTCGATCATGGGCGGCCGCGTGTACCGCGGCACCGAGTTCCCACGCCTCTATGGCCGGCACATCTACACCGATTACTGCTCCGGGCAGTTCTACAGCATCCGGCCCGATGGGTTCGGTGACTGGATCGACGAGAACCTGCTGAGCTCAGGGCTCCAGGGCTTCGCCTGCATCGGCGACGGCGCCGATGGCTCGCTGTACGCCTGCAACGTGAGCAACGGCAACGTGTACCGCATCGTGGACAAGTGCCCCATGCCGCCGCCCACGATCACCTCCGATGGATGGGAGATCGAGAGCAGCCCGGCCAGCACCTACCAGTGGTACCTCAACGGTGTCGCCATCCCCAATGCCACCGGGCCGGTGCTGGTGCCTACGGTGGCGGGCGACTACCATGTGGCCGCCGGCTTCGGTGGCGGCTGCACCCTGCGCAGCGACACGCTCACCTTCATCGCCACGGGGCTCGACGAACTGAGCGACCGCGGCGTGCGCTGCTTTCCGACCCCCGCCCGGGAGGAGCTGATCGTGGAACGCGGCACCGCGCTCGGCCACGTATCCTCCGTATTGCTGGTCGATGGCATGGGCCGCACGGTACGCAGCCTGCCCTGGAACGGCGCCGCACCGCAGATGCACCTCGAGGTGGGTGAGCTTCCCGCTGGCGGCTACGGGTTGTTGCTGCTGGGCACCGATGGCGGCGTACTGGCCCGCACCACGGCCATCATCGCACGCTGATCCGAACGGAAATGGGAACGCCCCGGTCCTTTGGGCCGGGGCGTTCGCGTTTCCGAGCGCTGGTGACCTTACTCGATCACCAGGCGCTGGGTGAACTGCTGCTCACCGGCGATCACCGTCACCAGGTACATGCCCGTGGTGAGCTCGCCGTGGAGGTCCAGCGTGGTGTTGATCAACCCATCGCGCACGGCCACCTGGCGGGCGGCC
>JAEUSV010000157.1 GCA_016788485.1 Flavobacteriales bacterium
CTCGACCTGAGCGTGGTGGTGCCCGGCGTGACCACGGGCTTCGACGTCAACGGCCTGCTGGTGCAGGGCGGCGGCAGCCTGTGCGCGAGCCTGGACGTGGCCGGCACGGTGTTCAACGTGAACGCCCCGAACGCGGGCACGGTGAGCGGTGGTGCCGATGTATGCCTGAGCGACGCCAGCGTTGTGCTGACGGCGTCGGCCAACGGTGATGCGAACGTGCCCGCCGGCTACAGCCAGGCGTACGTGCTCACCAACGGTGCGGGCCTGGTGATCGAGCAACTGGGCGCCACGCCTGAGTTCACGGTGACGGCCGGTGGCCTGTACACCATCCACAGCTTCGTGTTCCCCACGGGCCTCGACCTGAGCGTGGTGGTGCCTGGCGTGACCACTGGCTTCGACGTGAACAGCCTGCTGGTGCAGGGTGGCGGCAGCCTGTGCGCGAGCCTGGACGTGGCCGGTACGGTGTTCAACGTGAACGCGCCGAACGCGGGCACCTTGACCGCCAACACGTTCGAGATCTGCCTGGAGAACGACAGCGCGACCATCAGTGCCACGGCGAACGGTGATGCGAACGTGCCCGTCGGCTACAGCCAGGCGTACGTACTCACCAGTGGTGCGGGTCTGGTGATCGAACAATTGGGCGCCACGCCCGAGTTCACCGTGACCACCGCTGGTCTCTACACGATCCACAGCTTTGTCTTCCCCACGGGCCTCGACCTGAGCGTGGTGGTGCCCGGCGTGACCACGGGTTTCGATGTGAACGGCCTGCTGGTGCAGGGCGGCGGCAGCCTCTGCGCGAGCCTCGATGTGGCCGGCGCTCCGATCGAGGCGATCGATTGCACGCCCGTGTGTGAGGCTTCCGCCGGTACCATCACCGCCGTCACCGCCGATTGCCTTGGCGATGCGCCAGTGACCCTGACGGGCCAGCCGAACAACGATGCCGTGGTGCCCGCGGGCTACCAGGTGGCCTATGTGCTCACGGAAGGCACCGGACTGGTGATCATCAACGCCGGCGCCACGCCGAGCTTCGAGGTCAATGCCCCGGGCCTGTACACCATCCATACGCTGGTCTTCGATCCCGCCACGCTGGACCTTTCCATCGTGGTGCCGGGCGTGACCACGGGCTTCGATGTGAACGGCCTGCTCATCCAGGGCGGCGGCACGATCTGCGCCAGCCTCGATGTGGCCGGTGCCGCGTTCGAGGTGGTGAAGTGCGAGGAGGAGTGCACCGCGCAGGCGGGCGACATCGCCCCGGATGACTTCATCGTGTGCCGCTCGGGCGGCCAGGCCACGCTGGTGGGTGTGCCCGCCGGCAACGCCGTGGTTCCTGCCGGTTACCAGACGCTCTACGTGCTCACGCGCGGCCAGGGCCTCGTGATCCGCGCGGTGAACACCCTGCCCGAGTTCACGGTGAACCAGCTGGGCCTCTACCGCATCCACACCCTGGTGTACGACCCGGCCACCCTCGACCTGAGCGGTGTGCAGTTCGGCGTCACCACCGGCTTTGATGTGAACGGTCTCCTGATCCAGGGCGGTGGCACGATCTGCGCCAGCCTCGATGTGCAGGGCGCGCCCTTCATCGTGGTGGGTCCCTTCCTCTGCAGCCTGCTCGACCTGCTGGGCGTGCGTGAGGCGGAAGGCATCGCCGGCCTCTCGCGCATCACGGGCTCTCCCGATGGCATCACCTCCTCCTTCCTCCGCGCGGTGGAACAGGATGTGCCCTTCGGTGAGGTGCTCGCCTACCCGAACCCCACCCGCGACCAGCTCAACCTGCAGCTGGAGCTCTACGTGGAGGGTCGTGTGGAGATCGCCGTGCTGGACATGACGGGTCGTGAGGTGGTCCCCTCCACCGTGCTCACCGCCTCGGTGGGCGCGAACCGCACCAGCATCGATGTTGCCGGCCTCACCGCCGGATCCTACATCCTGCGCTTCACCTCCGGCGATAGGGTTGTCACGCAGCAGTTCATGAAAGTGGACTGATCGGATAAGGTCCGGTGAAGGCGGGGCCCGTGGCTCCCGGCGAATTGCCGGGTGTCCGCGGGCCCCGCCGAACTTTTCGGCGCATCGCATGTTCCATTGATGCAGGTCTTCAGGAGTGGGTCCTGGAGCACCGATCGGGTCGCGAGGCCCGGTATTGTCAAGGTCCGGTGAAGGCGGGGGTCGGGGAACTGCGGGTGACCGCAGGGACCTGGTCCCCGCCGATCCTTCAGAGCCCTCTCCGATGTCAGAAGCCCTCGCCGCCCTCGCCGCCGGCACCCGGGTCGCGGCGCTGCTGCTGGTTGCGGCGGCGGAAGAAGGAGCTGTCCTGCTCCCCGAACTTCCACGTGAGCGTGAGGCGCACGAAACGCATCTCGCGCCGGCGCTCGCTCTCCTGGTACAAGGTTGGCGTGTCGAGTACCGTGCCCCACTTGCGCGTGAAGAACACGTCGTTCACCATCAGCGTGGCGCTCCAGTGCTTGTTGAACTCCTTGGTGCCGCTGAGGTCGATGCCCCAGTTGCCGATGGCATAACCCTGCGGGGTCGGACGCTTGCCCTCGTACTCTCCATTGAGCTGAACGCTCCAGTCCTTCGGCAGGCGCCCGGTGGCGTTCACCTTGCCGTTCACCTGCCAGCCGCTGTTGTTGGCAAGGCCCTGGCCGGTGAAGATCTCGATGTATTGCAGGGTCGCGCCCAGCGTCACCTGCACGGCCTTTGCGGGCTCCAGGCGTACGGTGTTCTCCCAGCCGTAGGTCCAGCTGTCGTCGCCGTTGATGAAGCTGCTCACCAGGATCTCCGGGTCGTCAGGCAGGGGATACACATAGCTGGTGATCACGTTGTCCGTGTTCCGCATGTAGAGCGATGAGAGCCAGTTGCTGCGGCCCTTGCCCAGCGGAAGCAGGTGGTTCACCTCGGCCAGGGTGATGAACTCCGGCGCCAGCGACGGGTTGCCCACGCGCAGGTTCCGTGAGTCGCTGAACATGATCACGGGCATCAGCTGGAAGAAGTTCGGGCGGTTCAGCTTGCGCGATACGTTGAACTGCAGTTCGCGGGTGCTGTCCTTCCACTTGCGGGAAACGTACAGCGCAGGGAAGATGGCCCGCGCGAGGTCCTCGCCATTGTCAGGGTATTCGTAGCTGAACGAGATGTCCTTGTCCACGATGTCCGACACGAAGCGGCTGTGCTCGAAGCGCAGGCCGGCCTGGAAGCCCCAGGTCTCGTTGATGCGGTGGATCCAGTTGAAGTACGCCGCGTTCACCATGTCGGTGATGTCGTAGTCGTTGGAGAGCGTCGGGTCGCGCTCGGCGGCGCTGGTGTCCGTGCCCACCACCACGTCCAGGATGGAGCGGTCCAGCCGCAGGTTGCTGCGCAGCCCGTACTCGAACTTGTCGTTCTCGCCGCGCGGGTCCTGCATGTCGAACTGCCAGGTGAACTGGTCCGCATCGGTGCTGCCGGTGTTCTCCTGCACGCGCGGGCTGCCCAGCGCGGGGAGCCCGTCGGGGTCGTTGCTGTTGGTGGTGAAGGTGGAGTAGGAGGAGCGGCGCGACCGGTTGTAGGTGAGGTCGGTGCTCCACTCGCGCCCTTCCTTGGGCGTGCGGTGGCGGAAGGAGACCTGCGAGGTGAGCTCGTTGCCGCTGTTGTCCTGGTCGTTCACCTGCAGCCCCGTGGACGTGATGGCGCCATCGGCGCCGGTCTCGGTGTAGCTGAGCTTGTCGTTGTTGAGGTAGGCGCGTCCGCGAACGCTCTGCGACACGCTCAGGGTGCTCCGGTTGCTGGCCTTCCAATCCACCCCGAAGCGTCCGCCGTAGTTGTCGCGGTCCGATCCGGAGTTCCCTTCCTGGTCGAAGGTGCCGACCACCACCCCGTTACTAAGCTGGTCGCGCTTGGTGAGGCTGGTCGTGTTGTTGCCGCTGAAGTTGTAGTTGCCGGAGAGCTGGAAGGTCCACCGGCCCTCCTTCACGTTGAGGTTGCCGTTGGTCTGGTACCGGTTGTTGGTGCCTGCGCCGGCCTGGAGCTGGCCGCTGTAACCGGGCCGGGTGCTCTTCTTCAGCACCACGTTCAGGATGCCGCCGCCGCTGCCGGCATCGAAGGCCACACCGGGGTTGGTGATCACCTCCACGCGCTCGATCTCGTCCGCGGGGATCTGGTCCAGGCTCAGCACCGTGGGGCGACCGTCCACCATCACTTGCGGAGCGCTGTTGCGCATGGTCACGTTGCCGTCGGCGTCAACGCTCAGGCCGGGCACGTTCTTCATCACGTCGGTACCGGTGCCGCCCTTCACGCTCAGGTCCTTCTCCACGTTGTACACCCGGCGGTCCACCAGCAGCACGGCCTGGCTCTTCTCCCCGAAGACCTCGGCGTCCTTGAGTACGGCCGCATCGGGCTCCAGCAGCAGGTTGCCCAGGTCCTGCTCCACCTTGTCCGGCGTGATGCGCACATCGAGCTCGAGGCGCTTGTAGCCCATGAAGCTCACGCGGAGCTTGAAGGGGCCGAAGGGCAGCTTGTCGAGCTGGAAGTCGCCGTTCTCCTCGGTGAGCGCACCGCTGAGCACGCTGTCGCTGCCGGCGCGCAGCAGTTGCACCGGGGCGAACTCCACGGGTTTGCGCGTGCCCGCATCGAGCACCTTGCCATACACGCGCGCGATGGCGGGACGGCCCTGGCCACCGGCCCCGTTGGGGCGCTGGGCGTACAGCGGCACGAAGAGGAACAGGGCGCAGAGCGCGAGGAGAGGACGGAGCACGGACATCAACGGCGCGAAGGTAGCCAGCTTGGACGCGGGAACAGGGCCAGGGTTCGATCGGCACCAACGAAGAAGCCCCGCCGTGAGGCGGGGCTTCCGATCGTTCAAGGGAGAGGGATCACTCGTCGCGGTCGCTGCCCCAACGGTCGCCGCCGCGCTCGCGCTCGCGGAAACCGCCACGGTCGCCACCACGGTCACCACCGCGGTAGCCGCCACGGTCACCACCGCGGTCGCCGCGGTAGCCACCACCGCCACCGCCGCTGCGGTAGCCGCCGCCGCCGCCGAAGCCGCCGCGGTCGCCCTCCGGACGGGGACGAGCTTCGTTCACCACCAGGTCGCGACCTTGGAAGTTCTTGCCGTTCGTGCCTTCGATGGCCTGACGAGCGGCGCTGTCATCGGCCATCTCCACGAAACCGAATCCACGGCTGCGGTTGGTGGCCTTGTCCATGATGATCTTGGCCGAGGTCACTTCACCGTAGGCTTCGAAGAGCTCGCGGAGGTCCTGGTCCTTTGCGCTGTACGCAATGTTGGCGACGTAAATGTTCATGTGTTCTACTGACTGAGTGAGGTTTGATTTGTGCCTTGGTCCGGACGCCCTCGCCAAAGGTCGGACGGCCATAGGCGGCACGAAGCTAGTGCATTTGCCTCAGAGTCAAGCGGCTCGGCCTTTTTTCGTGGGTCCGGCGCGTGGACCGGTGACCGGCCCTGGTGCTCATTCCACCACCACCGGCTGGTCCTTCGGGTGCTTCACGCTGTAGCTGAAGCCCAGCTTGCGCGTGGCCTTGGCCTCCAGGGTCAGGTTCCACGTGAGACGGCCCGTCTGCTCGTTCACGCTGGCGCCGCCCCGGTCCTCCAGCTTCACCTCGATCTCGCTGCGCGGGCTCAAGGGATACTGGTCCACGATCTCCAGGTCCACGCTGGTGCCCTTGTTGTTCTTCACCGTCAGGTCCCAGCCGCGCGTCACCGTGCGCTTGGTGCCCACCACGGCCTTGTCGTCGGCCCCCTTGCGGCGCACGCGTTCCACCACCACCCCCTTGTCGCGGCCCAGGCTGATGGCAAGCGTGTCCTGCGGACGGCTCAGGTCCAGGTAGCTCTGCCCCACGTAGGTGCCCTCGAAGAACACATTCGCCTGGCCGGGCAGCAGGTTCAGGTCCTCCCAGCCGGTGGTGCGTGCATAGAGGAAGGCGTCCTTGTCGAGCTTCGGCGTGCAGTAGTGCTTGTAGGTGGCGGGCACCGAATGGGTCTTCACCGCCACGGTGTGCGCCATGCCGTCGGCCGGAATGCTGAAGGGCGCGTCGATCGCGAACTCCACGGTGGTGGTGCGGTACACCACGGTGTTGGCCACCTCCAGCGTGGCGGGCATATCCTCGTACTTGTTCATCGTGACCGCCCCTTCGGCCACGGAAGGTGCGGCGGCCGGAGCTTTCATGTCGTAGGCGCGCGCCCCACGGCTGCTGATGGTCTCCAGTACATAGGGCTGCTCCAGCACCCAGGGGTTCAATTGGGGCATCACGCCGCCCTGCGTCGGGTTGCCGCTGCTCAGACCGAGCTCCACCTTGTTCCAGTCCTCGCCGGTGTTGTTAACCACCTGCGCCTTCATCAGCAGCTCGATCGGCTGGCCCACGCTCTTCGCGCGCAGGTCGTAGGCCGGGGTCCAGCCCGCGCCGTTGGCGAAGTAGGTGAGCACGAAGGTGGCGGCCACCTCCGCCGGCGCATCGATCTCCACCACGATCTCGCTGGTGGGCCGCGGCGTCTGACCCTGGAGCTGGGCCAGTTGCTGCCGCAGCTTGTCGGCCTCCTGGCCGATCACCTGCTTCTTCTCCTCCTGCGCCAGCCAGCCCGCCTTCATGGCCTTCATGCGCTCGCGCACGTAATCGTTCACCGCCTGCAGCTGCGCCGCGGTGAGCCCGCTCTGCTGGCCGCCCACCTGGCTGTTCTTCAACAGCAGCTGCTCCTCGTTCACCCACACCTGCTGCAGCCCGTTCTCGATGTTCCAGTCGTGCTCCAGCTGCTTGATCCGTGCTTGCAGCTCTTCGATCTCCTTCTTCTTCGGGCTCTCCGTGAGGTAGTTGATGCGGTGGTTCACGCTCAGGATGCCGAAGCCGCCCTTGCCGCTCACCTGGATGCTCATGGGGTCGAGCGACTGCGTGAGGCCGGTGAAGACCAGCGTGCTCGGGCCGGCGGGGATCGTGGCCGAGGCCGTGCGCGAGACCTGCGCGCCGTTCAGGAACACCTTGGCGCCGGAGACCTTGCTGGTCACAGGCTTCTCACCCTCCGCAGCGACGAGCAGCAGCGGAAGGGCCATCAACGGAAGAAGGAGCGATCGACGGATCAGGGTGTTCATGCGGGAAGGCGTTCGTTCAGCAAAGTAAGGGGGTGCCCGCTGGGGGCCGTGTCGCCGTACACGTATCGTGCCGAAGGGTTCGATCGGCCCCAACGCGGAAAGCCCCGCCACAGGGGCGGGGCACTTCCTTCAGGCTTCCGGTCGGCTTACTGGATCACCAGCTTGCGCGTGAAGCGTTCGCCGTCCAAGTCGATGTTCACCAAGTAAAGACCGGTGGGCAGGTCGCTGCCGAGCACGAGCGTTGCGCGGGCCGAACGGCCATCGCCGCCCAGCCGCAGCGCGCGCGAGAGCACCCGTGTGCCGGTCATCGCGTACACATCCACCTGCGCCGTGGCCGCACCTGCGGCAAGGCCATCGCACTGGATCTGCACCGATCCCGTCGCGTTGGGGTTGGGCCACAGCTGCAGCTGCTTAGCGCGGCCGAGCTCGGGCGTGGATTGGGTGGAGCAATCGGCCACGCCGCGCACCACCAGGTCGCTGCCATTGTCGCTGCCCGTCACCACCGGACTGCTCGATACCACGCGGATGCGGTAGCCGGTGCCGGCGCCAACGGACTGGGGGATGCTGCAGGTGATGCTGCCGCTGGTGGTGGAGGTGATGCTGCCGATGGTGGTGGGAAGCATGAAGCTGCCGGTGGCACTGCTCAGCTGCACGGTGAACACATTGCCGTTGTTGAACAGCCCGGTGAGCGTGTGGTCCACGAGGAAGGTCGTGGCCCCATCGGCGCACAGTGTGTCGCCGTTCACCGTGCAGGCGATGGTGCTGATGCCGCCGACGGACCAGAGGTCGGCCAGGCGCTTGCCGTTGTTGCCGGAGCCCAGGAACGCTTCGTTGCCGATGGTGAACGCCACCGCCTCGGAGCGCTGCGGGCCGGCGAAGTCGGGCTTCGGGGTCCAGCTGTTGATGGCAGGGTCGTACTCCCACATGTCCTTCTTGTAGTTGAACGAGGCATCGATGCCCGTGCCGAGGTAGAGCTTGTTGTTGAGCGCGAAGACCACGGCGCTCCGGCGGCCCGATCCGCTGAAGGCGGCTTTCTGCGTCCATGTGTTCGTGGCCGGATCATAGGCCCACATGTCGTTGCGGAAGGTGTTGTCGTAACCGGTCGCGAGATAGCCGAGGTTGCCGGCCCCCACCGCCACGGCCTGTGAACGGGCCGCGCTGGGCAGGGACGCCTTCGCGGTCCAGGTGTCGCCCACCGGGTCGTATTCCCACAGGTCGTTCTTGTAGGATCCATCGGTCCCGGTCGTCAGGTAGCCCTTGCTGCCCACGGTGAAGGCGGCGGCGTAACGGCGTCCTCCGGCGGGAAGCGATGCCTTCGCCGTCCAGCTGTTGGTCGTGGGGTCGTAGGCCCAGGTGTCGCTGAGGTAGCTCCCGCTGCTGTAGCCGGTGGTGATGTAGCCGATGCCGTTCACGCTGAAGGCCGCGGCGCCCGACCGCGCGTTGCCCGGCAGGTCGGCCTTCTGGCTCCATGTCCCCGTGGCGGGGTCGAACGCCCACAGGTCCTTCATGTCCGTGCCTTCCGAGCCCGTGCCCACATAGCCGATGCCGCCGATGGTGAAGGCGACCGCGCTCTGCCGCGCCGCACCACCGAAGCGTGCGCGTGCAGCGAACTGGTTCGTGGCGGGGTCGAACGACCAGAAGTCGTTCCGCCGTCCATAGGTGTCACTGCCTGTGCCGAAGTAGCCCACGTTGCCGATCGTGAAGGCCGTGGCCTGTGAAGCACCCCCGGCGCTGAGGGAAGCGGCAAAGGACCAGCTGTCCGTGACGGGGTTGTACCGCTGCATGTCGCTCAAGGTGTTCAAGGACCCTTCGCCCATGCCGATGAAGCCCTCCGCACCCATCGCGAAACCGATGGCGAGCTGACGTCCTCCGCTCAACATCGATGCGCGCTGCGTCCACGTGTCGTTCACCGGGTCGTACGCCCACAGGTCGTCCTGTACCGCGCCGTTGCTGCCCGTGCCCACGTAACCGATCCCGTTCACGGCGAAGGCCACCGCGTTCGCCCGAATGCCTCCACCGAAGTTGCTGCGCGCCGTCCAGGTGTTGGCCGCGGGGTCGAAGGCCCACAGGTCCTGGAACGCGTTGAGACCACCGAGTCCCGTGCCCACGTAGCCCGTGCCGTTCACCACGAAGGCCACCGCGTTCTGCCGCGCTGCGGGCATGCTCGCCTTGGCGGTCCAGGCGTTGGCCACGGGGTCGTATTCCCACATGTCGCCCAACGCGGCCGGACCGGCACCCGTGCCCACGTATCCTTTTCCGCCGATGCTGAAGGCCACGGCATACTCGCGCCCCGCGCCGCCCAGGTCGGCCACCTGGCTCCAGCTGTCCGTGGTCGCGTCGTACGCCCACATGTCCTTGCGCCGCGCACCATCGTTGCCCGTGCCCAGGTAACCGATGTTGCCGATGGAGAACGAGACGGCGCCGTAGCGCTTGGTGGGGCCGTTCGCAAAGTTGAAGCCGATGTCGTTGCGTTGCGACCAGGTGCCCTGTGCGTGCGCACCGAGCGAGAGGATGGCGCCAAGGAGGAAGGCGCATAGTGAACGTGATGGCTGCATGCGGACGTATGGGTTCATGGGATGTTCAAGGCGGTGAGCTCCTCTGCGGACACGGTGGGCGGCATGTGCCCTTCCCGGATCTTCTGCATCACGAGCTCGGCGATCGCGGCGGCCTGCTCACGTGTGCGGCATCCTTTCACGCCCGGTCTGCCGGGCACCGATACCTGGCGGATGAACAACCGGCCATCGCTCAGGATCTCGTAGCCGAACGTACCGTTGGGCGCGTCGATCACACGGGGCTCCAGCACTGCCACCGTGCCGGAGTCCCGCGGAGCGGCCTGAACGGTCGGCGAAGGGGCCACCTGTGGACCGGTGGCGGGCTCGTTCACGCAGCCCAAAAGGCCGGTGGTGAGGAGGAGGAAGGTCGCGATGTGGATCCGCATGGATCGGGCCATGTATCGCACAAACCTAGCCGGGTACCATCCGGTGTTCTGTGGCCGTTCGACTACGGCGGCGTGGGTCGGGTGTGGAGGGATTCGACTTCGCGGGAGGGGGGATTTCCCAGCATGTGTTAATGCTCATGCTGGCTTGTCGTTGCCGCAACATGCATGTGTTCGCTTTGCGGCCATAACCAACAACACGGTACATGCGACAACGGAAAAGAAGTTCCTGCTCCATCCTGATGATGCTCCTGGGCCTTTGCTACACCTACCACAGCAGCGGCCAGCATGCCGAGCTTGCCGACCTGGGCGGACCGGTGGTGCGCAGCACGATGAGCACCACCGCGCCGATCTCCGACGACGGCCAGGAGAGCGATGCGCTGTTGCCCGCCCAGCAACTGGTGATCTCGTTCACGGGCTCGGGCGAAGGCGAACGCACTGTGGAGGTGCTCGATGAACAAGGTTCTTCGGTGCTCGTGCAGCACGCGCCGAGCCGCACGGGGCGCACGCTGATCCCGGTGGATGTGAGCGGGCTGGCCCAGGGCCGCTACGCGGTGCGGGTGCAGGAGGGCGGTGCCATGCGCATCAGCCGCTTTGTGCGCGAGTGAGCGCACCCCTTGTTCGGGAGGTTGAGCCGGCCGTGCGCCGGCTCTTTTGTTGGGGAAGCTAGGGCGCCACCAGCACGCGCTGCACCACCGTGCCGCCCGCGATCCCGACCTCCACCAAATGAACGCCGGTCGAGCCCAGCGGGATGCTCGCGCGCTGTGCGCGTGGGGCGCTCTCGACCTCCAGTTGGCCCAGGGCGTTCCATATGCGGACATACTCCATGGGCCTGTCGGTGGTCAGGTGAACCAGACCGGCACCATCGTGCCAGCAATGCACATGCAAGGCAGCTTGCTCCCTGAGACCGTTCTGCGTGAACGGAAAGTCGTCGGACAATGCGGCGCATCCGTTGGCATCCACGATGCCAACGCTGTAGATGCCTGTGCTTGTCGGTGCCAGGAAGGCCTGGTCAGCACCTGGTATCGGCACGCCATTGAAGAACCAGGTGTAGCTCGAGGCGGGCGAACAGTAGAGGGTGTCGGCCTGCTGGGTGATCACTGGTATGGTCGGCGCAGGGGCTACGAACACTGCTGCTGCATCCGTGGCCATGATGCAGCCGCTGCTGGTCATGACGGTCAGTTGGTAGTTGGTGGATGTGATCGCGTAGATGAACAGCGAATCGGAAGGACCAGTGCCTGGCAGCGGTTCCGGTGACCATTCGAGCACGAGCCCGGCGGTCGCTGGTTGCACGTCCACCACGAGGTAGGCCGGTACTGGTGGGCAGACGGTGCTCTGCATGGCATAGGCGTCCACCGAGATGGAACCTGGCACCTCGATGCGATACAGCCCCGTCCCATCGCATGAGGTGCCTGCGAGCGTGTCGCGTACGGTGATCACCACATTGCTGTCGGCCTGGAGCGTGTAGGAAGGCCCCGTCGCCAGGGTGTCATAGGGCGCCGTGGCGCTGCTCCAAATGGGAAGTGACATCCCGTTCGGCGCTGTGAGCGTGACCGGCCCGGGCGGGGTGCAGATCGTGCTGTCCAGGTTGGCCTGCGAGGCCGGGCCAAGGGCATAGGCGTAGCTCTCGAAAGGGCCCCTTCCTGCCACGATCGCCGTGAAAGGTGCTTGTGCTTCGATGCGATGCGCGCCCGTGTACAAGGCTAGGGAGAGATGCACACGGTCCGGACAGGATGCCAGCGGTCCGACCATGAGCGGCTGAGCGGTGTCGCCATCCAGCAGGATGGTGCTGGCCGCACCGCTGTCGATCACCAGTTCCAAGGTGTGCATCACCAATTGGGCCGAAATGCCGGTGATGAAGCTGCCCGAAGTGATCTGCTGCTGGTCGGACGGGGAGAGCACGAACGAGGGATCCGAATCCACGCCGCTGCATCCTTGACCTTGCAGGTATTGGGCGACCAGGACCGGCTTGTCGGAAGCGATGCAGTGCGCCTGTGCCTGGTCGTTCCATTCCCTGGGCTGCCCGGTCATGATGATGGGCTGGACCACGCCATCGATCCACAGCTGGGTGCTGTCCTCGCTGGCGAGCACGCGATAGGTGTACAGCGGTGAACCGGCCATCGGCATCACGGTATGGGACGTTCCCCACGCGTTGACTGGTGGCATCTGCTCGAAGAGGTGGTCGCAGGCGTTGCACGAGATCGGCACCTTGCTGCAGATCGACCCGGCGAGCACCGCAATGCGCCTGCATGGTCCCGGGTTCAGCACGCGAACACGTGAGCCGCTGAGGTCGTCATTGGACGACAACGCCTTCACCAGGAAGGTCTCGCCTCGGCCAAGCCAGGTCGTGAACGGGGATCCGAAGAACTCACCACCCACCGTGTTCGCGGTCGGTGTGATCTCCACCAGGGTACTGTCCTCGGTGCCGATCACCAACAGTTCACTGCACAGACCGTTGAGCGATGTAACTCCATTGTAGGCCATGACCAAGTGGTCCGTACCGAGCTGGCTCTCCGGCAACACCCTCACCATGTCCCAGGAACTGCTCGCCATGCTGCCGGCATAGACCGTCACGGACCGGTCGGCCTCCACCTCGAGGCTGAGCTGTCCGACCGACTCGGAGGTCTGGGATGCCGGGATCGGCGGGAAGGATGTATGGCATCCGGATGGGCCGATGATGTAGCTCTCGTTGATTCCGTAAGCGGAAGAGCGGATGGTCCCCTTGGTGCCGACGGGGCCGCACACGTCCACCCTATGAGCGACCAGAAGACCATCGTAGTTCTGCATGAACCCGATCCAGAACCGATCACCATCGAAGGTCTGAGCCTTCAGACCGGTAAACGATGCGAACAACAGGAGCCAGAGGATGGCGCGATGGATCTGCTTCATGATCGTTCCACGCTGGGGGCTTCAGGAAAAGGGAAGTTAAGTTGAAGCCCCCGATACGGGGCGTTCTCGAGCGCCATGCCCGCGATGGCATATGCCGCACCAAGCACGAAGCCCCGCTGTTCGCGGGGCCTTGTTGTGTTGGTGCAGGAGAGGGGCTTACGCCTCCTCCATCACATCGTACTTCACGCCCACGCGCAGTTCGTTGCGAACCACCAGGCGGCCGTTCTGCGGACGCAGGAAGTAGAGCGCGTCCACCTCGCTCACGGGCTCGGGTGCGGCGGTGATCGCCAGGAAGCCGAGGTCACGGCTCATGTTCAGCACGGCCTTGCGGTTGATGGCGTCCAGGGAGTGCACCTCGTCCAGGAAGAAGGGCACGCGGCTCAGCGGCACGTGCTTCTTCGGGTCCTCCTTCAGCATGCTGCGCAGCACGAGCAGGTTGAACAGCACTTTGATGGTGATGGCCGTTCCGTGCGACTCCACCTGCAGGTTGTCGTAGCTGTGCGTGCGGCCCGCGCGCGTGCTCACGGTGAAGCGCAGCGTGAACAGGTCGCCGTAGTTCAGCGTGATGCGCTCGCTGAGCTTGTTGCGGAAGCTCTGGTAGGCGGCGTCGAGCTTCTTGCTGTCGTCGAAGAGCCCGGTGTGGTCCGTCTCGGCGAGCTCCTTCAGCGGGGCCACCAGGTCGCTCTGGTCCATCACCTCCATCTTCAGGCTCTCCAGGTTGCTCACGCTCACCGTGCTGAACCGGCGGTTGAGGCGCTCGGCCGCGTTGCGGATGTCGTTGAGGCCCGCGATCACGTTGGCGAAGTTGGCGCGCAGCAGGTGCAGGTAGTTGTCCCAGTCCTTGCGCAGGGCCTCCTCGAAGTTGGGCAGGCCGTCCAGCTGTTCGCGCATCAGGCGCACGGTCTCGCTCTCGGTGGCGCCGATGATGTCGCTCTTCAGCACACCCTCGATCTTGCTGCGCAGCTGGTCCATCTCGCGGCTCAGGTCCTTGTGCTCCAGGGTGAGCTTCTGGTAGAGCGCGATGGCGTCCTCAGGGTCGTTCGGCACGGCCACCGGATCGGCGGGCGCGTCCTCGTTCACGGGCGGCGGCACGCAGGCCTCCATCAGGCGCAGCAGGCGGTTGAAGCGCTCGTCCTCCTTGTTGAGCGCGGTGCGCTGCTCGAAGAGCTTCACGCTAAGCTCGTCCAGCCGCTGGCGCAGCTCCACGCGCTTGGCCTCGCTGGCCTGCTTGTCCTTCAGCGTGGCGCTCAGCAGCTTCTTCAGGCGCGGCTCCTCGGTGCGCTCCTTCTCGTAGCGGTGCCACGCGGCAATGGCGTGCGTGTGGCGGTCGATCAGGGCCTGCGCCTCGCTGCGCTCCTTCAGCAGCGTCTCGCGGTTGTCGATCGCGGCCATCAGCTCCTCCAGGCGTTGCAGCTCGGCCTTCTGGTCCACCAGCGCCTTCTTCAGCGCCTTCACGTCCACCAGCTCCTTCCACGCCGCGCTGTTGTCGGGCAGGGGCAGGTTCACCAGCGCATCGCTGTACGCGTCGCCCTTGATGTTCTTGGCCAGCGCCTTCAGCAGCTCATCGACCTGCTTGCGCTTCTTCAGCTCCACGCCGCCCTTCTCCACCGGCATCTTCAGCAGCTCCACGTTGAAGAGGCGGCTCAGCCCCTGCAGCTGCTCGTCGTCGATGCTGTTGCGCAGGGTGGTGATGAGCGCGCGGTCGAAGCTGGCGATGGCCTTCTCGGTGCCGGCCACGCGGGCCTTCGCCTCGGCCAGCGCCTTCGCGGTGCGGGCGCGGTCGGCCTGCTCGGCGTTGCCCAGCTGGCGCTCCAGCGCGGCGAGCTGCACCTTGGCGTTGTTCAGGGCCTCGCGCTCGAGGTTCTCGCTGAACTGCTCCAGCCCCTGGCCGGCGTGCGCGATGCGCGCCAGGTCGCCCTCCAGGCGTCCTTTGGTGCCGCTGAGGTCGGCGATGCGCTCATCGAGCTCCTTCAGCGCCTCGGCGATCTCCACCTTCTCGTTCTCGAGCTGCTCCTGCTTGGCGGCGATGGCCTCCTTCACATGCTTGTTGTGGTCGTGGGCCTTGTGCTTCTTCTGCACCAGGTCCGTGTACACCTGGATCAGGCGACCCTCCAGCATGCGGCGCTCCTCGCTGCGACCGATGTACACCTCCAGGCGCTCCTGCTCGCTCTTCAGGGTGTTGAGCTTCACGCGGCGGTCGCGGATGCGCTCGAACTCCTCGGTCATCAGGCGGTTGGCTTCCAGCGCGGGCTTGTTCGGCGGAATGCCGGCCAGCATCAGCAGGCTGCGCTTCATCTCGTGCTGGTCGATGCTGCGCAGGCTCAACAGGTTCTTCAGCACCTCCTTGAAGTGCGCATAGCGGTCGGCCTCGGTGAGGTGCACCACGCCCAGGCCATTGCTCTCGCCCTTGGTGGCCACCAGGATCGACTCGCGGTGCGCCTGCGGGTCCTTCAGCTCGCGGTAGTTGCGCTTCTCGAGCTTGGCGAGCACGGTCTTCGGGTCGGCCACGTGGTCGTCCACCGTCAGGTAGTCGGTCACATCGTAGTGCCCGTCGTAGGTGAAGCGGATGGGGTCGCCACCGCTCGCACGGCTCTGCCCGCGCCAGCCGAGCACGTACGGACCGTTGGGCCCCTGCAGCTCGAACAGCAGGTAGCTGTAGTGGTCGGGGAAGTAGTACTCGCGCGTGGCCTCGGCATCGTGGTCGCCGAACACCATCTGGTTCCGGTTGTCGAGGTAGAGGAACTGCAGCGTGTTGATGAGCGTGGTCTTGCCCGCGTTGTTGGGGCCCACCAGCTGGATGCTGTTGGTGAGCTCCACCTCGGCGTAGTCGTAGCTGCCGCTGCGGATGGCGATGAGCTTGGTGGGTCCCAGTTGGGGTTGTCCGTGGTTCATGGTTCGGTCGGACTGTTCAGTTGGCGTTCACCGTGGGGTGATGCCGGCGTTCGTTGGGTGGATGCGTGGGTGTTCGGCCTCAGTTCAGTTCGGGTCCGCTCGGTGCCTCGGTGGGCAGCACGGTGCGCGCCTCCAGGTCGGCGGCCTCGCTGATCTCCTGGCACTTGTCGAACACGCGGTGGAAGGGGCGGAGGAAGCGGAAGGTGTCGTCGGGGAAGAGCTCCACCCAGCCGAGGCGGGCCATGCTCTTCACCACCTTGCGCAGGCTGGCCTCGTCGTCGATGCCCACGCCCTTCAGGTAGCTCTTGTAGCGGTCGGTGTTCAGGTGCGGCAGGCCCGCGAACGTGAAGCGCTCGGTGAGCAGGTACTCCTCCACGGGGCGCCCCTCGTTGGCCGCGGCCTCGATGAGGATGAAGCTGAACACCGCGATCGGCGGCAAGGAGGCGGCCGGGGGCGTGTTCTCCGCGGAATCGGTGTGCAGGTAGAAGAAGTCGCGCGGGTGCCGCACCAGGTTCAGGCCGAGCGGCTCGAAGTACGCCTTGTAGTCCTCGTACTTGTCGGCGAGCGCGGCATGCAGCGGACCCTGCTCGTGCGTGATGTACGAGCCGGCGCGGAGCTTGTCGAAGATCTCCTTGAGGTTGGGCAGGTTGTTCATGGGGCTTGCGGTCAGGCCTCCCTGCCGGGGGCGGGGGTGGCCTTGGTGATGAAGATGGTGGAGGCCTCGAGCGTGCCGTCGCTGGTGCGGTACTGCTTCAGCTTGCCGCCCTTGAAGTCGACCTCCATGGTGGGGTCGAACAGCAGCTTGCTGAGGCCGAGCAGCGCGTCGCTCGTGCTCTTCTCGGGGAAGGTCTTGGTTAGCCAGTCGGTGAGGTCCTTCACGGGAAGCACCTCGCGGATGGTGTCCGGCAGCTCGTTGAGCCACAGCAGGCGCACGTAGTCGGGCGGGGTGTCGCCGTTCTCCTGCATGCTCAGCACGGGCGGCGGCACCGGCGGGTGCGAGATCACCTCGTACAGGATGTGGCGCAGCACGGCGTCGGTGGGCGGGCATTCCACGCTGGCGCGCGCGGCCTGCGGCACGTAGTTGAGCGTCCAGTCCTCCAGGCGCATCTGGCGCAGGCGGCCCAGCGCGAGGGTGGCGCCGTGCGCGATGGCGCTGCTGCGGCGCAGCACGTCGTAAAGCGGCTGCAGCTCCTTGCGGCTCTCGTTGAGGGTGTGGATGGCGCGGCGGCGCAGCGCGCGCAGCTGGCGCTCGTTGCGCTCGATCAGGCCCACCTCGGTGTACACGCCGTTGTCGCGCGCGGCGCGCAGGGCCATGTCGGTGCCCTCCAGCGTGCTCATCAGCAGGCCGTCCACCCGCACGATCTCCACCAGCGGGTGCACGTACAGGTCCATCAGGCTCACGATGCGCACGTAGCGCTCGCGCACGGTGACGCTGGTGCGGTCGGCCTTGTAGCGCGCCACCTCGGCCATCACCGCGCGGTGCGTGGCGTCGAGGTCGTCGCGCATGCGGCGCAGCGTGTGGTCCACCTCGTTGGCGGCCATCACCACGCTCAGCGGGTCCAGCGCCTCCACACCGGCCACCAGGCGTTTGCGGGCGCTCTCGAGCGCGGCGATGTAGCCTTGGATGATCTCGGGGCTGGTGGGCAGCGCGTCGTTGTAGAGGAAGGTGAGGAGCTGGAAGAGCGGCTGCGCCATCACGTAGTGCGAGCTGCCCTCCTCCAGGGGCACGATGATGTGCAGCTCCAGCAGGCGCTGCCACGTGGTCTCGGGCTGCTCCGTGGCGGTGTCGCTGAAGGTGCGGATCAGCTGGCGCACCTGCGCCTCGCTGATGTCGCCGGGCTTCGTGGCGATGGCGTGCAGCAACGGCACGTGGCCCGCGCAGAAGTCGAAGAAACGTTTCGGGGTCGGGTGCATCGGTTCCGGCCTTTGCGGAAGCGCGCGCCGGTGCGCGGCTTTCCGTCATGCGAGATTACAGCGGCCCGGCCAGCGGGGACGGGGTGAATTCTCAACAGGTGTTAGTATCCCCGGCGCCCCTGTGGAAGCGAGAAGCCCCGGTCATTCCCGAATTCTCGGGATGACCGGGGCTTGCTCCAGGAACAACGCGGGCCTCAGGGGCCCTCGATGGCTTACATCATGTCCATGCCACCGCCCATGCCGGGGTGGGCATGGCCTGCGGCCTTCTCCTCCTTCTCCTCGCTGATCACGCACTCGGTGGTGAGCAGCATGCTGGCGATGGAGGCGGCGTTCTCGAGGGCCACGCGGGTCACCTTGGTGGGGTCGATCACACCGGCGGCGAGCAGGTTCTCGTAGGTCTCGGTGCGGGCGTTGAAGCCGTAGTCGGCCTTGCCCTCGCGCACCTTCTGCACCACGATGCTGCCCTCCATGCCGGCGTTGCCCACGATCTGGCGCAGGGGCTCCTCGATGGCGCGGCGCACGATGCCCACACCGGTGGTCTCGTCGGTGTTGGCGCCCTCCATCTTCTCCAGCACCTTCTGGGCGCGGATGTAGGCCACACCGCCGCCGGGCACGATGCCCTCCTCCACGGCCGCACGGGTGGCGTGCAGCGCGTCGTCCACGCGGTCCTTCTTCTCCTTCATCTCCACCTCGGTGGCGGCGCCCACGTAGAGCACGGCCACGCCGCCGGCCAGCTTGGCCAGACGCTCCTGCAGCTTCTCCTTGTCGTAGTCGCTGGTGGTGGTCTCGATCTGCGCCTTGATCTGGTTCACACGCGCGGTGATGTCGGCCTTCTTGCCGGCACCGTTCACGATGGTGGTGTTGTCCTTGTCGATCGTGAGCTTCTCGGCCTTGCCCAGGAAGGTGAGGTCGGCGTTCTCGAGCTTGAAGCCACGCTCCTCGCTGATCACGGTGCCGCCGGTGAGCACGGCGATGTCCTCCAGCATGGCCTTGCGGCGGTCGCCGAAGCCCGGGGCCTTCACCGCGCACACCTTCAGGGCGCCGCGGATCTTGTTCACCACCAGGGTGGCGAGCGCCTCACCGTCCACGTCCTCGCTGATGATCAGCAGGGGCTTGCCGGTCTGCGCGGCCTTCTCCAGGATGGGCAGCAGCTCCTTCATGCTGCTGATCTTCTTGTCGTAGATCAGGATGTAGGCGTTGTCGAGCTCGGCCTC
>JAEUSV010000062.1 GCA_016788485.1 Flavobacteriales bacterium
TGGAAGTGGACTGGCTGCTCGATGGGGTGGCGCGGGTCTCCGAGGACCATATTGACCTCCGATGACCGCGTACCTGGGCCCGGCACTGCTGCTCGGCCTGCTGAGCAGCGCCCATTGCGTGGGCATGTGCGGCCCCATCGCGTTGGCGGTTCCTTCGGCGCGCCACACCTGGTCGGGGCGGTCCATGGACGCGCTGGTGCTCAATGGAGGGCGCCTGCTGACCTACGCGCTGCTCGGTGCGCTCTTCGGCACCTTCGGCCGCGGCCTGCATCTGGCGGGCCTGCAACAGGCCACTTCCATCGGCATGGGCGTGCTGATGCTCGCCGCCGTGCTGCTGCCGGCCTTGTTCCGCAAGGACATCTTCGCCGCGGCGGCCGTCGGCGGTCTGGTTCGGTTACGTTCGGCGTTGGCCCGCAACCTGCGTCGCACCTCACCGGAGGCCCTGCTCCTCACCGGCATGCTCAACGGGCTGCTGCCCTGCGGCATGGTCTACTTCGCGGTGGCGGGCGCCCTGGTGCAGGATGGCGCGTTGAACGGTGCGCTGTTCATGGCCGCCTTCGGGTTCGGCACCTGGCCGGCCATGCTGGCCGTTAGGCTTGGCGGAGGTCTCATCACCGGTGCATGGCGCAACGGCATGCGCAAGGCCGCACCCTATGTGTTCGCACTGCTCGGTGTGCTCTTCATCCTGCGCGGGCTCAATCTGGGCATTCCCTACGTGAGCCCGGTGCTGCATGAGGTGCCCGTGGGGCAGCAGGAGTGCCACTGATGCCGCTCACCCGAGCGGGTCCGTACCGGCCTTGCGGCTGCGCAGCACGTCGCGGTAGTACTTCATCGGCACCAACAGCATGCCGAAGCACTCGCCGTCCTCCTTGGTGATCCGCTTGTGGTGCACCTTGTGCGCGCGGCGGATCGCCAGGAAGTAGGGGTTCTCCGTGTTCCGGAGCCACTTGATGCGCTGGTGGATGAACACCTCGTGCACGAAGAAGTAGGCGATGCCGTAGAGCAGGATGCCCAGCCCGATCCATAGGTAGGGCGTGTGCAGCCCGAGCGTGGCCCCCACGATGAACAGGATCATGGACGGGATGGCGAAGATCAGGAAGAACGCATCGTTGCGCTCGAGGAAACCGTAGTGGTCCTTCTTGTGGTGGTCGCTGTGCAGGTACCACAGGAAGCCATGCATCACGAACTTGTGCGTGGCCCAGGCCACGAACTCCATGCCGAAGAAGGTGGTCGCCACGATGGCGACGATGGCCCAGGTGCTCATGCTGCGGAGGGTACGGTGGTGCGTTGCCGGAAAAGCGCTTGCAGGCGGGTGAAGCGGTACGCGAAGATGTGCTCCAGCCGCTTGCCCACGAAAATAGCATGGGCGAGCTCGCCCAGCGGACCGAGCGGGAGCTCGTACTCCACGCGGTCGCGCATCAGCACACCGCCGGGCACCGCCTCGAAGGTGTGCCGGTGCCACCAGCGCTTGTAGGGGCCCTTCAACTGCGTGTCCACGAACATGCGCATGGGCTCCACTTCATCGATGCGTGTCACCCACAACAAGGGAATGCGGGCCACCGGCCGCACGGTGTAGCGGATCAGCTGGCCCGTGTACATCGGACGGTCGTCGAAGGGCTGGCGGATCACGAAGCCCATGTCGGGCGGGGTGATCTGCGCCAGGTTCCGCGGCGTGGCGAAGAAGTCCCACGCCTCCTCGAGGGAGATGGGCAGGAACTGTTCCCGTTCGAGCACGTGGGTCATCAGCCGAGCACCTGGAGCTTGGGATAGCGCTGCTTCCAGAAATCGAGCGCCTTGATGTTGCTGAGGGTGATGATGGTCTTCGCATCCAGGCGCACCTTGATGGCCTTGATGCCTTCCTTCACCGGTTGGGAGAGGATGAGGGGACGTTTCTTGCGCGGCATGTCAGTCGAACAATTGGGGTTGCGGTCGTCCGGCCTTCGCGCCGCCTTCCAGCGCCGCCTTGTAGGTGGCGAGGGCGCGTGCACGGGCCTCTTCATGAACGACCATCGGCCGGGGATAGTTCGAGGTGCCGTATTCCTTCACCCACCGCTTAACATACGTTAACGAGGGGTCGAACCGCTGGAGCTGCAGGGTGGGGTTGAACACGCGGAAATAGGGTGCCGCATCACAGCCGGACCCCGAGGCCCATTGCCAGCCGCCGTTGTTGCTGCTCAGTTCGAAGTCGAGGAGCCTCGCCGCGAACACGGCCTCGCCCAGGCGCCAGTCCAGCAGCAGGTGCTTGGTGAGGAAACTCGCCACCACCATGCGCACCCGGTTGTGCATGAGGCCTGTGGCGTTGAGCTCGCGCATTCCTGCGTCCACCAGCGGATACCCGGTGCGCCCTTCCGACCAGCGCTGCAGGTCGACCTCGTCGTGCCGCCAGGCGATGCGGTCGTAGGCGGGCTTGAAGGCCTGGTGGGTGCTGGGGAAGTGCCAGAGCACCTGCATGAAGAACTCGCGCCAGATGAGCTCGTTGAGGTACTTGGGGCTCAGCGCGAGCGATCGGCGCACGAGCGCCCGCACGCTTACCGTGCCGAAGCGCAAGTGTGTGCTCATGCGGCTCGTGCCCTCCACGGCGGGGAGGTCGCGCGTGTGCTCGTAATGACGCAGCAGCTCGTCGCTCACGTGCAGCGGAGGGATCGCCAGGTCCGTGGGCAGGAAGCCGAGCTGCTCCAGGGCGGGCATCGCAGCATGGCCGGTGCGATGCAGCCTGTCAAGGTGCACCTCGCTCGGGAATGCACGGGCCATCGCCGGGTCGAAGAGGCTCTTCCACTTGCGCATGTACGGGGTGTACACCGTGTACGGGCCGCCGTCGTCCTTCACCACCTCGTTGCGCTCGAAGATGCTGATGTCCTTGAAGGTGCGGAACGGGATGCCATGCGCGGCGAGCAGCCCTCCCACTGCGTTGTCGCGCTGCTGCGCATAGGGCTCGTGGTCGTGGTTGGCGGTGACGGCCGTGACCTCGAAACGATCGAGCAGCCGCTTCCAAACGTCCTGCGGCCTTCCATGCTCCACGACCAGCGTGGAACCGCGTTGCTCCAACCTCCCCTGCAGGTCCTGCAGCACGCGGTGGATGAGGTCGACACGCCGGTCGTGCTTGTCCTCGAGCCGGTCCAGGATCTCCGTATCGAAGATGAAGAGGGGTAGGACCTCACCATGCTCGCTCAACGCGCGGAAGAGCCCGTGGTTGTCCTCCAGCCGAAGGTCCCGGCGGAACCAATGGATGGCGATGCGCGGCTTCATGAGCGGTGAACGTGTGACGGAGCGGTGGTTCACTTGCGCAGGTGGGTGAACAGCTCGTTCCGCACCTCCGGGTCCTCGAAGCGACCACTGAAGTGGCTGGTGACCGTGCTGCTGCACTCGTCCTTCACACCGCGCAACTTCACGCACATGTGCTCGGCATCGATCACCACCGCCACGTCCTGTGTGTCCAGCACAAGCTTCAGCTCCGCGGCGATCTGCTCGGTGAGCCGCTCCTGCACCTGGGGCCTGGCGGCGTAGTACTTCACGATGCGGTCGAGCTTGCTCAGCCCCACGACCTGGCCGCTGCTGAAGTAGGCCACTGTGGCCTTGCCGATGATGGGCACGAAGTGGTGCTCGCAGAAGCTGTGCACCGTGATGTCGCGCTCCACGAGCATGCCCTTGTACCCGAACTTGTTGGCGAAGAGGGTGGGGGCGGGCTTGTTCTCCGGGTCGAGGCCGCTGAAGACCTCGTTCACGAACATCCTGGCCACGCGGCGCGGCGTGCCCTGCAGGCTGTCGTCGGAGAGGTCGAGCCCCAGCGTTTCCATGATGCCCTGGAAGTGACGGGCGATGCGCTCCACCTTCTGCTCCGGGCTCAGCAGGAAGGCATCGGGACGCATGGGCGTGTCCACGGCCTGGAGGTGGGTCAGCGCTTCGAGGGTGTCGGCATGCGCGATCTGCGCGCCGTTCTTCTTCATCAGCATGGCAATGTGTTTCAGGGCCGGCCGCCGACCGGTGCAAGGTGCTCGCACACCTGGTCCCAGCAGGCACGCAGCCAGATGGTGTAGTTGTCCGGTCCACGGCGCATGTCGTCGCCGAGCGCATCGATGGACATGTACCGCCAATCCCCCACTTCAGCGGGGTCGGGCCGCACGGGCCCGTTCCAGCGCCCGAAGAACACGTGGTCGAGCTCGTGTTCGATGAGGCCGTTGTCGAAGCCGCCCTTGTACAGGAAGCTGAAGCGGTGCTCGAGCGGCGTTGCGATGCCCATCTCCTCGGCCAGTCGGCGATGCGCGGCGTCGAGGAGGGCCTCGCCCGGTCGCGGATGGCTGCAGCAGGTGTTGGTCCAGAGCCCGGCGCTGTGGTATTTGCCCGCCGCGCGCTGCTGGAGCAGGAGCCGACCGTCGTCGTCGAACAGGAAGATGGAGAATGCGCGATGCAACAGGCCCAGCTCATGGGCCTTGAGCTTGCCCATGGTGCCCATCTCCTCGTCATGCTCGTTCACGAGCACCACCTGCTCCTCCGGCTGCATCATGTGCTTGCGCGATCAGAGCATGCCGAGACTATGCCTCAGGTAGCTGGTGGTGAGCAGGGCGATCTTGCGGCGGTTGCGCACGCGCACGCGTTCGCAGAGGATGCGGTCGAAGGGCAGCGCTTTGATCTTGCGGAAGAGGTTGAGGTAGTAGATGTAGGCCACGTAGACCCCGAACCGAGCGCCCTTGGGCAACTGCCGGATACCGATGAGCGCGGCGTCGAAGTCGGCTTCGATGTCGGCCTCGATGGCCTGCTTGTCGGCCTGCGACAGCTTGCGCATGTCGATGCCGGGGAAGTAGGTGCGGCCGAGGTTCACGTGGTCGTCCTTCAGGTCGCGCAGGAAGTTCACCTTCTGGAAGGCCGCGCCGAGCTTCATGGCCGCGGGCTTCAAGCGCTGGTAGAGCGCGTCGTCGCCCTCGCAGAACACGCGCAGGCACATGAGCCCCACCACCTCCGCGCTGCCGAGGATGTACGTCTCATAGCTGCGCTGGTCGTGCAGGGTGTCGCTGAGGTCCATGGCCATGCTGCGCATGAACGTGTCGTACAGCTCGGCCTCTATGCCGTAGCGGTTCACCACGGACTGGAAGCTGTGCAGGATGGGATTGAGGCTGATGCCTTCGGCGATGGCGCGGTGGGTGTCGTCCCAGAACCGCTGCAGCAACGCGGCCTTGTCGTGCTGGTGGAAGGTGTCGACGATCTCGTCGGCGAAGCGCACGAAGCCGTAGATCGCGTGGATCGGGTCGTGGAAGCGCTTGTCGAGGCTGCGGATGCCCAGCGAGAAGGAGGTGCTGTAGCTCCGGGTGGTGGTCCTGCTGGCCTTCAGGCACACCTTGTCGTAGAGGGCGGTGGTGTTCATGGGCGCTGCGGGTGTTCCTTGTCGATGAGGTCGGCCACCACCTGTCCGCTAATGAGCGCCGGTGGTACGCCGGGTCCGGGCACGGTGAGCTGCCCGGCGAAGTAGAGGTCCTTCACCTTGCGGCTCTTCATCTGCGGGCGCCAGGGCCCCGTCTGCCGGAGCGTGTTGGCGAGCCCGTAGGCGTTGCCGCGGAAGGAGTTGTAATCGTCCTTGAGGTCGTTGATGCAATAGCTGCGTTTCACGATCACGTGCGGGCGCAGGTCCACGCCGGTGTGGCGTTGCATGCGCTCCATCACCACGTGGTAGTAGTGTTCGCGCATGGCCTCACTGTCCTCCAGCCCCGTGGCGATGGGGATCAGGATCACCAGGTTCTCCATGCCCGCCGGGGCCACCGTGGGGTCGGTCTTGCTGGCACAACTGGTATAGAACAGGGGACGCTCCGGCCAACGAGGGTCGTCGTAGATGTCGGCGCTGTGCTGGTCGAGCGGCTCGTCGAAGAAGAGCGTGTGGTGGTCCACGTTCGGGATCCGGCGGTCCACGCCCAGGTAGAACATGAGCGCGCTGGGGGCCATGGTGCGGCCCTTCCAGTAGGCGGCGGAGTAGGAGCGATGCCCAGGCTCGAGCAGCTGTTCCTCCACGTGGTTGTAGTCCGCGGCGGCCACGATCACGTCGGCCGAGAGCGGACCGTGGTCGGTCTGCACGCCGGTGGCCCGGCCGTTGGTGACGATGATGCGCTCCACGGTGACGCCGGTGCGCAGCTCCACGCCTTTCTGCTTCGCCACATGCTGCATGGCCTCGACCACGCTGCCCATGCCGCCCATCGGGTACCAGGTGCCCAGCGCCATGTCCGCGTAGTTCATCAGGCTGTAGAGCGCCGGGGTGTTCTGCGGCGCGGCGCCCAGGAAGAGCACCGGGAACTCCATCACCTGCCGGATGCGTTCGTGCTTGAAGTACTTGCGCACATGCGTGCGCAGCGAGCTGAACACGCGCGTGCGCAGCAAGCCGGCGATCAGGCCCGGGTGCGCGTACTCCATCCAGCTGAGCGAAGGCCGGTACACGAGCTCGTTCATGCCCAGCTCGTACTTGATGCGCGCCTCGTCCATGAACCGCTGCAGGGCCTCGCCCGCGCCGGGTTCGTGCCCCTCGAAGAAGCGTTTCATCGCGTCGAGCCCTGCCGGCAGTTGCCAGCCGTCACCGGCGGCGAAGACCACCTGGTAACTGGGGTCCAGGCGCACCAGCTTGTACAGGTCCTGCACCTGGGCGCCGAACTTCTCGAAGTACTGGCTGAAGACCTCGGGCATCCAGTAGAAGCTGGGGCCCATGTCGAAGGTGAAGCCGTCCTTGCGCCACACCCGCGCCCGGCCACCGGGCTCGGCGTTCTTCTCCAGCATGGTCACCGCGAAGCCCTTGCTGGCGAGCGAGGTGGCCGCTGCGGTGCCCGCGAAACCGGATCCGATGACGATGGCGCTGCGCTTCATGGTCAATGCACGTGCTTGTCGGTGAGCATGCCCATCAGGCGCTGCCGTGCTTGGAAGATCCGACTTTTCACCGTGCCGATGGGAATGCCCAGCTTGTCGGCGATCTCGTGGTACTTGTAACCCTCGTGGTGCATGGTGAAGGGTTCGCTGAAGGTCTGGTCCAACTTCGAGAGGCTGCGCTGGATCTCGCCCATGCGCACGCGGTTCTCCGGGCTGGAAGGTACCTGCACCCGACGCACCTGGTCCCGCTCATGTTCCACACGGTCCATCAGGGCCGCCGTGCGCTTGTTGCGGCGATGGTCGTTGATGAAGGTGTTCTTCATGATCGTGTAGAGCCACGCCTTGAAGTTGGTGTTGTCCTGGAACTTGTCGCGGTAGGTGAGCGCACGCAGCATGCTCTCCTGCAACAGGTCCTGTGCATCATCCCGGTCCTTCGTCAGGCTCAGCGCGAAGTAGTACAGCTGCTGCCGCAGGCTCACCAGCTGCTGTTGGAACTCGAGCGTTGACATGTGGTGTGGTGTTTAGGGTTTTGTTGCTGATGGTTGGACAAAAGTATGCGAATGTTTAATCATATGGCAAATAAGATTGAACAATTTTACTTGGAATGCATTCGGTGTGATCTTAATCCGTTGATAAACAGTGTGTTGTGCGATCTGGTGTTGTTCGGAAACCGTCCGAGGGCCAAGACCCGGCGGCTTCCCAGGGGACTGGGATGATGCGGGTACGCCCGATGGGAGGGGCATGAACGACGAACCCCGGCGTTGGCCGGGGTTCGTGAGGGCCTGATGGGTCAGGCTTTGGTGGTGGGACCTACTGGATTCGAACCAGTGACCTCATGCGTGTGAAGCATGCGCTCTGAACCAGCTGAGCTAAGGTCCCGTTGGGGGCGCGAATGTAGAAAAGAACGCCGATCGGTGGAAGCAGCCGGATTCGAACCAGCGACCCTCTGCTTGTAAGGCAGATGCTCTGAACCAGCTGAGCTATGCTTCCAAAGGGGGCGCGAAGATAGCCAACGGAGGCAAATGGCAGCCCGGTTCCTGACAGGGCCTACAGGGCCTCGGCCACCACGAACACGCTGCCGGTCACGAGCACCAGGTCCTTCGCACCGGCGGCTTGTCGCGCATGGGCCAGGGCCTCCAGCACGCTGGCGTGGGCCTCGCCGTGCAGGCCGGCGGCGTTCGCCTGGTCGCGCAGCACCCCAGCGTCGAGCGCGCGGGGGATGTCGGCCCGGCAGAAGTGATAGGTGGCCGTACGGGGCAGCTCGGCGAGCGCGGCGCTGATGTCCTTGTCAGCCACGGTGCCGTACACGATGTGCAGCCGCTCATGCGGCGTGCGGGCCAGCATCGCCTTCACCACACGCAGTCCGTCCACGTTGTGGCCCACGTCGGCGATGGTGAGCGGGTCTTGTCCGATAACCTGCCATCGGCCAAGGAAGCCGGTGTTGTGGCAGGTGTTCGCGAGCCCACGGCCGATGTGCTCCTCCGTGATCGGCCAGCCCTTCGCCTGCAGCATGCGCACGGCCGCCAGCACGGTGCGCGCGTTGCGTTCCTGGTGCGGACCGGCGAGGTCCGGTGCATGGGCCAGCGGCTCCTGCTGGTCCACGAAGGCGATGGGCGCGCCTTCGGTCCGTGCCTTCTCGCGGAACACGCCCGCGATCGCGCCTTCGGCCTCGCCCACCACCGCGGGGATGCCGGGCTTGATGATGCCGGCCTTCTCGCCCGCGATGGCCTCCAGCGTGCCGCCCAACAGGTCGGCGTGGTCCCAGCCGATGTTGGTGATCACGGCCACCTCGGGTGTCACCACGTTGGTGCTGTCGAGCCGCCCGCCCAGGCCCGTCTCGATCACGGCGATGTCGACCCGCTCCGTGCGGAAGTGGTCGAAGGCCAGGCCCACGGTCCATTCGAAGAAGGACGGCGCGATGGGCTCGAAGGCGGTGCGATGGCGTTCCACGAAGGCGGTCACGGCCTCTTCGGGGATCATGGCGCCGTTCACGCGGATGCGCTCGCGGAAGTCCTTCAGGTGCGGCGAGGTGTAGAGCCCGGTGCGCAGGCCGGCCTCCTGCAGGATGCTCGCGAGCATGTGGCTGGTGCTGCCCTTGCCGTTGGTGCCGGCGATGTGCACGCAGCGCAGCCCGCGTTCCGGATGGCCCAGCGCGTCCATCAGGGCGTGCGTGTTGTGCAGGTCGGCCTTGTACGCGGCCTTGCCGATGCGGTGGAACATCGGCAGCTGCGCGAAGAGGTACGCCAGGGTCTCGGCGTAGGTCACGTCACTGGAGCTGGAACACGAAGACCATCAGGCCCACCTGTTCGGCGGGCGCGTCGGGCTTCGCGGTGAAGGTGCACTGCAGGGCGGCCTTCTTCGCGATGTTGAAGAGGGCCTGGCTGGTGGTGGTGCTCTTGTCGAGGTTCTGGCTCACGCGCGTCACCTTGCCGTTGCGGTCCACCCAGATGTTGAGCGCCACCTTGCCGGCCTCGTTGGGCTTGTCGGTGATGCTGGGACCCTTGCCCAGGCCACGCCCGCTGAGCTGCCACTGCCCCTGGCCGTTGCCGAAGGTGCCGAAGCCCCCCGGGTCGCCGGTGGGGCTGCCCACGTTGCCTGGCACGTTGTCGTTGCCATCGCCCGAGCTGCTGCTCGAACTGCTGCTGCTCTGCGTGTTCCAGGCGTTCATGGCGTTCTGCAGGCCGTTGCTCACCTGGTCCTTCGGCTTCGGGGTGTCCTTGGGCTTGTCCTTCGGCTTGTCCTTGGGCTTCTCCTTCGGCTTGTCCACCACCACGGTGCTCGCGTCGTCCGTCACCACGTCCTCGGGGCTGTCCTCGCTGGGTGCGGCGTTGGCGGGGGCGTTGGCGCCGGGGTCCATGTTCTCGGTGTTGCCCATGCCCAGCTCGCTGGTGCCGAGGTCGGCCATGGCCACTTCCACGCCTTCCACCGGTAGCGGCGGGTCGTAGGTCTTCATGCCGATGAAGAGGAAGAGCACGAGCAGGGCCACGTGGAAGAGCACCGTGACGACGAGGCTGGTGGTGCGGTCGCGGCGCTGGTGCTGGAGGGCGATCGCGTTCATGGTGCGGTGGGTTGGGCCGCAGGCGTTTCAGGGCTCTTGGCCGCCGCGGCGAGCACGATCTTCCACCGGTTGCGCTTGGCCATGTCGAGCACGCTCACCATCAGGCCGGTGGGCACCTCCTGCGACACGCGCAGCACGATGGCATCGAGCGCGGTGTGCTTCGCCATCTCGGCCTTCAGGGTGGGCTCCAGCGAGACGGGGTCCACGGGCGCACCGTTCAGGCGGATGTCGGTGGCGCTCTCCAGGCGCAGGGCCACCTTGGGCTCCTCGGCCTTCGTGGCGGCGGAGCGCCCCTTGGGCAGGTCCACGGGCAGCGCGTAGGGGCTCACCATGGTGCTTACGATCACGAAGAAGATCAGGAGCAGGAAGACCAGGTCGGTCATGCTGCTCAGGCTGAACCCGGCGTCGATCCTATGTGTGCTGCGGATGCCCATGGTTCATTCAGGCCGAGTGGCGATGATCACCTTCCACTGGTTGTGCTTGGCGATCTCCATCACGCTCATGGTGACGCCCGCGGGCACGCTCTGGTCCACGTGCATCACGATGCTCTTGTCGCCGCTCAGGGTGCTCATCCTGTCCTTCAGTACACCTTCGAGGTCGAGGGGATCGATCAGCTCGTTGTTCACGCTGAAGTGCTGGCCGGCGTCGATCCGCACGCCCACCTGCGGCTTCTCCTTGGTCTTGTTGGCGCTCACGGGCAGGTCCACCGGCAGGGTCGTGGGGCTCACCATGGTGCTGATGATCACGAAGAAGATCAGGAGCAGGAAGACCAGGTCGGTCATGCTGCTCAGGCTGAAGCCTGCGTCGAGCTTGTTGCTGGAGCGGAGCGCCACGGTGGTAGCTTACTTGGCGGGGGCCTCGAGCACCTCCATGAACTCGATGGTGCGCGCCTCCATCTTCTGCACCACCTTGTTCACCCGGGCCACGAGCAGGTTGTAGCCGATGTAGGCGGGGATGCCGATGATGAGGCCGGCCACGGTGGTGATCATGGCCTGCATCATGCCGCCGCTGAGGGCGCTGAGCTCCACGCCCGCACCGCTGATCTCCATGGTGTGGAAGGTGACCACCATGCCCACCACGGTGCCGAGGAAGCCGAGCATGGGTGCCGCGCCCGAAACGGTGGCGAGGATGGGGATGCCGCTCTCGAGCTGGTACACCTCGAGCTTGCCCTGGTTCTCGATGCTCACCTCGATGTCCTTCAGCGGCTTGCCGATGCGGCTGATGCCCTTCTCGAGCATGCGCGCCACCGGCGTGTTGGTGCTCTGGCACAGGTTGCGCGCGCTGTCGAGCTTGCCCTCGTGGATGTAGTCGCGGATCTTGGCCATGAAGTCCTTCTCGTCGCGCAGGGCGCGGTTCATGGCCAGCGTGCGCTCGATGATGATGTACACGGCGATGATGGACATGAGGCCCAGCGGTCCCATGATGTACCAGCCGCCCATCTGGATGAGCTCCCAGATGCTGAGGGTGGTCTCCGTGGGCGCGGGTGGCGTGGCCGTGGCGGCCTGTTCGACCACTTCGCGGGCCTGTTGCGTGGTCTCCTGGAGCTGGGCGAGAAGGGGGAACTGCATCGGTGGGTTCGGTTACAGGGGAACGTGGGGTCGCTGTGCCGTAGTGTTCAGGTGAGCTGCGCGAGGGCGATCTCGAAGGCGGTGCGGGTGAGGTGCGTGCGCGCGGGGTGGCGCTGGTGCGCGCGTTCGAGCGCGCGTCCGATCACGGTGCTCACGTCGGCGAAGATGGCCTGGTCGGTGATGGCCGCGCCGTCCTGCATCAGGTAGGCGAACACGCGGGCCATGCCGCAGTTGGCGATGAAATCGGGGATCACGCTCACGCGGTCGTCCGCGTATTCCGCGATGGGCCCATAGAAGATCTCGGGGTCGGCGAAGGGCACGTTGGCCCCGCTGGCGATCACCTCCAGGCCGCCCAGGCACAGGCGGTCCACCTGTTCGCGCGTCACCAGCCGGCTGGCCGCGCAGGGCAGGAAGACCTCGGCGCCCACGTCCCACACGCGCTCGTTCACGTCATGGAAGCTGAGCATGTTCGGGGCCTTGAGCGCGTTGCCGCTCTTGTTCACGAACAGGTCGCGCACGATGTCGGCGCTGATGCCCTGGGGCTCCACCAGGCCGCCGTTGCGGTCGATGATGCCCACGATCACCGCGCCCTCGCGGCTCAGGTAGTAGGCGGCGGCGCTGGCCACGTTGCCCCAGCCCTGCACGATCACGCGCCGTCCGGCCAGCTGGCCGCCGTAAGTGCGGTAGAAGTGGCGCACGCTCTCGCTCACACCCCAGCCCGTGATCATGTCGGCCACGGCGTAGCGACCGGTCACCGGCGTGAAGGCCGGGTCCTCCACCTTCTTGCTCACCCCGTTGCGCAGCTGGCCCACGATGCGCACCGTGGCGCCCTGGCCGCCGTTGAAATGCCCGTTCACCACGCCTTCCTGCGGGTGCCACAGGCCGTACTGCTCGGTGATGGGGATCACTTCGTGGAGCTCGTCCACGTTGAGGTCGCCGCCGGTGCCGTAGTAGGTCTTGAGCAGGGGGATCACCGCCTTGTACCAACGCTGGAGCACCTCGTGCTTGCGCGGGTCGGCCGGGTCGAAATCGATGCCGCTCTTGGCGCCACCGATCGCGGGGCCGCTCACGGTGAACTTCACCTCCATGGTCTTGGCCAGGCTCTCCACCTCGCGGCGGTCGAGCCCCTTGCGCATGCGGGTTCCCCCGCCGGCGGCGCCTCCGCGCAGGCTGTTGATCACCACCCAGCCGCGTGCGCCGGTGGGCGGGTCGTTCCATTCGAACACGATCTCGGGGGCGCGCTCCTCGAAGCGGCGAAGTGCATCTCTCATCGGCTTCCCTGCGGTGGTGCCAAATGTAGACCCGCCCCCCCGCGACCCCCTTGCGCGGCCGCGGCGTTTTCCATGCCCGGACTGTTAATTGGGCAGTACGAGCGAACCCCCGATGCTGTCGTGCGGTGCCCCGGTCACGCTGGCCAGGGTGTTCACCTCGCCACGCCAGCGCATCAGCCCCAGGAAGGCGAACACCAGGGCCTCCTTGAAGTCGACCGTGGCCCGGTCGGGCACCAGGAGCGCTGCGGTGGTGTGCGCGGCGATGCGTTCGAGCAGGAAGCCGTTGTGGGCGCCGCCGCCGGTCACGAGCACGTGGTGCGCCCCGCCCTTCCGGAGCGCGGCGCCGATGGCCGCGGCGACGTGCTCGGTGGCGGTGCGCAGCCGGTCGTTGAGCGCGATGGCGGTATCGCCGAGCAGGGGCGCCATCTCGGCCTCGTACCGCTCACGCCCCAACGAGCGAGGCGGTGGCTGCCGCAGGAAGGGGAGGGCGTCGAGCGCGTGCAGCAGGGACGTGTTCACCGCACCGCTCCGGGCCAGGGCCCCGTCCGCATCGTACGGACGCCCCGCCTCCATGGCCAACGCGTTCAGGGCCTGGTTGCAGGTGCATATATCGTAGCCGGTGACCCCCGCTGCGCCATGGTGCGCCACGTTCGCGATGCCGCCGAGGTTGAGGAAGGCGTCGTGGCCCGCGAAGAGCATGCGCTCACCGAAGGGCACCAGGGGCGCGCCCTGGCCACCGAGCGCCACGTCCTTGCTGCGGAGGTCGAACACGGTGGGGCGCCCGGTGAGCGCGGCGATCTGCGCGCCGTTCCCGATCTGCGTGGTGAGGCCCTCACCGGGCTGGTGGAAGATGGTGTGCCCGTGCGAGGCGATGAGGTCGAGCGGTCGCCCATCGCGCAGGTCGTTGCAGGCCCGCGCGATCAGGCGGCCCAGGTCGCGGTCCAGGCGGGCCAGGTCCAGCGCGCTGCCCTTCATCACCCCCAGCAGCCGCTTGCGCATGCCCTCGTCGTAAGGCACGGTCACCGCGTCCTCGATGGCGTGCTCCCAGCGCTCGTGCTTCACGAAGCGGCAATAGGCCACGTCGAGCCCGTCGAGCGAGCTGCCGGACATGACGCCGATCACGTGGTAGGGGCCTTCCATGGGGTGTGGCGGGCGAAGGTATCGCCTACCTTAGCGGCCCCTTTCAAAACCATCCATCAAGCCATGTTTTTCGAGCTGACCGAGGAGCAGAAGGCGGTGCAGGCCGCCGCACGTGATTTCGCCCAGAACGTGTTGAAGCCCGGCGTGATCGAGCGCGACCGCGACCAGAAGTTCCCGGCCGAGGAGATCAAGCAGCTCGGTGAGCTCGGCTTCATGGGCATGATGGTGGATCCCAAGTATGGCGGCGGCGGCATGGACACCATCAGCTATGTGCTGGCCATGGAGGAGATCAGCAAGATCGACGCGAGCTGCTCGGTGGTGATGAGCGTGAACAACAGCCTGGTGTGCTGGGGCCTGGAGACCTTCGGCACCGAGGAGCAGAAGCAGAAGTACCTGGTGCCCCTGGCCAAGGGCGAGAAGATCGGCGCCTTCTGCCTCAGCGAGCCCGAGGCCGGCAGCGACGCCACCAGCCAGCGCACCACCGCCATCGACATGGGCGACCACTACCTGCTCAATGGCACCAAGAATTGGATCACCAACGGCGGCTCGGCCAGCACCTACCTGGTGATGGCACAGACCGACGCGGCCAAGGGCCACAAGGGCATCAACTGCCTCATCGTGGAGAAGGGCATGCCCGGCTTCGTGGTGGGCGCCAAGGAGGACAAACTCGGCATCCGCGGCAGCGACACGCACACGCTGATGTTCCAGGACGTGAAGGTGCCCAAGGCCAACCGCATCGGTGAGGACGGCTTCGGCTTCAAGTTCGCGATGAAGACGCTGAGCGGCGGCCGCATCGGCATCGCTTCCCAGGCCCTGGGCATCGCGAGCGGCGCCTTCGAGCTCGCCACCGCCTACAGCAAGGAGCGCAAGGCCTTCGGCAAGGCCATCTGCGACCACCAGGCCATCCAGTTCAAGCTGGCCGACATGGCCACGGAGATCGAGGCCGCGCGCCTGCTGTGCCTGAAGGCCGCCTGGCTGAAGGACCAGCACCTGGACTACGACATGGCCGGTTCCATGGCGAAGCTCTTCGCCAGCGAGGTGGCCATGAAGACCACGGTGGAGGCGGTGCAGGTGCATGGCGGCTACGGGTACGTGAAGGAGTACCACGTGGAGCGCCTGATGCGCGATGCCAAGATCACGCAGATCTACGAGGGCACCAGCGAGGTGCAGCGCATCGTGATCGGCCGCGGGGTCACCCGCTAAAGGGCCGGCACCAGCGTTTCAAGCTTCGTACCGCGGGAGCCCTTCACCAGGACCAGGTGTCCGGTGAGGGGCTTCTGCTTGAAGGCCTCCAATGCGGCGTTCGCATCAGGATAGGCGGTGATGCCCCTGCCGGCGAGCTCCACGAACTCGGGCCCCACGAACACAGCGTCGACGCCCAGCCGCTTCACCGCGTCCACGATGGCCTCATGCTCCGAACGGCTGTCGGCGCCCAGCTCCTTCATGCCGCCCAGGATGGCCAGCTTGGGCCGGTCCGTGCGCATCGCGGCGAAGTTCTCCAGGGCCACCTTCATGCTGCTGGGGTTCGCGTTGTAGGCGTCGAGCACCAGCTGGTTGCGGCCGGTGTCGCTGAACTGGCTGCGGTTGTTGCTGGGCGTGTACTCCTGCAGAGCGCCGGCGATCGCATCGTCGGCCACACCGAAGTGCTGGCCGATGCATACGGCGGCCAGCGCGTTCGGCGCGTTGTAGTCGCCGATCAACTTCATCACGATGTGGTAGTGCCCGTGCCATCGGACGTCCTCGAACACGAGCTCCATGCCGGGCTCATCGCTCGCAAGGGCCTCACCGCTGGCATCGAAGTGCTCGTCACGCCCGTAGGTCACGCGCTTCAGGCCTTCGCTCTTCGCCATCAGCAGCGGGTCGTCGCCGTGCACGAAGAGGGTGCCGTTGTGCGCGCCGAGGAAGTCGTACAGCTCGGTCTTGGCCTTGATCACGCCTTCGTAGCTGCCGAAGCCCTCGAGGTGCGCACGGCCGATGTTGGTGATGAGCCCGTGCGTGGGCTCGGCGATCCCCACCAGTTCGCGGATGTCGCCCACGTGGTTGGCGCCCATTTCGACGATGGCGATGCGATGCTCCGGCCTCAGGCGCAACAGGGTGAGGGGCACCCCGATGTGGTTGTTGAGGTTGCCCTCGGTGGCCAGCGTGGCCCGGTCGGTACTGAGCACGGCGTGCACCAGCTCCTTCGTGGTGGTCTTGCCGTTGGTGCCCGTGATGGCCACCACCGGGATGTCGAACGTGCGTCGGTGATGGCGTCCCAGTTCCTGCAGGGCCCGGAGCACGTCGGGCACGAGCAGGTAGCGGTCGTCGGTGGCCACGGATGGGTCGTCGACCACGGCACAGCTGCAGCCTCCGGCCAGCGCCTGCGGGGCGAAGGCGTTCGCGTTGAAGTTCGGGCCCTTGAGCGCGAAGAACATGCCGCCCGGAAGCAGCTTGCGCGTATCGGTGCAGGCGCCCGTGGTGCGGAGGTAGCGGGCGTGGAGCTCGGCGGTGGTTCGGAACGCAGCGGACATGCACCAAAAGAACGACCCCGGCGCAGGGCCGGGGTCGCTTCGGGATCGTCAGTGCTGACGATCGGCGGTTACTTCTTGAGCTCCTTGCGGCGCTTCTCGTCGCCCAGGCCCACCGGGCTGCCCACGCGCGTCATGGCGCAACGGAAGCCGATGGTGGCGGTGCTCTGGCGCTCGTCGAGGTGGCGGCGGGTGCCGGGGTTCGCCCAGTAGATGCGGTCGGCCCAGCTGGCGCCCTTGTACACGCGGCTGTGGTCGTTCACCAGCGAGGTCTTGCCCCAGTCGTACATCGGGTTGCCCTCGAAGTCGGGCTGGTCGTAGTAGATGGAGCTCTCGAGGTCGCCGTCGCGGAAGTCGATGTTGTCGCTTTCGCGGTAGTTGCGGCGGTCGATGTTCTCCTCCACGGTCACGTTGCGGTATTGCACGTCACCCGGCTGGTCGCTCTGGTAGTCGCTAAGGCCGCTGAGCAGCTTGGGGCAGATCTCCAGGTCCTGGCCCTTGATCATGTCCACCATGTCCTGCACGCGCTGCATGGCGGCGTCCTGCTTGCGGGTGTTGTTGAACTCGATGGCCTGGTCGATGGCGGTGATCAGGTCGTCGATGAGCTTGCCCTCCTCCTCGGTGGCCTTGCCCTGCATGCGGGTCTGGAACTCGGTGAGGAAGTACTTGATGCCGTCCACGTCGTAGATGACCTTGTCGTACTTGTCTTCGATGGCCCCGTCGCTGTTCAGCACCTTGGTCTTGAACACGTTGCCGCGGAAGGCGTTGAAGTCGTCCTTGTCCTCGGGGCTCAGCGGGCGGTACACGTCCATCACCCACTCGCTCACGTTGCCGGCCATGTTGTACAGGCCGTAGTCATTGGGCCAGTAGCTGAACACGGGGGCGGTGACGTCGGCATTGTCGTTCAGGCTGCCGGCCACACCCATGTAGTCACCACGACCGCGCATGAAGTTGCCGCGGAAGTCACCATAGAAGGCACCGCCTTTCTTGCGGCTGTCGTAACGCACCCAGTGGCCGTTCCAGGGGTAGATGCGGCGCTCCACCACGCGCTCGTCGATGCTGTTGCCCACCAGACCGTAGGCGGCGTACTCCCACTCGGCCTCGGTCGGCAGGCGGTAGCGGGGCAGCAGGATCCCGTCCTCCATGCGCACGTTGCGCGTGTCGCGGTTGGGGTTGAAATCCTGCACGCCGTCCACCTTTTTGCCGCTCTCGTACTGGGCGGCCAGGTAGGCGTCGGTGGTGAAGTGGTCCTCGTTGATCTGGTTGGGGTAGTGCTCGAAGAGGCCCTCACGGATGAGGATCAGCTCGTTCACGCGGTCCGTGCGCCAGGCGCAGAAGTCATTCGCCTGGAGCCAGTTCACGCCCACGACCGGGTAATCGCGGTAGGCGGGGTGGCGGAGGTAGTATTCCACCTTGGGCTCGTTGAATGCCAGCTTGCCGCGCCACACGAGGGTGTCGGGCAGGGCCTTCTTGTAGATCTCGGGGTAATCGGCCCCGAACACGCGGTCGATCCAGTAGAGGTACTCAAGCCAGTAGAAATTGGTCACCTCCGTCTCGTCCATGTAGAAGGAGGAAACGGTGACCGTGCGGGGGATGTGGTCCCACTCGTGCAGCAGGTCGTCGGTGATGCGGCCCATGGTGAACTGGCCGCCCTCGATGAGCACCAGGCCCGGACCGGTCTCCTGCTCCTCGAACGCGGCCTTCTCGAAGCCTCCGTTCTTGGAGTCGTTGTAGTTCCAGCCCGTGGCGCCGCTCTTCTCGAACTGGCAGGAGCTCAGCAGCAGCGCGCCTAGCGCTGCCAGAGCCATTGTCCTTGCGGGGTTCATGGTGTTCACTGGTTCTCGGGTTGCAGGAGGATCAGAAGGTCGGGCAGGCCACTTGGCGGAACCGGCGCTTCTTGGGTTTGCAATTGAACTGGAGCTGGAGGCTCACTTCGTGCGAACCGGCGGTCGCGGTGGTGAGCTTGCTCGTGGTGACATCGTAGCTGTAACCGAACTTCAGCTTGTCCGTCTGGAAGCCGATCAGAGCTATGAACGCATCGCGGGTGCGATACCATACACCGGCCGTGATCGGACCCTGGTCCAGGTAGAGGCCCAGGTTGAGCTGGCGGAACTCGGCCTGCTGCTGGTAGAGCACGTTGGGGCTGATGCGGGTCTTGGGCCGGCCGTACTTGCCGCGCATGCCCAAGGGAATGGCCGCGCCCGCGTGGGCGGTGAGCTTCATGGGCAGCTTGCTGGTGCCCACGATCAGCGATTCGTTCGGCTCGGTGAGGTGGTGCGCCGCGAAACCGGCGTAGATGATGTCCGTGTAGCCCAGGATGCCGGCGGAGAAATCGGCGTTGCCCACGCTGCCGCCGCGCGGCACATCGTTGGTGTTGTAGATGAAGCCCCGGCGCGGGTCGATCTGGTCGCCGAAGGTGAGCTTGCTCCAATCCAGCGACTTCTGGAAGTAAGTGGCCTGGAAGCCCGCCTTGATGGAGAACTTGCGGGTGATGGCCTGTTGGTAGGAATAGATACCGCTGACGGTGGTCGTGTTCAGGGTGCCCTTGCCGGCCTGGTCGTTGGTGACCAGCAGGCCGAGGCCGCCGTTGAGACCGTCCACGTGCTGGTCGTAGCTGGCGCTCGTGGTGACGAAGGTGCCCGTGAGGGCGGGCCACTGGTTGCGGTAGTTCAGCACCACGCGTGGGCAGCGCGCCGTACCAGCGAACGCGGGGTTCAGGTACAGCGGGTTCGCGTAGAACTGCGTGAACTGCGGGTCCTGCGCGGCGCATTCCACGATGGAAACGAACACCAGCGCGGCCATACAGGCCACCCTGGCTGAAAGGCGTTCAGTCATGCTCACCATCGATCGGTACACCAGTGCAAGCGCCAAGTATACGAAGCCCCCGGTCTTCAGGTTCGCACTACCCTCGCGGCAATAAAACGGAACCATGCCCGTTGGTCGTGTGTTCTGAAGACAAGGGCCGAAGGTAGTATTTTCGGCCGATCCTGTTGAAAACCTGTTAGCAGCTGTTCATGATGCGGTCCACCGCCCTCGTCCTTTTCGCTTGCCTGGCCTTGATCCCAGAGGTTTTCGGTCAACAGGTCCGCTCCCGGCAGGTGGCGTGGCGCCAACCTGTCCAGGAAGGGGGGGCGACCGCCCAGAAAGGGGGGGGAGGCCCCCTCTTCGAAGGGGCCCAGCTCGACCCTGACCGGAGCGACCTTCCTTACCTGCACGAGAGCATCCCCCTGCGGGCCAACGTCACCGGCTTCACCGCCTATGTGCGTGATGCGGTCTATGCCCCCCTCACCGGCCAGGAGGTGGCCCAGTTGCCCGGCCTGGGCACCGTGACCCTTGGTGAGGCCGAGGTGCGCTCCCGCCTGGCCCGCCACCGCAAGCAGCCTGTGGCCCAGGTGGATATCGTGCCCTTCCGGCGGAACACCGGCACCGGCGCCTATGAGCGGCTCGTGAGCTACCGCATCGACCTGGTTGAGGAGGTGGGCGGCGGCATCGCGGGGGCGCCCCGTGCTGGGACCTACCCGGCCAACAGCCGCATGGCCTCCGGGGAATGGTACCGGTTCACCGTCCACCAGGACGGGGTGTACCGGGTCACCTACGAGTTCCTGCAGGAGCTCGGTGTCTCGGGGCCCGTGGCCAGCGACCAGCTCAACATCTACGGCAACCACGAAGGCATGCTGCCCTTCACCAACAGCGCCATGCGCCCCACCGATGTGCTGCCGAACGCGATCGAGGTGGTGGATGGCGGTGACGGACAGTTCGGCCCCGGCGACCACCTGCTCTTCTTCGCGAGCGATGCGCAGCGTTGGCAGGGAGGGGGGAGCGGCTGTGGCCCCTGGTCGCATGTGAAGAACGTGTACAGCGATTCGGCCAGCTATTTCGTGGGCATCGGGGTCGACCCGCCCAAGCGTGTGCAGAACGCCGCCCTTTCGCAGGACCCCGCCACCGTGCAGGTGACGGCCTTCGACGACCGCCAGTTCCAGGACCGCGACCTGGTGAACCTGATCAAGACCGGCCGCACCTGGTACGCCGAGACCTTTGACAACGTCACCACCTACACCTACAGCTTCGACATGCCCTACCTGCGGGCCGACGACAGCGTGCGGGTGGTGTTCGATGGGGCCTCGCGCACAGTGGGCACGAGCAATGCCAGCACCTTCTCCCTCAGCGGCAGCGGCCTGCAGGCCACCTTCTCCGAGACCGGCGTGCCAAGCAACTACAACAGCATCTACGCGCGCCCCTTCACCCGTTGCTTCACCTTCCGGCCCACGAACAGCACGCTCACCTTCACCGTGAGCTTCGACAAGTTCGACCCGGTGACCAGCCTGGCGTGGATGAACTACCTGGAGGTGTTCGGCCGCCGCGACCTGAAGATGGTGGGCAACCAGCTCCTCTTCCAGGACCCCGCCTCGGTGGGTGCCGGACAGGTGGCGGAGTACTCCCTGGACCTGGCCCAGAGCGTGCACCGCGTGTGGGATGTGACCGACCCCTTGAACGTGCGCAATGTGGCCTACAGCGATGGCGGCGCGGTGAAGACCTGGCGCATGGCCGCGGATACCCTGCACCATTTCGTCGCCTTCCGCAACAGCGGCTACCTCGCCCCCAAGGCCGTGGGCCGCGTGGCCAACCAGGACCTGCACGCCACGGCGGTACCCACCGACATGGTGATCGTGTGCCCCGACCCCTTCCGCTCGCAGGCCGAACGGCTGGCCGAGCGCAGGATCTCCGAAGGGATCAGCGTGCGCATCGTCTCGCCCCAGGAGGTGTTCAACGAGTTCAGCAGCGGCCAGCGCGATGCCACCGCCATCAAGCGGTACATGAAGATGCTGTACGACCGCGCCGGCGCCGATCCCCTGCAGATGCCGCGCTACCTGCTGCTCTTCGGTGACGGGTCGTACAACAACATCAACCTCTCGGTCAACAACCAGAACTGGATCCCCAGCTACCAGACGGCCGTTTCCACCGACCCCACGCGCTCGTACACCAGCGACGACTACTTCGCGCTGCTGGATGATGCCGAAGGCGAGAACACCTTCGACCTCACGGACATCGGTGTGGGCCGTTTCCCGGTGAGCTCACTGGAGCAGGCGCGCCAGATGGTGGACAAGGTGTTGAACTACGACAGGCTCTCCCTGCTGGCCAGCTCCGAGGGCGCGCAGTGCTCGATCGGCAACGACGCGGGGCTGAGCGACTGGCGCAATTGGGTGATGTTCGTGAGCGACGACCAGGAAGGCGACAGCTTCGAGGGGGCCGTGCACATGAGCCAGAGCGATGGCCTGGCCACCACCGTGGAGGTGGAGCATCCGCGTTTCAACATCAACAAGGTGTACCTCGATGCGTACACCCAGTACAGCACCCCGGGCGGCGAGCGCTACCCCGATGCCCAGAACGAGGTGCGGGAGCGGGTGGAGAAGGGCCTGCTGCTGGTGAACTACACCGGCCACGGCGGTGAGGTGGGCTGGGCCCATGAGCGGCTCCTCGATGTGAACACGATCCTGGGCTGGTCCAACCTGGAGCGGCTGCCGCTGTTCATGACGGCCACCTGTGAGTTCACCCGCTGGGACGACCCCGCGCGCACTTCGGCCGGAGAGTTCGTGTTCCTCAATCCCGAGGGTGGCGGCATCGCGCTCATGAGCACCACCCGCCTGGCCTTCAGCACCCAGAACTACGCACTGGCGCAGTACTTCTACGACCACGTGTTCGATGAGCTCGATGAGCACGGCCGCACCAACTGCCTGGGCGACATCTACCGCCGCACCAAGGTGGACATCACCACCGCGCAGGGCAACCAGACCAACCACCGCAACTTCGTGCTGATCGGCGATCCCAGCATGCGCCTGGCGCAGCCCGAGGCCAAGGCCGTGATCACGGCCATCACCGACACGCTCGGGAACCCCGTGGACACCATCTCGGCGCTTGCCACGGTGCGCATCACCGGCCAGGTGGTGGACGACAACGACCAGGTGATCACCGGCTTCAACGGTCAGGTGGTGCCCACGGTGTTCGACAAGAAGGTGAACGTGAGCACGCTCACCAACGACGGGGGCTCCCCCTTCAACTTCCAGCTGCGCAAGAACATCATCTATCGCGGGCGGGCCACGGTGACCAACGGCCAGTTCAGCTTCACCTTCGTGGTGCCCAAGGACATCCAGTACCAGGTGGGACCTGGCCGGGTGAGCGTGTACGCCGAGAGCGCCTCCATGAACGCATCCGGCTACACCAACGACCCGCTGGTGGGCGGCACCGCCACCAACGTGATCGCCGACGAGGAGGGACCGCGCATCGAGCTCTACCTCAACGACGACCGTTTCGTGCCGGGCGGCATCACCGACGAGACCCCGCTGCTCTTCGCCAAGCTCTTCGACGATAACGGGATCAACACGCTGGGCAACAGCATCGGGCACGACATCGTGGCGGTGCTCGACGAGAACACGGACCAGGCGGTGGTGCTGAACGACCGTTACGAGGCCGACCTCGACACCTACAAGAGCGGCAAGGTGCGCTACCGGTTCAGCGACCTGGCCGAGGGCCCGCACACCCTGAGCCTGAAGGCGTGGGACGTGTTCAACAACAGCAGTACCCGCACCACCGAGTTCGTGGTGGCGCCCAGCGCCGAGCTCGCCCTGGAGCACGTGCTCAACTACCCCAATCCGTTCACCACCCGCACCGAGTTCTACTTCGAGCACAACAGGCCCTGTTCCACCATCGACGTGCAGGTGCAGGTGTTCACGGTGAGCGGCCGTCTGGTGAAGACCATCGACCGCACGCTCACCTGCGACGGGTTCCGCAGCGAACCGCTGGCCTGGGACGGCCTGGACGACCAGGGCGACAAGCTGGCGCGCGGGGTCTACGTGTACCGCCTGGCCATCCGCACGGAGCAGGGCGAGCGCGCGGACAAGTTCGAGAAGCTCGTGATCCTGCGCTGAGCCGTTGCCCTTACACAATAAGCCCCGGGGCCGCCCCGTATATTTGCCGTCCTTTTCCCTTACCCTCACCGCATGAACCTCATGTCCATCCGCCGGGGCCT
Organism: Flavobacteriales bacterium; assembly: GCA_016788485.1. Lineage (GTDB taxonomy): Bacteria > Bacteroidota > Bacteroidia > Flavobacteriales_F > PHOS-HE28 > PHOS-HE28. Next base: position 23,403 of record JAEUSV010000062.1, read on the forward strand.
CCCCATGCTCGCGATCGCCGCGACCGGCCCGCTCGCCGCACAGGTGAGCACAGGCTGCGTCAACGAGCTCTCCGGACAGGAGTGTGACCAGCAGCTCAACACCATCACCACGGCGGTGCCCTTCCTCATGATCTCCCCCGATTCCCGGGCGGGCGGCATGGGCGATGGTGGTGTGGCTGTGAGCGCCGACGCCAACGCCCTGCACTGGAACCCCAGCAAGCTGGTGTTCGCCGAGGATGAGAGCGAGTTCCGCATGTCCTACTCGCCCTGGCTGCGCAACCTGGTGCCCGACATGAGCCTGGCCTACCTGGCCGCCTACAAGCGGCTGGCCAACGGTCGCTCGGCCGTGGGTGGCTCCCTGCGTTACTTCAACCTGGGCAGCATCCAGTTCACCGATGTGAACGGCCAGCCAATCCGCGATTTCAAGCCGGCGGAGTTCGCGGTGGACATCACCCTCTCGCAGAAGCTCAGCGACAAGACCGCCGGTGGCATCAGCCTGCGCTACATCAACAGCAACCTCACCGGCGGCCTCAACGTGAGCGGCGCCAATACCAAGGCCGGGCAGAGCATCGCCGCCGACCTCTCGTTCTATTACATCAAGGACGACTTCCGCTTCGGTGAGAAGGACGGGGAGTTCGCCTTCGGGGTGAACGTGTCCAACATCGGCGCCAAGATGTCCTATTCAGATGCCGCCAAGGAGGACTTCATTCCCATCAACCTGCGTCTCGGGCCCCGCTTCACCATCGACCTGGACGACTACAACAGCCTCACCTGGAACCTGGACATCAACAAGCTGCTGGTGCCCACGCCCCCGGTGTACCTGATCGACAGCGCGGGCACGGTGGTCACCGATGACCAGGGCAACCTGGTGATCGCCAGCGGCAAGGACCCCAACCGGGGCGTGGCCGCGGGCATGTTCGGTTCGTTCACCGATGCGCCGGGCGTGGTGTACTATGATGAGGCCGGCAACCCCCAGGTGGAGTCGGGCAGCATCGCCCGCGAGGAGTTCCGCGAGATCAACTTCGGCACCGGCTTCGAGTACTGGTACGCCAAGCAGTTCGCCTTCCGCGGCGGCTACTTCTGGGAGCACTACACCAAGGGCAACCGCAAGTACGTGACGCTGGGCGCCGGCCTGCGCTACAAGGTGTTCTCGCTCGACCTGAGCTACCTGATCGCCAACACGCAGCGCAGCCCGCTGGCGAACACCTTGCGCTTCACGCTGGGCTTCAACTTCGACGGCAAGAAGAAGAAGTCCGAAGCCGTCGAATGATCCCGTTCCGCGTCGGTCTCGGTTACGATGTGCACCGCCTCGCCGAGGGGCGCGAGCTCTGGCTGGGCGGCGTGCGCATCGAGCACTCCACGGGCCTGCTGGGCCACAGCGATGCCGATGTGCTGCTGCACGCGGTGTGCGATGCCCTGCTGGGCGCGGCCGCACTGGGCGACATCGGTCACCATTTCCCCGACACGGACATGCGCTGGAAGGGTGCTGACAGCAAGGGCCTGCTGCGCGAGGTGGTGCGCCTGATCGGCGAGGCCGGCTGGCAGGTGGGCAACGTGGATTGCACCCTGGTGATGGAGCGGCCGCGCATCAAACCGCACATCCCCGCCATGCGCGCGGTGATGGCGCCTCTGCTGGGCGTGGCGGAGGATGCCGTGGGCATCAAGGCCACCACCAACGAGAAGCTCGGCTACGTGGGGCGCGAGGAGGGCGTATGCGCCCATGCCGTGGCCCTCATCCACAAGCGCTAGTCGTCGCCGTCGTCGGCCGCGGGCTCGGCGAAGGTGCCCAGGGACTGCTCGTCCTCGAAGTAGAACACGCGCAGCTGCACCGTGTCGCGCAGCAGGTCGATCTTGCCCACCTCGATGCGGCTCACGTTGATGCCCAGGCGTTGCTTCAGGTCGGCGAAGAGCTCGGCGCGCTTCTCCGGCCGGATCAGGTCGATCTTCTCGTAGTTCACGAAGCGCATGGCCTCGTGGCGCGTGAGCCACAGGTGCTCCAGCACGTAGGTCATCACCAGGATCATGCCGTCGGTGAACAACAGTTCGGCCAGGCTGATCTTCTTGCTCACCAGCGCGTTGATCACCGCCAGGGCGATCACCGCGAAGAGGTAGGTCATGTCCTTGATGCTGATCTGCTCGGTGCGGTAGCGCAGCACGCTGAACACCGCGAACAGCCCGAACGCGAAGCCTGTGCTCAGCTTCACGTTGTTGAGGAGCACGCACAGGAAGAAGATGAGGACGTTGAACAGGAAGTAGGTGAAGAGGTGGTCCTTCTTCCGGTGGATGTTGTAGTAGATCACCCGGATGAGGATGAACACCACGGCGAGGTCGATGGCGAACTTGAAGAGCAGCTCCCACAGGTCGGGGTGGAAGAGGCGCATGCCGAAGAGCTTGTCGGTCATGGGAAGGGGTTCAGGCGGCGTTGCGGATCTTGTCAAGTCGTAGCAGGACCGGCTTGAAGGCGTTGCGCTTCAGGCCGGGATGGAGCATGATCATGCCGATGCAGTACTTGCTCATGCCTGCCGGGCGCACGCCGGTGGCGCGCATCAGGCGGGCGAAGGGGGAGCTGCGGTCGGCGCGGGCCTCCTTCAGTTCGGCCACGCAGATGCCTTCCAGCGCGCGGTCGGTGCCGGCCAGCGTGAAGCGCATGGCATGATCGATCGTGAGCCGCTCGTTGCGCGTGCGGTGCACGAAGGTGAGGCGTGTGAAGTGGTTCCAGAGCTGGGGCTCGAGCGGGTCGGCGCAATGGCTCGTTGCCGCGGCGAAGGCCTGGTGCTCCGCCGGCATGCGTTCGGGGATCGCAGGCACCTTGATCCGCCGCTTGTCCGTGCCCCCGCGCCCGGTCTTGCGCTTCACCTCAAGGTAGGCGAGCCCGCTGCCGAGGTACTCGCGGTAGCGCACCTTGCTGCGGAAGCTGTGGCCGTTGTGGTGCTCGTGGTAGTGGCGCAGGTCGGCCGTGTCGAAGTACAGCGAACGGTAGTCGGTGCCGCGCCTGCCTTCTACCTCCAGGATCCGGTACTCGGCCCGCAGCACCTCCAGCAACGCCGGAAGTTCCGCCGAGCCGAACACGTACTTGGTGTCCATGCGGTCCAGCAGCTCCACACGGTCCATCTCCGCCAGGGAGATGGGGTCGTAGCGTGCGATGACCTCGTGGAGCGTGGGCATGGAAGGCGGTAAAACTAGGGATATGCGCCAACCCGGGCCGGTGGCTGCCTGTTCGACACGCCCTGGCGCCGAAGGTTCGATCCACAAAGGGCACCGGTCCCGTACCTAATTTCGTCACCCTTTACCCGGAACCGCCGATGTCCAGCTCCCGCAAGGTCACCACCGTGTACATGCACCATCCCTCCTGGTCGGCGCTGCCGAAGGAGGACCAGGAGCTGCTGAAGCTGGCGCAGCGCGCGGCGGGGAACGCCTACGCCCGCTACAGCAAGTTCAAGGTGGGCGCGGCGCTGCGCATGGACAGCGGCGAGATCGTGCCCGGGAGCAACCAGGAGAACGCCGCCTTCCCGGCGGGGATCTGCGCGGAGCGCACCGCGCTGCATGCGGCCATGACCATGCTGCCGCGCGGCACCGTGGAGAGCGTGGCCATCGTGGTGCCCCAGGTGAAGGGCAAGGACCCCGTGACCCCCTGCGGCATCTGCCGGCAGGCCTTGCTGGAGCAGGAGAACCGCCAGGGCTCCCCGATCCGCCTGCTCATGGGCATCGTGCGCGGGCCCGTGCTCGAGACCTACAGCATGGACAGCCTGCTGCCGCTCTCGTTCGACCGCTCCTTCCTGCGGAAATAGGCCGTTCCAGGGGCCGGCGGCATCGAAGGGCGGGGGCTATCTTTGGCCCGGATAAACCGACCGATGGCCACCAAGACCGCTTCCGCCCCCAAGGGACCCGCCAAGCCTGCGGCCAAGGGGGACTTCTCCAAGGAGACCTACCAGCGCTGGTTCAAGGACATGCTGATGATGCGCCGCTTCGAGGAGAAGTGCGGTCAGCTTTACACCATGCAGAAGTTCGGCGGGTTCTGCCACCTGTACATCGGGCAGGAGGCCATCCTGGCCGGCATGGTCACCGCCATGGGCAAGGAGGACCGCCTGATCACCGGCTACCGCGACCACTGCCACCCACTGGTGCTGGGCGAGACCCCGCACCGGGTGATGGCCGAGCTGTACGGCAAGACCACCGGCACCAGCAAGGGCAAGGGCGGCAGCATGCACTACTTCGACAAGGGCCGCAACCTCTTCGGCGGCCACGGCATCGTGGGCGGGCAGATCGGCCTGGGCGCCGGCATCGCCTTCGCCGACATGTACCGCGGCGGCGACCAGGTGACCCTGTGCATGATGGGCGACGGCGCCGTGCGCCAGGGCATGCTGCACGAGACCTTCAACATCGCCATGACCTGGAAGATCCCCGTGGTCTTCATCATCGAGAACAACCACTACGCCATGGGCACCAGCGTGGAGCGCACCAGCAACGTGCGCGAACTGTACACCCTGGGCGAGAGCTACGACATGCCCGGTGAGGCAGTCGATGGGATGAAGTGCGAGGCCGTGCACGAAGCGATCGCCAAGGCCTGCGCCCACTGCCGTGACGGCAAGGGACCCTACCTGCTTGAGATCAAGACCTACCGGTACCGCGGCCACAGCATGAGCGACCCGCAGAAGTACCGCACCAAGGAGGAGGTGGAGGCCTACAAGCAACAGGACCCCATCGAGGACGTGCGCGCCAAGCTGCTCGCCAACAAGTGGGCCACCGAGGCCGAGCTCGAGGCCCTCGATGCCGCCATCAAGAAGGAGGTGGAGGACGCGGTGAAGTTCGCCGAGGAGAGCCCCCTCCCCGAAGCGAAGGAACTGTGGGAGGACGTGTACAAGACCCCGGATTATCCCTTCATCAAGGACTGAGCTGAACCGCAACGACGCAACGAACGCTACGTATGCGCATCGCGAGCGAACAGCGGGTAACATCAGCCACTTCATGGCGTTCGCGTTGCGTACGTCGCGTGGTGGCGGTTAATCACTAAGACGTAATGGCCGAGATCGTACGCATGCCGAAGCTGAGCGACACCATGACCGAGGGTGTGGTGGCGAAGTGGCACAAGAAGGTGGGTGAAAAGGTGAAGAGCGGCGATATCCTCGCCGAGATCGAGACCGACAAGGCCACCATGGAGTTCGAGAGCTTCCACGATGGTGTGCTGCTGCACATCGGCGTGCCCGAGGGCAAGACCGCCGCGGTGGACAGCCTGCTCGCCGTGTTCGGCAAGGAAGGGGAGGACATCAGCACGATCCTGGCGGAAGCGGAAAGCGCTGCTCCCAAGGCCGCTGCCGCCCCTGCTCCTGCTGCTGCTGCTCCTGCTCCTGCTGCTGCTGCTGCTGCCCCTGCGCCAGCCCCTGCCCCTGCCCCCGCTCCTTCTCCTGCACCCGTAGCGGCAGCGCCGAAACCTGCCCCCGCTCCCGCCCCCGCTACGAACGGTAGCGGTCGCAAGCACGCCAGCCCGCTCGCCAAGCGCCTGGCCGAGGAGAAGGGCATCGACATCGGTCGCGTGAAAGGCAGTGGCCCCGACGGCCGTGTGACCAAGCGCGACATCGAGGGCTGGACCGGTGGAGGCATGGCCTACGCCGCGCCACAGGTGGAATCGTTCACCGAGGTGGCCGTGAGCCAGATGCGCAAGACCATAGCGCGCCGGCTGGCCGAGAGCAAGTTCAGCGCCCCGCACTTCTACCTCACGCTCGAGATCCCCATGGACCGCGCCATGCAGGTCCGCGAGGCGATCAACGCGAGCATCGCGCCCGACAAGATCAGCTTCAACGACCTGGTGATCAAGGCGTGCGCCGTGGCCCTGAAGCAGCACCCCAAGGTGAACAGCAGCTGGCTCGGCGACCGCATCCGCTACAACGAGCACGTGCACATCGGCGTGGCCGTGGCGGTGGAGGAGGGCCTGTTGGTGCCCGTGGTGCGCTTCGCCGATGGGAAGCCCCTGCGCACGATCGGTGCCGAGGTGCGCGACATGGCCAGGAAGGCCAAGGAGAAGAAGCTGCAGCCCGCCGACTGGGAGGGCAACACCTTCACCATCTCCAACCTCGGCATGTTCGGCATCGAGGAGTTCACCGCCATCATCAACCCGCCCGACGCGTGCATCCTGGCCGTGGGCGGCATAATGGAGAAGCCCGTGGTGCGCAACGGCGCCATCGTGCCCGGCCACACCATGAAGGTGACGCTGAGCTGCGACCACCGCGTGGTGGACGGTGCCACCGGCGCCGCCTTCCTCAACACCTTCAAGGGGCTGATGGAGGAGCCGGCGCTGCTGCTGGGCATGGGCGCGATCTGAGCGTGCACGTGTTCCGGGAGGTCGGGCTATCTTGACCGGGCATGGCTGCCCAACGTCCCACCGTACGGTGTTCCACCGAAGGCCTTTCGCGCGCGGAGGTCATTGTTCTGCTCTTTCAGGCCTTTCGCAAGTTGAATTGGGGTGTGGAGCACCTGCATCCCATGCGGGTGGTGGCCATCACACCGAGGTCCGCATTCTCCAATGGCGAGGAGGTGGTCGTTGACCTCGATAATGAAGGGTTCTCTGCCGAGAGCAAGTTCCAGCAATGGACCCTCGTTTCCGGCCGCAAGCGCCATCAACGCAACCTCGATGCGCTCATGGACGCCTTCGCCGAGGCGCGGGTGTCCACCACCCCGGAGACCATGGCCGCGGAACTGAAGGAGCTGGAGGAGAGCGGAGCGATGCAGCAGGATGCGTCCACGGCCCATGCCAACGAGTTCCACTGGCGCGACATCGGCAGCATGTTCATCCCGCGCAGGGACTTCTTCGCCACGCCCTTGCTGATCGATGCGAGCGTGCTCGTCTTCATCGCGATGGTGGCCACCGGGGTGCACGTGCTGTCTCCCACTGGTGAGGACCTGCTCGCATGGGGCGCCAACTACCGTCCCTACACCCTGGACGGACAATGGTGGCGGCTCCTGACCTGCTGCTTCGTGCACATCGGCGCGTTCCACCTGCTCCTGAACATGTACGCCCTGCTCATGATCGGGCTTCATCTGGAGCCGCTCCTCGGCCGTTGGCGGATGTTCGCGCTCTATGGCATCACCGGTGTGTTCGCCAGCCTCACCAGCCTGTGGTGGCACGACAACACGGTCAGTGCGGGCGCATCGGGCGCCATCTTCGGGCTCTATGGGGTCTTTCTTGCCCTGCTGTTCACCGACCTGTTCCACAAGGACGTACGCCGGAACCTGCTCCAGAGCATCGGCATCTTCGTGGTGTACAACCTGATCAACGGCCTCAAGGGCGGTGTGGACAATGCCGCCCACATCGGTGGTCTCGTGAGCGGGCTCGCCATGGGCGGTGGCCTCTATTTCACGCTCAGGAAGCCGGATGTTCCGGTCGTTCACCTGGCCGCCTGGAGCGGACCCTTGCTCGCGTTGGGGCTCTGCTCCGGCATGGTGCTGCGATCGATCCCCATGGACGATGCCGTTTTCCAGAAGGAGCTTGCCGCCTTCCAGGTGCTTGAGCAGCAGGGGATCGCGCCGTTCAACATGCCCGATGATGCCACCGCCAATGCCCAGCTCATCCTTGTGCAGGACAGCGGACTGCCCGCCTGGCGCGAAGCCGTGGCGCTCCTGCATCGGACCGATTCGCTCGATCTCTCGCCCGAGATGGCCCGCCAGCGGAACCTCTTCACCATCTATGCCGAAGCCCGTCTGCACAACATGGAGCTTGTGGAGGCCGCGCTGATGAAGGGGGACACGGAACCCGATGCGGAGATGCAGGCCAGCTTCGCCCGGATCGACTCGGTCCTTTCCGTGATCAACGGCGAGTAAGCGCCCGGTCGCACAGCCCGCGCCATGCGTTCGCGCATCCTCGTCCTCGGCCAGTTCACCTGCATCGCACTGCTGCTGTTCGGCGGTCCGTGGGCCATGCCCTGGTGGGCGTGGTCTTTGTTCGCCGTGGGGCTTGGTGTGTTCGGCTGGGCCGTCGCTTCGCTCGGCGGCAACAACTTCACCATCCTGCCGGATCCCCGGGAAGGCAATACCCTCGCCGTTCACGGGATCTACAGGTATGTCCGTCACCCCATGTACACTGCGGTGCTCGTGTGCGGCCTCGCCTTCACCCTCGGTGCGCCTACGTTGCTGCGCAGCCTGGCGTTGGTGACCTGTGCAGTGGTGCTTGTGCTGAAGGTGCGGCATGAGGAGGCACTGCTCACCGCCCGCCATCCGGACTATCCGCAGCGGATGCATGGCGTGGCGCGGTTGGTGCCGGGGGTGTGGTAGAGCCTCCGGGATCCTACTTTCGGCTCGTGCCAGGCTTCCTCGACACCCCCATCGAGTACCTCAAGGGCGTGGGCCCGCAGCGGGGCGAGCTGCTGCGCGCCGAGCTCGGCATCGCCACCTTCGGTGACCTGCTCCAGCACTTCCCCTTCCGCTACGTGGACCGCAGCCGCTTCCACACGGTGCGCGAGGTGAACGAGGAGCTGCCCAGCGTGCAGCTGCGCGGGGTGGTCACGGACATCAAGACCCTTGGCGAGAAGCAGGGCAAGCGGCTCACCGCGAAGCTCACCGACGCCACCGGCAGCATCGAGCTCGTGTGGTTCAAGGGCATCAAGTGGCTCGTGGGCTCGCTCAAGAACGGGCAGGAGTACATCGTGTACGGCAAGCCCAGTGAGTTCAAGGGCCGTGTGAACCTGGCGCATCCCGAGCTGGAGCTCGCCACCACTTGGGAGGCGGGGCTCGACGCCACGCTGCAGCCCGTGTACAGCACCACCGAGAAGGCCACCGCCAAGGGGCTCGGCAGCCGCGCCATCGGCAAGCTCACGCACACGCTGCTCCTCACGCCCGGCCTGCTCATCCCCGAGAACCTGAGCCAGGACCTGGTGCACTGGCTCGGTGGCCTGGGCCGCGAGGAGTGCTACCGTCAGCTGCACGCGCCCAAGGACCAGCACCACCTCGACCTCGCCACGCGGCGCCTGAAGTTCGAGGAGCTCTTCTTCATCCAGCTGCAGCTGCTGAAGCAGAAGCTGCTGGTGCAGCAGGAGGTGAAGGGCCATGTGTTCGGCACCGTGGGCACGCTGTTCAACGCCTTCTACAAGGAGCACATGCCCTTCGAGCCCACCGGCGCGCAGAAACGCGTGGTGAAGGAGGTGCGCAAGGACATGGGCGGTGGCCGCCAGATGAACCGCCTGGTGCAGGGCGACGTGGGCAGCGGAAAGACCCTCGTGGCCCTGCTGAGCATGCTCATCGCGCTCGACAACGGATTCCAGGCCGCGCTGATGGCGCCCACCGAGATCCTCGCCCAGCAGCACTTCGCCACCATCAGCCGCATGCTGAAGGACATGCCGCTGGAGGTGCGCCTGCTCACCGGCAGCACCAAGGCGGCCGAGCGTCGCAGCCTGCTCACCGCGCTGGAGCTGGGCCACATCCACATCCTCATCGGCACGCACGCGTTGCTGGAGGACCCCGTGCGCTTCAAGGACCTGGGCCTGGTGGTGATCGACGAGCAGCACCGCTTCGGTGTGGCACAGCGCGCGCGCCTATGGCGCAAGAACGAGGTGCCGCCGCACGTGCTCGTGATGACCGCCACGCCCATCCCCCGCACCCTGGCCATGACGCTGTACGGCGACCTCGACGTGAGCGTGATCGATGAGCTGCCGCCCGGCCGCAAGCCTGTGAAGACCGTGCACCGCTACGACAGCGCGCGCAACGCCGTGTTCGCCTTCCTGGAGGAGGAGATCGCCAAGGGCCGTCAGGTGTACATCGTGTACCCGCTGATCGAGGAGAGCACCAAGGGCGATCCCACCACGAACCCCGCGAAGGACCTCAAGGACCTCACCGACGGCTTCGAGGCCATCTCACGTCGCTTCCCCCTGCCCAAGTACGCCGTGAGCATCGTACACGGCCGCATGGACCAGGCCACCAAGGACTACGAGATGGCACGCTTCAAGAAGGGCGAGACCAACATCCTGGTGGCCACCACGGTGATCGAGGTGGGCGTGGACGTGCCCAACGCCAGCGTGATGGTGATCGAGAACGCCGACCGCTTCGGCCTGAGCCAGCTGCACCAGCTGCGTGGCCGGGTGGGCCGTGGCGCCGAGCAGAGCTACTGCATCCTCATGACCGGCGACAAGCTCGGCAACGATGCGCGCACGCGCCTGGGCACCATGGTGCGCACCAACGACGGCTTCGAGATCGCCGAGGTGGACCTGCGGCTCCGCGGGCCCGGCGACATCCTGGGCACACAGCAGAGCGGCCTGCCGACGCTGCACCTGGCCGACCTCGTGCACGACCAGGACATCCTGCAACAGGCGCGTGCCGCGGCCCAGCGCGTGCTCGATGCCGACCCCGAACTCCGCGATCCGCGCAACGCCGCCATTGCCGGTGAACTGGCGGAGCGCCTGAAGAGCCAGGCGGTCTGGGGCCGGATCAGCTAGGCCTCAGGCCTCGAGCTCCTGGCGGCGGCGCACCTGCTCGGGGTCATGCACGTGCACCAGCGCGCCCCACGCGATGCCGACCTGCGCCAAGGCGTAGGTGAGCATGATCAGCGTGTTGCCATAGGGCAGCGGGCGCACGAAGCGGTTGGTGGCCAGCAGGCTGTCCGACGCGATGAAGAGCAGCGCGCCGATGAACACCAGCCAGAAGCTGAAGGCGAAGGTCCGCTGAAACCGGAAGGCGGCCATGATACCCATGAGCGTGATGGCGCCTGCATAGACCATCACCGGCATCACCAGCGCGTTGTCCAGGCGGGGCAGGATGTCGAGCGCGAAGACGAAGCCGTAGATGAGCAGCGGGATCGAGAGCGCGGAGGAGAGCAGCACCCCCTGTGGTCCGCCGGCATCGGCGATGTTCTGGATGAAGGCCAGCGTGTAGCACAGTTGCGCCAGCAGGAAGGCCGCGAGCCCCAGGATGAAATTGAACTCATCCAGGTGCTGGAACATCAGCGCCACATCGCCCACGAGCGAGAAGAACAGCCCGGCCTGGATAAGGAGCGTGAAGCGGTCGCCCACGCGGCGGCTGTTGAAGTAGAACCAGGAGCCCAGCACCAGCATCAGCGCCGGCTTGCAGATGAACTCCAGCAGGTGCACCTGGCGCCACTGGGCCACGATGCAACCGGTGAGCGCGAGCACGTAAAGCGCGCCGTTGACGAGCGGGGAGCGACGAAGGTCCATGGTGTCCGGAGCAAGGACGGAGCGTGAAGATAGGAAGCGGGCCTTACGACGGTCGGTGGATGCGGTGCACCTGGATGTCCATGTCGCGCCAGCGCACGTGCTTCTCGAGCACCATGCCGTTGCGCCGCGCCACGCGTTGCGAAGCGGTGTTGCCGGGGTCGATCAACGAGATGAGGCTGGGGGCCAGCTCCAGCCGGAAGGCCAGGTCGCGGCAGGCCTGAGCCGCCTCGGTGGCGTAGCCTTGGTGCCAGTGGGCGGGCAGCAGGTGGTAGCCGATCTCCAGTTCGGTCACGCCCTCCACCTCCTGCACGAGCAGGCCGCACTGGCCCACGGGTTCACCGGTGTCTCGGCGCTCCAGCATGTTCAGCCCGCTGCCGTTCTGCGTGTAGCGGTCGAGCGAGCGTTGGATCATGGCCTCGCAATCGCTGCGGCTGCCAGGTGTGAAGCCCATGAACCGGACCGCCTCCGCACTGTCGATGTACGGCATCCAGGTGTCCACGTCGGCCGGGGTGATGCGCCGGAAGCGCAGGCGCCCGGTGGTGATACCTTCAAGCGAGGGGATGGGCAGCTTCACCATCGCAGGGAGCCGGTGCTGGCGAGCAGGGCGAGGTGGAGCAGGCTAACGCCGCCCAGGGCGAAGGTGATCAACGGCCAGGCCGACCACAGCGTGGCCGTAAGCCCGATGCCCAGCAGCGCGAGCACCACGATGCGCCCGCTCTCCAGCATCACCGCCCGCCGGTGGCCCTCCATCAGCAGGCCCATGTCCATCACCCACCAGATGATGAGCCCGGCCACGGCCCACTGGAGCCAGGGCGCGAGCGCTGACTGCCGGAACAGGAACAACGTGGTCACCACCAGCAGCAGGGTGAACTGCACGGCGACGTAGCCGCGCACGGCACCGTCCACCACCGTGTCGAACTTGCGGTAGGTGGCGCGGTCCTTCGCCTGTGGTCCCTGGAAACCGCCCAGCTCGGCCGGCCGCCAGCCCGGGGGCTTCAGGAACACGCGCAGCTTGTCGCTCCAACGTGTGCAGCGTTGCGCGAGCGCGAACAGGTCGCCCCAGTAGTGGAAGTTGGCCCTCACGGGGTCCCAGCTGGTGAGCGGCGTGGTGATGCCGTACACGGGCTCCTCCTCCTCGCGCTGGAAGGTGCCGAACAGGCGGTCCCAGATGATGAGCGTGCCCGCGTGGTTGCGGTCGATGTACTTGGGGTCGCTGCCGTGGTGCACGCGGTGGTGGCTGGGCGTGTTGAACACCGCCTCCAGCGGCCCCAGGCGACCGATGGCCTTGGTGTGGATCCAGAACTGGTAGAGCGTGTTGAAGGCGCCCACGGTGACGATGAGCACCGGGTGGATGCCGAGCACGGCCATGGGCAGGTAGAACCACCAGCTGAACAGGCCCTGCCACCAGCTCTGGCGCAGCGCCACGCTCAGGTTATACTCCTCGCTCTGGTGGTGCACGATGTGGGCGGCCCACAGGAAGTTCACCTCGTGGCTCAGGCGGTGGAACCAGTAGTACAGCAGGTCCACGAGCAGGAAGGCCACGACCCAGGTGAGCGCGGTGCGGGGCAGGGTGAACAGGCGCAGGTGGTCGTAGGCCCAGAGGTAGATGGCGAAGATGACCGCCTTCGTGAAGGCGCCCACCACCTGCGACCCGATCCCGCAGCCCAGGTTGGCGATGAAGTCGTTCAGCCGATAGACCGGAGCGCGCCTCGGCCCGGCCTTCGAGCCGGGCCAGGCGCTCCACGCCAGCTCCACGCCCATGAGCAGGAAGAAGAGAGGGATGGAGAGGATGATGTACTCCATGGATGACCTCAAAGCTAGTGGGGGCGGGGGTCAATGGGGATGTTGGGACATGCACCGTTGTCCGTACGTCGGCTCAACCCGCCCCACCTCCGTTCGGTATCTTCGCCGACCGAAATTCAGCCGTCTACCATGCGCATCTCCTGGAACTGGCTCAACAGCCTCATCGACCTCGACGGAATGAGCCCCCGCGCAGTGGCGGAAGTGCTCACCAGCACCGGCCTGGAGGTGGAGAGCGTGGAGCCGCTGGAGCCCGTGAAGGGCATGCTGGTCGGTGTGGTGGTGGGCCATGTGGTGGAGTGCGCCAAGCACCCCGATGCCGACCGCCTGAGCGTGACGCGCGTGGACGTGGGCCAGGGCGAGCCGCTGCAGATCGTGTGCGGCGCGTCCAACGTGGCCGCCGGGCAGAAGGTGCTGGTGGCCCTGGTGGGCAGCACGCTCCACATGCGCGATGGCAACAGCATCGTGATCAAGAAGAGCAAGATCCGCGGGGTGGAGAGCCACGGCATGATCTGCGCCGAGGATGAACTGGGCCTGGGCGAGAGCCACGCCGGGATCATGGTGCTCGACCCCTCCGCCCGCATCGGTGCGCCCGCCGCTGAGCACTTGGGCCTGAAGGCCGATCATGTGCTGGAGATCGGCCTCACGCCCAACCGCGCCGATGCCATGAGCCACCTGGGCGTGGCCCGCGACCTTGCTGCGGCTCTGCGGTACCGCGAAGGCCGAACGGCCGCCCTGCGCATGCCCGCCACCGAGCCCTTCGCGCAGGACGATGACGCGCGCCGCATCGCCGTGGAGGTGGAGGCGCCCCGCGCCGCGCCGCGCTACGCCGGCCTCACGCTCACCCAGGTGAAGGTGGGTCCCTCGCCGGATTGGCTGAAGGAGCGCCTCGCCGGCATCGGCCTGAAGCCGATCAACAACGTGGTGGATGTCACCAACTTCGTGCAGCACGAGCTCGGGCAGCCGCTGCACGCTTTCGACGCCGACCGCATCACCGACGGCCGGATCATCGTGCGTCACCTGCCCACCGGCACCGCTTTCGTGGCCCTCGACGGCAAGGAGCGCAAGCTCGACGCCGAGGACCTGATCATCACCGACCCCGCTGGTCCGCTCTGCATCGCGGGCGTGTTCGGCGGTCTCGACAGCGGGGTCACCGAGGCCACCACCAGCGTGTTCCTCGAGAGCGCCTGGTTCGATGCGGTGAGCGTGCGCCGCACGGCCCGCCGCCATGCGCTCAACACCGATGCCTCGTTCCGCTTCGAGCGCGGCGTGGACCCGGAGATGACGCTGGTGGCCCTGAAGCGCGCGGCGCTGCTGCTGCGCGAGGTGGCCGGCGCCCGCATCAGCTCGCCCATCACCGACATCCGCACGCACGAGCCCGCCTGGCGCACCGTGAAACTGCACTTCGCCGCGGTCGACCGCCTGTGCGGCGTGCACATCCCGCACGACGATGTGGCGCGCATCCTCGAGCTGCTCGACTGCCGCCTGAGCGACCGCACCGACCGCACCGTCACCGTGCACGTGCCGCCCTACCGCGTGGATGTGCACCGCGAGGCCGACCTGGTGGAGGAGGTGCTGCGCATCCACGGCTTCGACCGGATCCCCGTGCCGGAGCGCCTCATGGTGCCGCACGTGCACAAGCCCATGGCCACGCTGGAAGGTCTGCAGAAGGACCTGTCCGCCCACCTCGCCGGCCGCGGTTTCAGCGAGGTGATGACGCCTTCGCTGGTGAACGGTGAGCGCACCGTGAAGCTCGGTGCCTCCTCCCCGGAGGAGCTCGTGCGCCTGCTGAACCCGCTGAGCAACGAGCTCGATGTGCTGCGGCCCACGATGCTCTTCGGCCTGCTCGGCGCGGCCGCGTACAACATCGCGCGCCAGCGCAAGGACCTGCGCCTCTTCGAGCGCGGTCGCGTGTACGCTGCGGCGGCCAGGGGCTCGCGCGAGGAGGACCGCACCGGCCTGTTGGTCACCGGCCGCCGCTGGCGCGAGCGCTGGCGTGCCGAGGACGACAAGGCCGGCATCGCCGACATCAAGGCCGAAGTGGAGCTGCTCACCGAGCGCATGGGCGTGACGGGCGTGGTGGACGCGCCCGAGGCGCACCCCCTGCTCGACAGCGCGGTGCTCGTGCAGCGCAAGGGCGTCACCCTCGCCACCTTCGGTGTGGTGAAGCCTGCCGTGCTGAAGGCCTTCGACATCGCGCAACCCGTGCTCTACGCCGAGCTGAACGATGCGGCCTGGCTGCAGCAGTTGAGCGGTATGAAGCTGGAGCACGAGGAGGTGCCGCGCTTCCCGGCCGTGCGCCGCGACCTGAGCCTGTTGCTCGACAAGGCCGTGACCTACGCCCAGCTCGAGAAGCTGGCGCTGCAGGCCGAGCGCAAGCTGCTGCGGCAGGTCGATCTCTTTGACGTGTACGAGGGCGACAAGCTGCCCGCAGGCAAGAAGAGCTATGCCCTCAGCTTCGTGCTGCAGGACGCGGAGCGGACCCTCACCGATGACCAGGTGGAGAAGGCGATGGGCCGCATCCGCAGTGCGTTCGAGAAGGAGGCCGGCGCGGAGCTCCGGGGCTGAGCCTCGCTGGACCACTACCTTGGTGGCATGAGGTCGCTGGCTTTGGTCGTGCTTATGCTGGTCGGTATGGACCTGTGTTCGCAGCTCTACACCTCCGCGGCGGATGGACCGTGGAGCTCGCCTTCCACCTGGACCTGCAATTGCGTGCCTTCCGTGGCGGACAGTGTGGAGATCGCGCATGCGGTGACGATCCAGGCCAGCGTCACGCTCACCAACGCCTGGGTGCACATCACGCCCAACGGATGGTTCGGCTTTAGCTCCATGGGCTTCCTGGCGATCACCCAGCCCGTGCTGAACGAAGGCACGCTGTACATCATCGGTGACCTGGATGTGGACTGGCCCTTCGACTCGCCCGGCTACATCGAGGTGAACGGCGACTTCGCCAACGACGACAGCATCAACATCGGTGCAGCGGGCCTCATCCGGGTGAACGGTGGCCTGATGAACGATGGCATCATCGTGGGCAACGGCGCCATCTGCGTCAGCGGCATCACCATCAACAACGGCGACCTGGTCGGGTCGATGGACTTCTGCGATGCCAGCCCCACCACGCTCGTGCCGCCGATCATCGACCAGAACTACGGCACCGTGGACCCGGCGATCGTGTTCTGCGAGAGCGGCAAGTGCACCGTGGGCATCGGTGAGGAGACCTTGTCCGGCATCTCCATCGCGCCGAATCCCAGCCGCGGACCGCTGCAGCTCACCGGTCTTCCGGAAGGTGACCTGCGGATCGAGCTGTTCGATGCCCTGGGTCGACCGCACCAGCTATCCGCCCAAGGAAGCGGGCGCATGCGCTCGCTTGATCTCGGGTCATTGCCGCTCGGTGCCTATGTGCTGCGGGTCTGCGCTAGTGAAGGCTGCAGGACCTTCCGTGTGGTGCGGGAGTGATCACTTCACCGCCCACTTACGCACGGCTTCCATTGCCGCCTCGCGCCCCTTCACGCCCACCACGCGCGCGCTGTCCTCGGGGTCGTAGTGCGTGAGCCAGGTGGTGAGGATGTCCTCCACGCCCTTGGGCAGCTCGCGCATCTCATCCACATCCATGGTGAGGAGCGTGCGGTCCACGGGAAGCGCCACGAGCTTGTCGTCGCGCTCGTTGTCGTCGATGAGCTCGATGATGCCGATGGGCTCGATCTCGAGCAAAGTGCCACTGGGCAGGGCCGGGCACAGCACGAACACGTCGAGCGCATCACCATCGCCGCCTTGTGCGGTGTCCATGAGCGTGCCCGGGATGAAGCCGTAGTTGGCGGGGTAGGGCAGGAAGCGGATGCGGCGAGGCACACCGTTGCGCTCATCGATCGGGAAGCTCAGGGTTGCCGGGTCGTACTCCCGCTTGTCGCTGGTGCCGGCCGGGATCTCGATCACGGCGTTCACGTGTCCGCTCGCCGAGAACGCGGGAATGGTCTTGGGGTCCATGAGGGCGGTGTCGGTGCGCTGTTCCGCCGTGGCCTCACCGCCCTGTGAGGGGCGCGAGGGCGGGCCGCAGCCGATCACGGCCGCGATCGCGAGCGGAAGCATGCGTTGCATCCGCACGAAGATGCGAAGGAAGCGACGGTCACCGGCTCAGGGCAGCCGCCAGCTCACGCTGAAACCGATGCCCATGCCCGTGGAACGACGCTCCAGCGAACCCATGGAGTAGGCGTTCATCAGCTGCCCGCGCATCATGGGCTCCACGCCCAGCCACCAGCGTTCGCCCAGGCGGTATCGCACGTAGCCGCGCATCGTCCAGCCGAACATGTACTCGCGGAACGGCTGGTCCTCCAGGCTGATCACGCCCGAGGGATCGATGATGGGCATGGAGCCGCGGCGACCGGTGAGCAGGCCCACGGTGGGGCCGCCACGCAGGCCGAAACACCAACGTCCTGCGTCCAGATGTCCGTCCACAAAGAGGGGCAGCTCCAGGTAGCTCACCTGGTTCACGCGGTCCACCCCTTCCTGCGTGCGGATGTCGAGGATGGTGGTGTCGGCACTGACATCGAGCACGTACACGGTGGTGTCCACCTGCTCGGTGGTGTAGAACACCTGCCCGTTCTGGAGCACCGTGCCGGTGACCACAAGCAGGGTGGTGTCCAGGGAGATGATGGAGTAGACCGGATCGATGTCGAGGATGCGGGTGTACAGTTCGGGCTGCTGGTAGCGCTCGGCGTAGGTGATGTAGTGCAGGCCGGCACCCAGACCGATGTGGCGGCCCATGTGCATCACCTCGGCGCCGTAGGCCGGTGCGTTCGCATCGCTGATGGTGCCGGCCCAAGGCACTTCCGCCCCGGAGTAGCGGGTGCGTGAACGCTGCATGCCGCCCCACACGGTGAGCTCCCAGGGCGAGGCGGGCGCCACGATGGGCGGCGCGGCCGGAGGAACGGAAGGCGCGTTGGTCGTGTCCTCCGGCGTGGTCGTGTTGGCCACCAAGGGTACGCCCGGTGCTTGAGGAGGCTCTGCCGGGGTGGGTGCTGGGTGGCTGGTGGTGTCGCTGGTCGCTGAAGGCCGCTGTTGGGCGAGCGGATCATCGGTCGGTGCCTTCTGTGCGTCGGCGGACACGTTCGGGGCGTTGCCACCGGCGGCGATGCCGGCTGCAATGCCGTTCCCCGCATCGGTGCCGGTACCGTCCGTGGCCGCATCCGCCGTGGCGGGCTTGGCCGGGGCATGTTGCTGTGCCGGCTCGATGACCGGGGCTTCGGCTGCTGCCTTCGCGCGCGGTCGGTGGGCCGCGGGTTCTCCTTGGCCCGGTCGGGCTTCAGGCGTTGCCTTGTGCGCGCTGCCTGCCGCTGGTGTGGCTGCTTGTGGCGCGTTGGACGCTACAGGCTTTGCGGCGTTCACCGGCGGGTTGCTGGTGGCTGCGGCTGCGGCCCGGGCATCGGGCGTGCTGGTGGCCGCATGGTCCGCCGATGAAGCGTTGGCCTGCTGTTCAGTGCTCGTCACCGTTACGGCTGGTGCTGTGCGCTGGTCGACCGTGCGCTCGGCGACCACTTCCCGATCGGGGCGCGCGGCGAGGAAGGCCGCCGTGCCCGCTGTGATGAGCAGCAGTCCCGTACCGATGCCCCAGTACAGTGCGCGGCGTTTGCGGCGGCGCTCCTCGGCGAGCACGCGCTGCATGTCCTGCCAGTGCCCTTCATCGAAGGGGAACGCGCGTTCCTCCAGCTTCTGCCGGGCCAGGTCGTCGAATGCGTCCGGGCGGTTCATCGGTGCGGTGTGTTGAGGGTTCGTTGGGCGGCCATGGCGCCGATGGCCTTCTGCAGCACGGTGCGCGCATGGCTCACGTGCCATTTCGAGGTGCCTTCACTGATGCCCAGCATCTCCGCGATCTCGGCGTGGGCGAATCCGTCGATGGCGAACAGGTTGAACACGTGGCGCGATACCGGAGGCAGCTGTTCCAGCAGGCGTGCCAGTTCCTCGGCCTCCATCTCGCGCAGGTAGCTGTTCACTTCGCTGGTGTCGTGGTCGCTGAGGTCGTCGCTGAGCCGTTCCACGGCCTTCCGTTCCTTGTTGCGCCGGAACTGGTCGATCACGGTATTGATCACCACGCGCCGCGCCCAGGGCTCGAAGGGCACATGGTCGGGGCGGCGCCCTAGGTGCTGCAGGATCTTGAGGAAGCCCTGGTTCATGGTGGCGGCGGCGTCCTGGCGGTTGCGCTCGTAGCGCGAGCAGATGCTCATCATCATGGGGTACAACACCCTGTACAGCTCGTACTGAGCCTTCGCTTCCTGCCGGATGCAGCGCTCGAGGAGGGTGTCGTGGACCATGGTGCCTTTTCGCCGGTCAGGGGTGCCCATCACCGGCAAGCCGATGACGGACACCCCGTCCCAACCCGGGATGAACAAGTTCTATTCGGTGCGCACGAAGCGTTGGTTGATGCTGGATGTGCCGTTGCTGATCCGGAGGACGTGCAGCCCCGGAGCAAGGTCGTTGGTGGGAACGGTGAACTGGGTGCGGCCCCCGCCGAGCATGTGGCGTTCGCTGCGCACCACGCGCCCGCTCATGTCGACCACCTCCACGGACACGGCTCCCTGCAGATCGCTCACCAGGGCGATGTTCAGCAGGTCCTGCACGGGGTTGGGCCAGAGCGCCATTTCGCCGAGAACGGTCGGCCGTTCCGTGATGCCGGTGGCCAGCGGGTCGCGCACGTTGATGGTGAAGCCGTTCTGTCGGTCGTTGCCAGCGCCCATGATCCCCGTGTACATGCCGTTGGCGTCGACGGAGACGGAGTCGCAGTAGGTGCTCGTGCACCCGGCGCTGTCATTGATGGTGAGGCACAGGATGTAGGGCCCGCCGCTGGCGTACACGTGCGTGGGGAAGGGGTCGGTGCTGCTGGTGCCATCACCGAAGTTCCAGAGGAAGGTGTACGCGCCGGTGCCACCGCTGCTCAGGTTCCAGATCCACAGCTCGTTGGGCGTGGGCACGGGCAGGTTGGTGACCGAGTCGACCGTGTACGCCTGCAGCACCCAGAAGTCCGCATTGCAGGGCTGGGGCACGCTGCCCACGCAGTTGCAGTTCGCATCCCACGTGTCGCCGATGGTCGCGGGGTTGTTGTCGTTGCACGGCGTGCCCGGCAGGTTCGGGCCGTTCACGATCTGCAGGCAGTCGTAGTAGTTGACCGGTATGCCCACGCATTGGCAGCTCGGGGTCCAGGTGTCCTGCACGGTGAGCGTGTCACCGTCGTTGCAGGGCGTGCCGGGCATGTTGGGGCCGCCCGGTATCCCCAGGCAGTCGGCGAGCAGGCCACCGCAGCTCACGTCGATCAACAGGGTATCGATGCCGGCGGACAGGGAGTATCCCAGGGAATCGAAGACCGACGTCAGTCCGGAGTCGCAACTGGTCTCCACAATGAACCAGCCCGTGGTGGTGATGACATCCACGAGCAAGCTGTAGTCACAGTTCGGGCCTGTGGCGATCACGGTATCCACGGGAGGCAGGGTGGCGATGGACACGATATGTACCGGTGTGCCAGGTGCCGGGCATGGAATGATGCTGCCGGTGATCAGGACCTGGCCCTGCATGGAGTAGCCCACGCAGTTGCAGGTGCCGTCCCAGGTGTCGTTATAGGTGAGCGTGTCCCCATCATTGCACGGGGTACCGGGCAGGTTGGGGCCATTGAAGATGCCGAGGCAGTCGTTCAAGGCGTTGGTGACGCACATGCAGTTGGCCTGCCAGGTGCCCGGTACGAGCACCCCGCCCACCGTGTCCACGCAGGCGGTGCCGGGCATGTTCGGGCCGTTGAGGATCCCCGTGCAGTCGTACACGCTCAGGGTGGTGGTATCACATACGCAGTTCGCATCCCATTCCCCGAAAAGGACGGTTCCGGGTATCTGGCAGGGCGTACCGGGCAGGTTGGTGCCGTTGGGGTAGCCCATGCAATCGTAGTACTGCGGCTGGAAGCTGATGTTCCCGTTGTTGTCCACGAAGAGGGTGTCGCAGGTCACGCTGGTGCAACCATTGCCTGCGGTTATCGTGAGGCACACCCCATAGGTGCCTGCCGCATTGAAGTTGTAGAGCGGGTTGACCTGGGTGGTGGTGCTGCCGTCGGGAAGCCACCACTGGTAGGCCAGCGGGGCCACGCCCGTGCTCTGGTCGTTGAAGGCGAACAGCCAAGGGCCAAGCTGATTTCCGATGAAGGCCGCCTGGCAGTTCTGCGGCAAGGTGCCCTGGCAAACACAGTTCGCGCTCCATGTGTCGTTCACCGTGAGCGGGTCGTTGTCGTTGCAGGGCGTGCCCGGCATGTTGGGACCGTTGACGATGCCCACGCAATCGAGGACGATGGGTGTGGTGCTCACATTGCCGACACTGTCGACATACACCGTATCGCAAGCGGTGCTGACGCAACTGTTGGCCGCGTAGATCGTGAGGCACACGCCATAGGTGCCTGGGGCGGTGAACGCGAAGTAGGGGCTGTTCTGGCCGGTCGATGAGCCGTCCGGCAGGGACCAGTCGTAGAGCATCGGAAGCATGCCCGTGCTCGTATTGTCGAGGTCCATCACCCACGGTGATGAGTTGGAGATGGTGAAGGAGGCCTGGCAGGTGGGGATGGCAACGCCGCTGCACACGCAGTTCGCGCCCCACGTGTCGTTGGTGGTGCCCGGGTTCCCATCGTTGCAAGGTGTGCCGGGCAGCGCCGTGCCGCCCGGGATCCCCAGGCAGTCCACGGTGCCGCCACCACCGCAGTTTAGGTTGATGGTGACCACCGCCGTGTCGCCGATGAAGTTGAAGGCCACGGTGTCGAACTCCGTGAGCACCACGCCGCCGCACAGGGTGCTTACCATCACGGCTGCCGTGGGGCTGAACACGTCGATCACCGTGTCATAGAAGCAGTTCGGCGGGAAGATCTCTAGGGTGTGGCTCACCAGGGGCTGGGTATTGCCGATCGTGGAGACGGTGACCTGCTGGAAGGGGGTGCAGCCGGCCACGGTGCCCTGCACGATGAGGGTGTAGGGTGACTGGGCCGCTGCGGTGAGCGCCACCAGGGCTGCGATGCCCAGGATCAGCGCGCGGAAGTAGGTTCTCATGGTCGGTCGGGTTCGGAGGTATGCCGTTCAATGGCGTACACGCAGGGCTCGGCGCCGGGGTTGGGTGGCCCCCCCCATTTCTTTTTGTCCCTCGAATTTCGGGCTTTCCCGCGGGCCGGAGGGTGCAAAGCAGAAAGGCGCCCACCTTGCGGTGGACGCCTTCACGGAAGGATCGTGGATCAGCGGGTCTTCACGAAGCGCTGGGTGGTGGCGGCGGTGCCGTTGCCCATGCGCAGGGTGTAGAGGCCCGGGGCCAGCTCGGCCGTGGGCAGCGTCAGCTGGTTGCGACCGTTGCTGAAGCTGCGGCGCTCGGCGAGCACTACGCGGCCGCTCATGTCCAGCACGGTCACTTCCATGGTGCCGGCCAGTGCATCGGTCACGGCCACGTTCAGGTCGTCGCTCACCGGGTTCGGCCAGAGGGCCACATTGCCGGCCACCGTCACGTCCTGCACGCCCGTGGTCATGGGCTGCTGCACGTTCAGCGTGAAGCCGTTCTGGCGGTCGTTGCCACCACCGATCATGCCGGTGTAGAGGCCGTTGGCGTCGATGGAGACACTGTCGCAGTACGTGCTGGTGCAGCCAGCGCCATCGTCGATGGTGAGGCAGAGCAGGTAGGGGCCGTTGCCGCTGTACGTGTGCGTGGGGAAGGGGTCGGTGCTGCTGGTGCCGTCACCGAAGCTCCAGAGGTAGCTGTACGAGCCGCTGCCACCGCTGCTCAGGTTCCACACCCACACTTCGTAGGGGATCGGGGTGGTGCCGTTCAGGCTGTCCACGGTGAAGGCCTGGAGCACCCAGAAGTTCGCTTCGCAAGGTGTGGACGAGCCGCCAACGCACTGGCAGGTGGAGGTCCACATGTCGTTGATGGTGGCCGGGTTGTTGTCGTCGCAAGGCGTGCCGGGCAGGGCGGGGCCGTTCACCTGGCCCAAGCAGTCGATGAGGCCGTTGGTGACGCACGAGCAGTTCGCGTCCCACACCCCGGTGAAGAAGATGCCGCCGAGGCTGTCGGCGCAGGGCGTGCCGGGCAGGTTCGGGCCGCCGGGGATGCCCAGGCAGTCGGTGGTGCTGTTGGCCACGCACTGGCAGTTCGCGCTCCAGGTGCCCCACAGCGTGGTGCCCCAGATCTGGCAGGGCGTGCCGGGCATGTTGGGGCCGTTGGGGATCTGCAGGCAGTCCCACACCACACCGCCCACGGTGATGCCGCCGAGGCTGTCGACCATCAGCGTATCACAGGTGATGCTGGTGCAGCCGTTGCCAGCGCCGATCGTAAGGCAGATGCCGTATACGCCGGGGGAGGTGAACGTGAAGACCGGGTTCGGGACGATGCTCGTGCTGCCGTCGGGCAGCCACCACTGGTAGGTCAGCGGGGCGGTGCCGGTGCTGGTGCTGGTGAACATGGCCACCCAAGGACCGGGGGAGCTCGTGGTGAAGGCGGCCTGGCAGTTCTGCGGGGCGGTGCCCACGCACTGGCAGTTGGCGTTCCAGGTGTCGTTCGTGGTCTGGGGGTCGTTGTCGTTGCAGGCGGTGCCGGGCATGGCCGGGCCGTTCAGCTGTCCAAGGCAGTCGTAGACGTTCGTCGATACGCCCACGCACTGGCAGGTCGGTGTCCAGGTGTCCTGCACGGTGGTGCTGTCGCCGTCATCGCAGGGGCTGCCGGGCAGCGCAGGACCGTTCACCTGGCCCAGGCAGTCGACCAGACCGTTGGTCACGCAGGTGCAGTTCGCATCCCATACGCCGGGGTTACCGAAGAAGTCCACGCAGCTGGCGCCAGGCACGTTCGGACCACCGGGGATGCCCAGGCAGTCGGGCGTACCGCCGCCGCCGCAGTTGAAGTTCACGTTCACCAGGGCCGAGTCGAACACGCTGTTGAAACTGACGTAGTCATAGGCGGTCTGGATCGCTCCCTGGCAGGGCGTGGAGGTGATGATGGTGTCGGGGTTCGCAGCGGTGTACACGCTCACCCAGTAGGAGCAGTTGGGGTCCACCGTGGCGGTCACCGTCTGGTAGGAGGTGGTCACTGTGATGACCTGGCCAGGCGTGCAGCCCGATACCTGGCCGTAAACGGTGGCCCAGTATTGCAGCTGGGCGAAGGTCCCGCCGCCCAGCGCCATGGCTGTGACGAGGAACAGGGAGCGAAGCAGTGATCTCATGTCCAGTAGGGTATTGTTGCTGTTCATACCCCTACACGCAGGTTCGGGGCAAGGGGTTGGGTCGGAGGGGGAGATTCAGCTGAGCGCCCCGTCGATCAACGCATCATCCGCCTCGTTCGGCAGGGTCACCTTCAGCAATGGCGTGCGCTTCATCTCCTGTTCGATGCTCCACACGGCGTTCGGGTTGCGGGCCCAGGCGCGGCGCGCGATGCCGTTGTTCACGTCCCAGTGCAACATGCTCCGCAGGCGCCGGTCGCTGTCGGCGCTGCCGTCGAGCACCATGCCGAAGCCGCCGTTGATCACCTCGCCCCAGCCCACGCCGCCGCCGTTGTGCAGGCTGATCCAGGTGGCGCCGCGGAAGGCATCGCCCACGAAGTTCTGCACGGCCATGTCGGCGGTGAAGCGGCTGCCGTCGCGGATGTTGCTGGTCTCGCGGTACGGACTGTCGGTGCCGCTTACGTCATGGTGGTCGCGGCCCAGCACAATGGGCGCGCTGATCTCGCCGCGCTTGATCGCTTCGTTGAAGGCCTGCGCGATGCGGATGCGGCCTTCGCTGTCGGCGTAGAGGATGCGCGCCTGGCTGCCCACCACGAGCTTGTTCTGCTGCGCGCTGCGGATCCAGTGCAGGTTGTCGGCGATCTGCTGGCCGATCTCTGCGGGCGCCTCCTTCAGCATGGCCTCGAGCACGTCGCCGGCGATGCGGTCGCTGGTGGCCAGGTCCTGCGGATCGCCGCTGGTGCACACCCAGCGGAAGGGCCCGAAGCCATGGTCGAAGCACATGGGACCCATGATGTCCTCCACGTAGCTGGGGTAGCGGAACTCTTCGCCCTTCAACCCGCCGATCTCGGCACCGGCGCGCTTGCTCTCCAGCAGGAAGGCGTTGCCGTAATCGAAGAAGTACATGCCGCGCCCGGCCAAGGTGTTCACTGCGGTCACGTGGCGGCGCAGGGTCTCCTGCACGCGCTGCTTGAAGGCGGCCGGGTCCTGCACCATCAGCGCATTGCTCTCGTCGTAGCTGAGGCCCACGGGGTAGTAGCCCCCGGCCCAGGGGTTGTGCAGGCTCGTCTGGTCGCTGCCGAGGTCCACGTGCACCTTCCGCGCGGCGAGGCGCTCCCACAGGTCCACCACGTTGCCGAGGTAGGCGATGCTGTGGGCTTCACCCTTC
>JAEUSV010000081.1 GCA_016788485.1 Flavobacteriales bacterium
GATGCTCACGTTGATCACCACGCCGGTCAGGGTGTTCTCCCCGAGGTTGGCGAGCTTCACCACCGGCTGGAGCTGGGTGCCGCACACGGTGGGCAGGGGGCTCAGGATCGCCGTGATGGCGGCATCGTCCAGGGGCGGGGCTTCCAAGCCCAGCGTGTAGGTGCCTTCCACACCGACGCCACCACCGTTGTAGACCAGCAGCTTGTAGGTGTTGCCCGGGGTCACGGGCAGGTTCACGTAGTAGGTCGGGGGAACGATGCCGTTGGCCACCTCGCTGAGCGCGCTGAGACCGTTGCAAGCACCGTCGAAGAGGGCATAGCGCAGACCGGTGGCGGTACCCGGGGCGCCTACATACATGCGCACCAGGCTGTTGGTGCCGCTGCTGAAGGTGTACCACAGGCCCTGCACCGGGCTGGTGCCGCTGGCCAGGGTGGGACCATCGACGTAGGCGCAGGTGTTGTCGTCCACCACGGTCACAGGCACGAAGCCGGCGAGCGGCATGTTCGTGGCACCGCTGCACACATCGTTGGCCGGCTGTCCGCAGAGGGGGGCCTGACAATCGGTCTCCAAGGTGTAGATGCCCGAACCAACACCATGCACGGCGAGGTAGATCACATCACCGGTGTTCGCCTTCACCTTCAGTTCGCCCCCGTTGCCGAAGCCGGGGGTGTTGTCCACAGCGCCCACGCACTCCAGGTTGTTGCAGTCGGGGCTTGCCGTGGCCTTGAAGGCGCTCAGGCGTACGTCGAAGCCGGGGTTGCTCACCTTGAAGCGGATGTCATCGCTGCTGCCGGCCGTGTACACATACCAGTTCACCCCACCGGAGCTCGGAGCGCCGTTGAAGGCGCAGGCGCCCGTGGGCAGCGTCATGGTACCGCCGAGCGTGGCACCGTTCACCACATCGAAGCAGTTGATCGGCTGGGCCGTGGCACAGGTGAAGTTCGTGGGCAGGCAGGTCACATCGGCCGACCAGCCCAGCGCGACCGTTGCCGCATCGGAGAGGTGTTGGAAGGTGAGGCAGCCACTGGGGTTGGTGGCGAGCAGGAAGCCGGATGTGCCGGTGTTCTGCGGGGCGAAGGCCAGGCCGTTGCCGCTCCAGCCACCGGCCGGGAAGGCGCCGGCAGGACCGTTGGCGGAAGCGATCATCGGTGCCGCCGTCGTCAGTCCGTCGAACACATAGAGCGGGTCCGCGTTCGCCTGCGTATTGAAGGTGGTGAACTGCAGGGCCACACGGTCCGTCGGGCTCGTCGGGCAGATGGTCTTGATGGTGTTCTGATCGCTCGAGTAGTTGAGCGCGGCACCACCGTCGTCGTAATAGGTCTCGCCACAGCCGGGGGCAGTGATGAACAGCACCGGTCCGCCGTTCAGGCCGATGGAGCTGCCGTTACCAAGGCAGTCCTGGCGTACGAAGGCGTTGAAGGCCGTGTTGGAGGGCAGGCCCGTGAGCACGAGCAGCGAAGAGGCCGAGGTGACCACCGTACCACCGCCCGCCGTGGCACCGAAACCGGGCACGAAGCCGGAGGGCCCGTACTCCACGATGTAGGTGCCCGTGCAGCCCGCACAGGTCCAGCTGATGGTCGCGCTGCTGGTCGCCACATCGCTCACGCTCGGCGCGGGCGTGTCGCAGGCCGGGGCGCTCACGACCATGAAGTCATCCACCAGCAGGTCGTTGTACAGTGCGTTCGGCGTTCCGGCATTGGCCACCACGCGGAACTTGGTGATGCTCGGGAACGCGCCGGGGATGTTCGATACCACCTCGCGCCAGCCGGCTTGGTTGCCGCTCACGGTGGTCATCGTCTGCCACACCGAGCCGTTCCATCCTTCGAGGCGCAGCGGGTTCACCGTGGCGTCCGTGGTGTTGTTCGAGTAGAACCAGAAGCGCACCTGGGGAGCGGTGAGGGTGCTGATGTTGATGTTCGGGGTCTCGAGCGCCACATCCACGAAGCCGGTGCCGAAATCGCCGTTGTACCAGGCGAAGTAGCCCTGATAGCCCGTCGTGTGGTCAAGCACGCTCTCCACACCGAAGTCCGGATCGAAGCTGGGGTTGCTGTTCACCGTGTTGTTGGAGAAGTTCCAGACCTGGGTCGGCGTAGCACTGAAGTTGTAGGTGCTCCAGCAGCCCGGCAGGCTCGCCGCCGAGAAGGTCTCGATGAACGGTGCGCTGTAGGCCGGGGGGCAGGTGGTGCTGAACTGCACCGCCTGGCTGTTGGCGCCGAAGGTGCCGCCGCAGTCCTGGCGCACATGGAACTTGTACGTCGTAAGCGGGTTCAGGCCGGTGATGTTGGCCGTGGTGCCCGCGATGGGGCCGATCACGGTGCCGCCGACGCCGGCCGTCGCACCCGTGCCGGGTGTGAAGGCGGGCGCACCGTACTCCACATAGAACTGGCCCGTGCAGGTGGGGCAGTTCCAGCTCAGGTCGAGGCTGTTGAGGCCGATGTTGCTCGCCGTAACGTTCGTGGGGTCGATGCAGCTCGGGCTAAGGCCCACCTGGATATCATCCATGTAGAACGTGCCCTGGTCAGCGGCGGAGAAGGTGTGGAAGCCGATGGTGTGAACGCCGGTGCTCGTGGGCACGAAGTCCATGCTGAAGGTCGCGGGAGCCGTGTTCGTGATGCTCGGAAGCGTAACGATCATGTTGCTCATCGCGCTGGCATTGGCCCAGGACCCGTACTTCACCTCGAGCTTGTTGGTCTTGGCCGCGGTGGCGTTGCCGTAGGTGAAGGTGATGCGGTGCGAAACGCCGGCGGTCAGGTTCAACGGCGGCAGGAAGTACCAATCGTTCGCCGGGATATAGATCAGCGAGTTCACGCGGATCACCTGGCCCGTGCTCCAACCTGTGGGCTGACCCTGGGTGGCCCAGGTACCCGCCCCGTTCACGTCCTGCGTGCGCATGCAGGCAGGGATGGCCGGGACCGTCACGCCGGTGAAGCCTTCGCTGTACGGGATCGTCAGCGGCTGGCAGGCCGTGGTGAAGCCGGCCACCAGGCTGTTCGTGCTGAACACGCTGGGCGAGCACTCCTGGCGCACGTACACTTGGTACGCGGTGTTGTCCGAAAGCGGACCTGCGATGGATGCGGTGGTGCCGGTGAACGGGCCTTCCACGATGCCACCGATGCCGGCATTGCTGTCCGTTCCCGGGGTGAAGCCGCCCGTGGGGCCATATTCCACGTAGAACTGACCGGTGCAGCCCAGGCAGCTCCAGTTCACGTCCATGGTGTTGGGCTGCACGTTGGTCACCGTCACGTTGGCCGGGGGCAGGCAGGCAGGCGCCACATCGAGGTTGATCTCATCCAGGTACAGGATCGGACCCGTGGAGTTCACCAGCGGGATCGAGTTGCAGTGGAAGCCCAGGTTGTACACCCCGGTGGAGGCCACATTGAAGTCGACCACCACGGTTTGCGAGGCACCGGGGCCGGTGGAGATCGCTGCGTTCTGCCAGAGCAGGGTGGTCATGTCGGCCGCAAGGGCGGATCCACCGAGCAGCACGCGCATACCTTCCGAATAGGCCGCGTTGTTGTTGCCCACCTTGAACGTGAGGCGGTAGTTGGTGCCCGCGCTCAGGTTGAGCCCTTGCGAGAAGTACCAGTCGTTCGCCGGCACGTTGTTGCTGTGCGAGTAGCTCATCACCTGGCCCGTGAAGCCTGAAGGTGCGGTGGTCGCTGCCCAGGTCACGCCCTGGTTCAGGTTCTGCACCGAGGTGCAGGCCACGATGCCCGAGGTGGGGTTGATGGTGTAAGGCACGTTGGTCGGGGCGCAAGCCGGAGTGACGAACGAGTTCGCCGACCAGTAGCTGGTGGTGGGCCCGCTGCAAACGCTGCGCACATAGAACGCGTAGGTGGTGCTTGCGGTGAGGCCGGTGATGTTGGCGGGGCTGCCTGCACTG
The DNA here is from genome assembly GCA_016788485.1 of Flavobacteriales bacterium. GTDB lineage: Bacteria > Bacteroidota > Bacteroidia > Flavobacteriales_F > PHOS-HE28 > PHOS-HE28. Next base: position 3,884 of record JAEUSV010000081.1, read on the forward strand.
GTGCCCGAGGCGATCAGGCCGCTGGGGCCCGATCCGGGGGTGCCACTGGTGCGCACCTCGTACTCATAGCTCGGGGAACCGTTGTTCGTCCATACCAGGTTCGCGCTCGTCTGCTGCACGTTCGAGATGGTAAGGCCGAGCGGCTGGGGGCAGGTGATCGGGGCACAGGCCGAGAAGGTCTGGCCGTTCACCCAGTTGGAGCTTGTGCCACTGAGCGCGAAGCCGGCCAACGCACCGTTGTTGCCGAATGCGGTCTGGTCGACAAGCGTCGTCACCGTGGGGTTCGCGCCGTTGGCCACGCCCTGGTCGAACCGGTAGTAGGCCACCAGGCCGGGTTCGTTGCCGCAGTACACACGGTACTGGTTCTGCAACAGCTGGGTGCCGCTCAGGGTGGTGTTCCAGATGCGCACCTCCTCGATGATGCCCGGGAAGTTGCGTGTGTTGTAGTCGAACGCGCTGCCGATGTGCAGTGCGGGCGGCGAGATGGCGATGCTGCCGGTGGCGGCCGTGGTGCTCACGAGCACACCGTTCCTGTACAGGCGGATGTTGGACCCGTCGTAGGTGGCGGCCACGTGCTGCCAGGTGTTCAGCGTAAGCACGTTGGCGTTGGCCTCCTGCCAGTTGCCGCCCATGCCCATGCCGAAGTTCAGCGTGCCACTGGTGCTGCCGGCGCGGAGCATGTAGCCCTGGAAGCTGGCGCCTTCCTTGTTCACGATGTTGCCCTCGAACGCGTTCGCACGCCAGCTCGTGGGGTAGATCCAGGCCTCCACCGTGATGGCGGTGCCCGAGATGTTGATCGAGGGGCCGTTACCGCAGTTCAGGCGGTCGTTCACACCGTCGAAGGAGAGCGCGCGCGGCGGATTGGCACAATCGTAGGTGACACCCGTGTACACCAGGTTGCACGCGTTGTTCGAGGTGTTCACCACGGTGATGTCAACCGTGCTCGCGCTGGCAAAGGGGCCTACGGTATAAAGGCCCGGGGCCGTGATGCCCGTCTGCCCGCCCGGGTTGCCCGGTGCGCTGCTCTGGATGTTCACCGTCGGCGACAGGCCCAGGTCGGTAAGGTTCACTTGCACCGAGAACTGGCTGTTCGCACAATCGGGCAACACCGTCAGGGTCGCTGTCGGGGTCACGCACGGAACGGCCACCACACTGATCTCGTCGAGGTACAGGTTGAACTGGTTGGCCGCGGAATACGCGTGGAACCCGATGTAGTACACGCCGCTGCTGGCGGGGATGAAGTACTTGGTGGAGTTCTGCGGGGCGTTCTGGTTGATCGTCGGGTGGTCGGCGATCAAGGTGGTCATGGAGGCGGCGAGCGGCGAGGTGCCGTACTTCACTTCCATTTTCTCGATGAAGGTGGTGCTGTTGTTGCCGTACTTGTAGCTGAGCTGGTAGATCTGCCCGGCCGTGAGGTTGAGGCCCTGGGTGTAGATCCAGTCATCAGCGGGCGTGGAGCTGTTCCAGGGGTACTGCGCGATCTTGCCCGTGTATCCCGTGGGGGCGTTGGCCGTTACCCAGGTGTTGCTGCCGTTCACGTTCTGCACGCTCATGCAGCTCGGGATCGCCGGAGTGGTCACCGCATCGAAGTTCTCGGAGTAGGGCACGTTGGCCGTGGCGCAGGGCGTGGTGAAGCTCACCACCGCGCTGTTCGTGCTGAAGCTGCCCGAGCAGTCCTGGCGCACCACCACCTGGTAGTTCGTCTGTGCGGTCAGGCCCGTGATGATGCCGGAGGTTCCGGTGAACGGACCGGCCACGATGCCCGTGCCCGGGCTTGCGTTGGTGCCCGGCGTGAATCCCGGAGCGCCGTATTCCACATAGAAGTTGCCGGTGCACAGCGGGCAGTTCCAGTTCACCGTCACCTGGTTCGCCTGGAGACCGCTGAGCGTCACGCCCGTGGGGTCGAGGCAGCTCGGCGCAAGCGTTACGGAGATGTCGTCGAGGTACAGGTTGAACTGGTTCACGGCCGAGTAGGCGCGGAAACCGATGTAGTACGTGCCGGTGGAGGGCGGCGTGAAGTAGGTGGAGGCCGTCTGCGCCGCGTTCTGGTTGATCGTGGGGAAGTTGAGCAGCGCCGTGCTCATATTCGCGGCGGCGGGGATGTTGCCCATCTTCACTTCGAGCTTCTCGGTGAACGTGGTGCTGTTGTTCCCATACTTGAAGGAGAGCGCGTACACCGTTCCGGCAGAGAGGCTAAGGCCCTGCGTAAAGATCCAGTCATCGCCGGGCAGCGTGCCGCTGAACCCGTATTGGGCGGTGTTGCCCGTGTAGCCCGTGGGTGCGGTGATCGTGGTCCACGTCGTACCGCCGTTCACGTTCTGCAGGGTCATGCATACGGGCAGCGCAGGCGTGGTCACGCCGTTGAAGTTCTCCGTGTACGGGACCGTGGTGGGCGGGCAGGGGGTGATGAAGGTGGGACCCTGTGCCCAGAAGCTCGTGGCCGAGGGCGAGGTGCACACGCCGCGCACGTAGAGCGTCATGCTGGTCGAACCGGGCAGGCTGATCACGCTGACAGGCGACGACAGGCTGTTGCCCGAGTTCACCAGTCCGGTGGCGCCGCTGCCGGGCAGGCCGCTGGTACGCAGCTCCCAGTCATAGCTCGCCGAGGCGTTGTTCGTCCAGGTGAGGTCGACGCTGGTGGGGAGCAGGTTCGCGATGCCGATGTTCGACGGGGCGAAGCAGCTCACGCACGGGGCCAGCGTGGTCACACCCTGCACCCAGTTGCTCGTGGTGCCGGTGAGCGCGAAGTTGGTGAGCGTGCCATTGACGGCGTTCGCTGTCAGGTCGGTCAAGGTGGTCACACCGGCATTGGGGCCGTTGGCCTGTCCCTGATCGAACCGGTAGTAGGCCTGGAGGCCGGGCTCCGAACCGCAGTAGAGCTGGTTCTGGGCCTGCTGCAGCTGCAGTTGGGGGATCACGACGTTCCAGATGCGCACCTCGTCGATCAGGCCGGTGAACGCACGGTCGGGGTAAAGGACCGACCCACCGATGGCCATGGCGTTCGTCGAGGCGGCGATCGGGTTGGCCTGTGCGGCGCTGCCGACCTGCACACCGTTCCGGTAGATCCGCAGGGTGCTGCCGTCATAGGTGGCGGCCACGTGCTGCCATTGGTTCAGCACCAGCGTGCCGGTCGGGCTCGTCACCTCGGGGAAGGCGGAGCCTGTGCCGATGGCGAAGCTCAGCACGCCTTGGCCGCCGCAGCGGAGCATGTAACCGGCGTTCGCGCCGAGCTCCTTGTTGATGATGCTGCCTTCGAACGAGTTCGTGCGGAAGGCGGTGGGATAGATCCAGGCCTCAAGGGTGAGCTGGGTGCCCGTGATGTTGAGGTTGGATCCGGTGCCGCACACCACCCGCGTGCTGTTCGCCGGGGTGATGCCGTTGTACAGGAAGCTCAGCGCGTTCTTGCCACCGTTGGCGGCGCAATCGAAGTTCAGGCCGCTGAGCACCAGGTCGCAGCTCGGGTTGCCGGGCGATTCGATGGTGATGCTCGTAGGCGTGCCGCTGGGGAAGGGGCCCACGGTGTAGGTGCCAAGCCCCACGCCGCTCTGCGTGCCGGCGCTGCTCACGATGTTCACGTTGGCGGCCGAGCCCAGGCTGGTCACTGTCACCACCGCGTAGAACTGGCTCGTGGCGCAGGCGTCATAGATGTAATAGCTGGCCGTAGGGGCCACACAGGCCGGGGGCGTGAAATCATCCGCACCGATGTCGGGCGGGGTGTTGCGTGCCGCCGCGTCCATGTCGGTGGTGACCCAGGTGAGGGCCGCGATCGCCGGCACGGTGCTGGTGCTTCCGCCGGTACCGTTCAACGCGGTGGCCTGGGTGTGCAGATCGCTGCTGAACAAGGGGTCCGCGCTGATGGAGTTGGCCTCGGTGCTGGCGGGCGTGGTCACGTACGTGTCATAGGCCGCGGCCGTCGTGCGCAGTGCACCGCCCGCGTAGGCCACACCGCCCTGCGTGGTGTTCGGCACGTAGAGGTCGTTGTAGTTCATCTGCGAGGCCGTGTTGGCCACGGTCGTGGTGCCCGATGCGGAGTACAGCGCCACGTGCACGGCCGGGGTGGTCTGCGCGCCGGTGTAGTTGGCGAAGGCGTTGTTGCGCACGTTGTAGATGGCCGTGCTGCCACCGAACTCGAAGCAGGTGCTGGAGGTGTTCGGGCTGCCGCTGCCGTTGATGCTCACACTGTTGTGGTCCACATTGTAGGTGGAGGTCGCCGTTCCTGCGGCGCAGAAGATCCCCGAGATGCCACGGCTGCCGCTGAGCGTGCCGGCATAGCCGTTGGTGATGTCATAGACCGTGTTGTTCCAGATGTTGGCGGAGGAGGACGCGGTCAGCACGACCTCGATCCCGCGGGCCACGCTCAGCACCGTGGGATGATAGCTGCGGATGCCATACACCCGGTTGTTGTTCAGTTCGGTCGTGGTTCCATAGCAGTTGTTCAGCCAGATACCCTTCGCTGCATTGGCTGCGGTCTGGGTCACACCAACGTTGCGCACCGTGTTGTTGCGCACCTTGACACCGTCGATGTTCGTGACATAGATGCCCGTTGGGCTGCTGTTGAGCGTAGCGTTACCGATATCGGGAAGTGGCTGGCCGGTGTAGGCCGCACCGACCGTGTTGTTCTGGATGATGTTACCGGTGGGGCGGAAGGTGGCGTTGCCTTCCACGCGGATGCCTTGGGCGTAGCAGTTCGTCACGGTCACATTGTCCACCGTGAAGTTGTTGTTCGTGCCTGCGGCGCTCGTGGGCGTAACGCCTGCGCCGGGGCTGGTGGCCATGGTGTTCACCACGCCCATGGAAGCCGTGTTGTTGCGGTTCAGGGCGACAGCGCAATTCTTGATCGTGATGTCGTTGGCACCGTTGGTGGCGCTTGCGTTGCGCACCAGGTAGCCGAACTCAACAGCTGTTACGGCCGATGCATTGATGTCGATCCCATCGAAAGTGATGAAGTCGCCACCGGTCACGCAGAGGCCGAAATCGGTGGTTGCGGCCGTTCCCGTGGGCGTGATCAAGGGGTTGGTGCCTGCACCGCTCTTCTGGAAGGTGATGCTGTTCACTGCGCTGGTGCCGGAAGCCGTCAGCGCAGGCGGGTTCTCAGCAAAGGTCTGACCTGCGGCCACGTTGACCACCACAGGGCCGCTGATGCCGCAGTTGTACGTGCTGTTCACGTGGTTGATCGCGGCCGTGAACGTCTGGAAGTTGGGGAGGGTGGCCGGTTGCGTCTGGTCAATGGTGAAGGTGGCTCCTGCGGCCGGGGGCAGCACGGCGACCGTGTAGTAGGAGACGTTGGTGCCTCCGCCATTGGCGCACGTGGTCGTGCAGGCGAAGTAGGTCGTTTGGGTCAGGGTCGCGTTCACCGAGTTGCCGGTGCCCACCGAGGTGGGGAAGGGGCCGGCCGGCGAGGTGGTGCCGGAGGTCCAGGTATAGGTGAGGCCGCTGAAGGGAAGGGCCGGGATCGTGAGCGTGGCCGATTGCCCCGAGCAGACCGAGGTGGGGCCCGAGATGGTGCCCGCGGTCGGCACCCCGGTGCACGCCACCGGCGTGAACGAGTAGTAGCGAGGTGTGGCGATCGCCACCGTGTTGTTGGTGATGAAGCTCGAAGTGGTGTTCAGGTGGGTGTTGGCATCGACCATGTTGTACACGCCCGTCGCGGACAGGATGCCGATCGATGCACCGGAGTTGGTGGTGTTGGCCACCATGCCGGATCCGTAGACGTACGTGATGGCGTTGGTGCTTTCATCCAGCCAGCATTGGAAGGTGGCGTTGGCGGCGCCCGTTGTATTCCGCGGAACGGTGACGAACCACTCGATCACGAGCCTCCTGTTCGGCGCAGAGCCTGTAAGCAGGTAATGGACCTTGCCCGTCGTACCGGTCGCCAGATCGTCCCAATAGGGCATGATCGCTGGCGAGCCGGTGTTGGCATTCGCTTCCGTGTTCGTGTAATAGGTGGAAGCTGTGGATGTTACCGCACCGAGTCGTACGAAGCCGTTCACACTCGCACCGAATTGCGTGTAAACGATGTTGTTGAAAGTGAAGTTGAATCCGATGCTCGTCAGTGCCCCTGCGCCGTCATCGCTCGAGGTCCCGACCAACTGCGTGGATCCCGTCATGTTCTGCAGCGTGGCGCTCGCACCGGATGTGCCGGTGGCGAATTGGTACAGGTTCGGCGCCTGTGCGCTGCTGGAAAGGCCCAAGGCCAGGCTGGCTGCTACGCCAAGGAGCGCGCGTTTCGCGCCCGAGAGGAACCTGGTCAGTTTGGTCGAGGTGTTCCGGTCGTTCATCAGGACTCGTTTTCGGTTCAATAGGAGTTCGCGACCCCACGGATCGCAGGTCGCTAACATAGGTAGGTTGATATCTGTGTTCGTGTAGTTAGTTGACTACGCTCCCTCTTTTCTTATTGGCGCTGGCCCGGCAAGGCCCGGTTGGTTCCTGGGTGCACGTGCTGTTCGCTGGGGTATTAGCAAGCAATAAGCCCCCGGCCGATGGGCCGGGGGCTTCTGCTAAGTAGGGTCTACGGTCGCTTAGAGCACGCTGAGGTGCTTGACGTAGGTGCGGCCGTTGATGTTGACATGGACCATGTAGAGGCCTGCGGCGGTCTCACGGCCCAGGTCGAGGGTGGTGTTGAACAGATCGCCGGTGTTGGCGAACTGTTCGGCGATCACGCGCTTGCCGAAGGCGTCATAGACGTCGACGGTGATGCGCTGGTCGGTGTCGGTGATGCCTTCCAGTCGGAGGGTCACGCGGCCGTCACGCACGGGGTTGGGCCACAGCTGGAGCTCCTCGCCGGCGGCGGTCTCCAGGATGCGGTCGTTGCCACCCTGCATGGGTCCGGCGGCCACGATGGTCACCTGGCAGGTGCTGCCACAGAAG
>JAEUSV010000088.1 GCA_016788485.1 Flavobacteriales bacterium
CCAGGTGACCGTGGTGGTGAACGTACTGCCCAACGCCAATGCGGGTCCCGACAAGGTCATCTGCCTCGGCGACAGCGTCACCATCGGCGTTCCCGGACCGGGCACCTTCATCTGGAGCCCGTCCGCAGGCCTCAGCAGCACCACCGTGGCCACGCCGCTCGCTTCACCGGCCAGCACCACCACCTACTTCGTGGCCGTGGTGGACAGCAACGCCTGTTCGCAGCTCGACAGCATGCGCGTAACGGTGAACCTGCCCGTGAACGCGGGCGGTGATGGCGGCACCACCACCTGCAGCAACGGTGCGCCCATCAACCTGGCCGGCCTGCTCGGCGGCAACCCCGATGCGGGAGGATCCTGGACGCCGGGTCCGGTCTACACCCCTGGTACCGGAGGAGGCACCTTCCTCTACGTGGTGAGCGGCACCTCCCCCTGCCCCAACGACACGGCGGTGGTGGTGATCACCGAGAACCAGGCGCCAGACCCTGGTGTGGACGCGAGCATCGAGCTCTGCACCAGCGACGCCCCCACCGACCTGTTCCCGCTGCTCGGGCCCGGTGCGGACCCGGGCGGCACCTGGACGCTCCCCGGTGGCCAGCCCTTCAGCGGTGTCTTCAACCCCGCCACGGACCCTGCGGGCACCTGCATCTATCTGGTGAGCGGCATCCCCCCTTGCGCCGATGCTTCGGCCGTGGTGACGGTGACCGTGGTGAGCGCGCAGGATCCCGGCACCGATGCATCCGTGACCGTGTGCGGAAGCGGCACGGCCTTCAACCTCACCGATTCGCTCGGGGGAACGCCGGTGCCCGGTGGCAGCTGGCTCGCACCTGATGGCAGTGCCCACGGTGATGTGTTCGACCCCGCCACGGACGTGAACGGCGTTTATACCTATGTGGTGGCGGGCGGAACGGCCTGCGCCGATTCGGCCCAGGTAACGGTGACCATCCAGAACCCCGCTGCGAACGCAGGCGCGGACCAGGCGCTGTGCATCGGTGACACGGTGCAGCTGAACGCCACGGGCGGCACGATCTTCTCCTGGAGCCCGGCCACGGACCTCAGCGATGCCAACATCGCCGACCCGCTCGCCTTCCCCTCCGTCTCCACCACCTACACGGTATCGGTGACCGATGGGCTGGGCTGTGTGGCCACCGACGCGGTGGTGATCACCGTGAACCAGCTGCCTGTGGTCAACGCCGGCAATGACGCGGCGATCTGCGCCGGGGCCTCCACCCCGATCGGCGGCTCGCCCACGGGCCCCACGGGCAGCTCCTACGCCTGGTCACCCGCGGCAGGCCTGAACAACTCCGGTGCGGCGAACCCGGTGGCCTCGCCCGCCACGACCACCTCCTACGCCGTGGTGGTGACCGACGCCAACCAGTGCGTGAACAGCGATACGGTCACGGTGACGGTGAACGCGCTGCCTGCCTTGGATGCCGGCGCCGACACCAGTGTGTGCCTGAACAGCAGTGTGCAGCTCAACGCCACCGGCACGGGCCAGTTCAGCTGGAGCCCCGCCACCGGCCTCAGCGCCACCAACGTGCCCGACCCGGTGGCCTCGCCCACCAGCACCATCACCTACACGGTGACCCTCACCGATGGTAACACTTGCGTGAGCACCGACCAGGTGACCGTGACCGTGCTCGGCCTGCCCAACGCGGACGCCGGTGCCGATGTGTGGGTGTGCCCCGGCTTCGACGTACAGCTGAACGGCTCCGGCGGCGGCACTTACACCTGGGCGCCTACCACCGGCCTGAACGACCCGAACGCCGCCGCCCCGCAGGCCTCTCCTGCGTCCACCACGATCTACGTGCTCACCGTGACCGATGGCAACGGCTGCACCGATACGGATGACATGACCGTAACGGTGAACAGCGACCCGCCGATCGATGCGGGTCCGGACCAGACCATCTGCGCGGGACAACAGGTTCAGCTCGGTGGCAACCCCACCAGCATCGGTTCCAGCACCTACAGCTGGTCGCCGGCAGCGGGCCTCAGCGACGCGAACGCGGCGAACCCCACCGCCTCCCCGTTGGTGACCACGGATTACGTGCTCACCGTGACCAACGACACCTGCACGAGCAGCCAGGTGGTGACGGTGACCCTGCAGGGCATCGCGGTGCCTGCGTTCGATGTGCGCCTGGAGCCGAACTGCGAGGGCCTGCGCGCCTTCTTCACCGACCAGAGCTCCGGCGCCTCCAGCTGGGCCTGGGACTTCGGTGACGGTGGCACGAGCGACGACCCCAACCCCCAGCACCAGTTCGCCTACGACGAGGCCCTCACCATCACGCTCACCATCACCGATGTGTTCGGGTGCACGGGCGACACCACGCAGACCTATCCGGCCTCGAGCTTCCCCGACCTCACCGCCTACGAGGTGCCCAACGTGTTCTCGCCCAACGGCGATGGCAAGAACGACCTGTTCGCCATCGAGCAGCATGATGGGCAGACGCCGGACATCGTGCTCGGCGGCTGCGCGCAACTGTTCGTTTACAACCGGTGGGGCCAGAAGATGTTCGAGAGCCTCGGCGGCAACCTCGCGTGGGACGGTCGCACCATGGCCGGCATGGCCTGCGAGCCCGGCACCTACTTCTACGTCCTTACGATCAAGGAGATGGAGTTCAAGGGTACCGTCCAGCTCATCCGTTGATCATGACGCGAGCGCTCGCCTTCTCCGCCCTCGGCATCGTCCTCCTTTCGGCCGGATGCGCGATGGACATGTTGCACGGCACCGGTGAGCCCGAACAGCGCGTGTTGGAGGTGGCCCCGTTCACCGGCATCGAGGTCGACGGCGCGCTCGATGTGGTGGTCACGCACGGCGCGCAACAGCGCGTGGTGGTGGAGGCGCAGCGCGAACTGCTCGAGCTGGTGCGCACCGACGTGCGCAAGGGCGTGTGGCACCTGTCCACCACGCGCTCCTACAGCACGGACAAGCCGTTCATCGTGCGCATCGAAGTGCCCCGACTGGACCACGTGACGCTCGACGGGTCGGGTGATGTGATGGCCGACAGCGTGTTCGGCGCCGGCCGCACCACCATCGCATTGATGGGCAGCGGCAACGTACTTGCGCGGTCCCTGCACGAGGAGCGCCTCACCGTGACCCTCGGCGGCAGCGGCAACATCACCCTCACGGGCACAGCCGACCGCATGGACGGCACCATCGAAGGAAGCGGCAATATCCACGCGCTCGACCTGGCCGCCGCGCACGCCGAAGTGGTGGTTCAGGGCAGTGGCGACCTGGAGCTCACCGCCATCGAGGAGCTGGACGCCACGGTGGGCGGCAGTGGCAACGTGCGCTACCGCGGTCAGCCCAAGCTCATCTCGCGTGTGCAGGGCTCGGGAACGGTGGCACCCGCACCATGAGGCCGGCCCGGATCCTACTTGGCTGTGCGCTGTTGCTGCAGGCGTGCGGCACGCCCGAAGGCACCGCATCGGGTCCCGGCGATGATCGACCTGCGGTGAACCTGCGCGAGGTGCCGGGACGTGCACCCCACCCCTTCCGCCAGTTCGACCAGAACGTGTTCCACGACACGCTCCTGGTGCAGACCAGCTTCGACCTGGGCGACAGCACCTACGTGATGGTGGCCAGCAACGTGGAAGAGACCTTCGAGGGGTTGCGCCTGATCCGCTACAGATTCAGGCCGGACAGCACGGTGGAACGCATGGCCTGGTCGGCACCGGCGTACGACAGTTGGACCATGCTCCCCACCTTCTTCCCGCTGGACACCGTGCACCCCGACGACGCCAACTGGGTGCTCGCCAACTACGGCGAAAAGGAGAGCTGGGGCCAGAAGGTGATGCTGCTGGACTTCGAGTTCATGGACGTGGGCTTCATGGACGTGGCGCTTCCCGAGCGGGTGATGGAGGAGGACACCCTGCGCCTGAAGCGCCGCAACGTGGCGCCCTACATGCGCTACAACGAGCACGGCGACACGGCGGTGTGGCTCTTCGCGTGCGACAGCGTATACCTGTACGATGATCAGGCGGGAACGCTGGACCAGGTGGTGCACGCCTCACGGCTGCGGTACACCTTCGAGGCCAACGAGGGACTTGCCCTGTGGGTGGACGGGCGCAAGCGCCTGCTGAAGCGCCCCGCCTGAACGCCTACTGTACCGTGGGGATCATGCCCCGCACCCCCATGTCAACCGGGGTCTCGCCGTTGGCCGGCTCGAACACGTTGTCGCCGTCGGTCTCCAGCCACTCGAAGCTTTTATTGGTGCTCACCGACACTTCGATCACCACGTCCTGGGTCTCGTTGCCGGTGATCGTGAGCGGAACGGGGAACGCGCCCGTGACCACGCAGGATCCGGCGGGAACGGGCGAGGTGGCGAAGAGCGGGTTCACCACCGTGGTGCCCGGGGCCTGGCCCTGCTCCACCGGCGTGGGGATGGGCGGGTCGTTCACCTCGAAGGCCCAGAAGCCCTGCAGCTTGTTGGCGTTCACGGTGACCGTGCTGTCCTTCACCAGGAACGAGCCGATGTACGTGTTGTAGCCGATGAAGGAGGCGATGGTGCCGGTGAACGGCAGGTTGAACGCCGAGAACCTGATGTCGTAGTTCTGGTAGGCCAGCGACACGCGCAGCCACTGGTAGGTGCCCGGCGAGAGCTCGCTGAGCGGAACGTTGAGGAAGGCACCGCCCTGCCCCACCTCGATGCTCAGGTCGTGGTCGATGGCCGTATCGCCGCCCAGCGTGGTCTCGGGTGCGTGGTACACGATGTCACCCTGCCCCAGCCAGGTGGTGGCGGTAGGCGCGAACTCCACATAATGCGCGCTCATCCGGTTGAACACCGGGCTTTGCGCACCCCGTCCAGAGGGCACCGTGGACGGCGCACCCAGGTTGTTCAACCGCACCTGCGTGCTGTCGAACTTGAACTTGAGGATCAGCCGCGGACCCGCATCATCCGGCGCCGGGTCGGCAGTGTCCTCCTTCTTGCAGGCGGTGAACACAAGGGCCGTGGCCAACAGGCCAAGCAAAGCGAAGCGGATCGGTGACTCCATGCCGCAAAACTAGCGGGACTGGACCGCAACCCCGATCCTCCCGCTCCGTTAAATAGTATGCATGCATACTTCTTCTGATTATCTTCGGACACCCCGGACCCGATGAAGCCCGAAGAGACCATCGACTTCCCGATCCGCAAAGTGTGGAGCCGGATCTCGCGCCTGTACAACACCGAGGCGGCCAAGTACGGCGGCAGCATGGCCATCGGCCAGATCCTGCTCAACATCGAGCCCGAGGGCACACCCAGCACCAAGCTCGGCCCCAAGATGGGCATGGAGGCCCGCAGCCTCGTGCGCACCCTGCAGGCCATGGAGGAGGAAGGCCTCATCAAGCGCATCGCCGACAAG
>JAEUSV010000117.1 GCA_016788485.1 Flavobacteriales bacterium
CGCATGGAGCCTGCGTACCGTCGTGCTCCCGCTCGTCGTGCACCTCGCGCCGCTCGCCGCGCTCGCCCAACCTCCCGGCAACTACACCACCAAGGAGACCAAGGCCATCAAGCTGTACGAGGACGGCGCCGAGTGCATGCGCCTGCAGAAGTGGTCATGCGCGGAGAGCAGCTTGAAGAAGGCCGCCGCCTTCGACGAGCGCTTCGTGGAGCCGCGATACACGCTGGCCGAGCTGTACGAGATGCAGGGCAAGGACCAGGAGAGCATGGCCATGTACCGCGAGGCCCTCGCCATCATTCCCGGCTACTTCCCGAACGCCTACCTGCACCTGGCCGACATCGAGTTCCGCAACCAGCAGTACGGCAGCGCCGAGCAGCACTACCGCGAGTTCCTCAAGTACGAGCAGGAGCCGGTGCGCCGCGATCGCGCCGAGCTCGGCATCGCCAGCTGCGCCTTCGCCGCCGAGGCCATCAAGAACCCCGTGCCCTACGAGCCGAAGAACCTGGGCCCGGGTGTCAACACCACCGACCCGGAGTACTACCCCTGCATCACCGCCGACGACAGCACGCTTATCCTCACGCGCCGCGTCACCGACCCCGAGGCGCAGCCCTACGGCATGCAGGAGGACTTCTTCGTGAGCCACCGCGGCAAGGATGGTGCGTGGGGAACGGGTGCACCGGTGCCCAACGTGAACATGCGCCAGTACAACGAGGGCGCGGGCACGCTCACGCCCGATGGCCGCTTCATCGTGTTCACCAAGTGCGCGGGCGATGACGGCATGTACGGCGGCGGCCTCAAGGGCCTCGGCAGCTGCGACCTGTTCATCAGCCGGCGCGTGGGTGACCGCTGGAGCAAGCCCGAGAACCTCGGTCCGCCCGTGAACTCGCGCGCCTGGGAGAGCCAGCCCAGCATGGGCAGCGATGGGCGCACGCTCTACTTCGTGCGTGGCCAGCGCACCCGCGATGGCGTGAAGGGCATGGACATCTACGTGAGCCGCCTGCAGGACGACGGCGCCTTCAGCAAGCCCGAGAAGGTGCGCGGCCGCGTGAACACCGACCGGCAGGAGGAGAGCGTGCAGATCCACCCCGACGGCCGCACGCTCTACTTCAGCAGCGACGGGCACCCCGGCATGGGCGGGCTCGACATCTTCGTAAGCCGCCTGCAGGAGGACAGCACCTGGGGCAAGCCCGTGAACCTGGGCTATCCCATCAACACCGCCGGCGACGAGAACAGCCTGCTGGTGAGCGCCGATGGCAAGCTCGCCTACTTGGCCAGCGACCGCCCCGGCGGCTTCGGCGACCTCGACCTCTATGGCTTCGAACTGTACCAGCAGGCGCGTCCCAACGCGGTGAGCTTCGTGCGCGGACACGTGTTCGACAGGGACACCAAGGCGCCGATCGAGTCCGACGTGATGCTGTACGACCTCTCCACCGGCGGGCTGGCCACGGCCGCCTACAGCGACCCTAGCACCGGCGAGTTCCTCGTGTGCCTGCCCACGGGGCGCGCCTACGCGCTCAACGCCGGCGCCGAGGGCTACCTCTTCTTCTCGCAGAACTACGATGTGACGGGCGAAGGCACGGCCACCAGGCCGTTCACGCTCGAGGTGCCCATGGCCCCCTTGAAGCCCGGGGCCACCATCGCGCTGCGCAACGTGTTCTTCAACACCGCCAGCTTCGAGCTGCTGCCGCAGAGCCACGTGGAGCTGGACAAGCTCGCCAAGCTCATGTTCGCGAACCCGACGCTCAAGATCGAGGTGGGCGGGCACACCGACAACGTGGGCGCCGATGCGGACAACCTGAAGCTCAGCGACCAGCGGGCCAACGCCGTGCGCGACTTCCTGGTGAAGAAGGGCATCGAGGCCGCACGCATCACGGCCAAGGGCTACGGCGAAACGAAGCCGATGGCCCCCAACGACACCGAGGAGGGCCGCGCGCTCAACCGGCGTACGGAGGTGGTGGTGCAGTAGTGGCTCAAGCGTCCAGCATGGCCTGGCGCTTCCAATGCCGGTCCAGCAGCCAGCACCCCAGGCCGTAGAGCGGGGTGATGATGGGGTAGAGGCCCAGGTAGAAGAACGTGTATCCGTGGAAGCGGCCCGCATCCGGCCCTATGGCCATGTCGATGAGGTCGTAGCTGTGCAGGAAGGCGAGCAGGAAACCGAGCGGCGCCAGGAGCACACCGATCACCAGCGGCTTGGAAACGCCCGTCCGGCCGCTCATGCGGAAGCGGTGCATCCAACGGACATGGAGCAGCAACAACGTGAAGCCCACGATGAGGGCCATGCCGAAGGGGCTCAGGCCCATCAGCAGCCGCGCGGTGGTGTCGACGCCAGGCGTGAAGGAGACCGTGATGGTGTTCGAAGGGATCTCCGGGAAGCGCCACACCGCCCGACCGGACAGGGTGCCTTCGTTCGGCTCCTTCAAGCGGTACAGTCCATCGGCCTCGGGCACCTCCACGATCACCTCCAGCTGGCCGAAGCTCTTCCAATGACGGGCAGGGGAGAGCGAGTACCGGATGCTCGTCTCGCGGATCCAATCGCTCCGGTCCACCCAGGGCAGCGCCGTGTAGGTCACGTCCACCGTGTGCTCGCCGGGCGTGAGGTCGAGCGTGAAGGGCACGAGGTCATCGGGCCCGAGCACCCATCCGCCGTTACCTCCCGAGAAGCCGACCACCAGTTCATTGGCGCGCCCTTGCGCCGGATCGAGGAAGTCCTGCAGGTCGGCGACGGGGAACGTACCGGTGGCCACCGGACGCCCATCGAACAGAACCTGCAGCGGACCACCGCGTTCCAGCGCCACGAAGAGCAGCGGCATCGGTCCGCGCAGGCCCGGCGGTACCGCGATCCGGTAGCGGGCATGCACGGTCGCGCTGTCCAGGCGCCTGAAGCCCCGGATGTGGAGCGTTTCACCCAGCACATCCAGCTGGCGGCTCATGATCGGTGCCGCGCACCGCGAGCCGAAGACCTCCGGGCTGGCCATGTTGGCGCGGGCCATCGGCATGGCGGCCAACAGCGCCAATGCGCCCAGGAACGCGCGCCGGTTCACGGCTTTTCGGCGAGCTGCTCGGCGATGCATCGGCGGTCGTTCACCGAAAGATATTGAACGGCGATCCGTCGCTCGGGGTGCCCGTCGAAGGTGTAGAGCACGAGCAGGAAGATCCACTCCAGCGGCTTCATCAGCAGGTGCACCAGGTCCGACACCCATTTGCGGTCCAGCAGGTGGTAGTGGCGCTCCACCTGCTCGCCCACGCGGTCGTAGTGCCTGCGGATCATGCGGTGCAGGCGTGGTGCCCGTTGCTGCACCAGTTCCTCGAAGGCGTTGGCGATCAACAGTTGGCGGGTACAGATGATGGTGCGTCCACCGCGTACGCCCAAACGCTCGGGGCGGACGATGGCCTGATGGCCGCGCGCGCCCACAGTGCACAGGTAATGCCCGCCGCAATCGACACCGGCGCATTCGTGGTCCAGCTGCGACAGCCCGTGCCGGTAGGTGTCGGTGAAGGCCCGGATGAAGCTGTCCGGTTTCTGGCCGAAGAGCAGCAGCACGCCCGCCAGCAGTGCCAGCACCGGCACGCACAGCACCAGCAGCAGGGGGAACTTGGTCCACGGGGCCGCATGGAGCAGCTGCCAGCACCGGTGCTCCAACAGCGTAGTGGCCTCCGGGGTGCGCGCCTCGGAGATGAAGAGGCGGTGGTTGCGCACCAGCGCCATCAGGAAGAGCAGGATGATGGGCACGTGGAACAGGGCCAGCATGCGGTCCAGGTCCTCGTCCTGCTGGTGGAGCGCCATCACCGCGTTCACCACCACGCCCAGCACAAGCAGCACGTTCACCACCGTCTCCGGCAGCGGGGGCAGGGTGCGCTTGCGGAAGCTGCTCACCAGGTAGGCCAGCGTGCACAAGGCGATCACGACGTGCAGCGAGGTGCGGTGCGCAGGGGCGAAGAACGCCGTGCTGCCGCAGCATTGGTTGGTCTCTCCCTGGTCGAAGTCGTGGAGGAACCAGGCGGGGAGCAGCAGGATGGAGATGAGCTCGGCGCTGCGGAACAGGATGCGCGGAAGGCGCCGACCTTGCTGGAAGAGCACGAACTCCAGCAGCACCACAAGGCCGGGCAGTAAGGGGAGGAGCCAGAGGATCATGGGCCAGCGTTCAGTCCACCACCGCCACCATCACCCCCAGCACACCGTCCAGCTGCTTCAGCCCTAGCTCGGGGATGTAGGCGCGGCTCACGGCGCCGTCTAAGTAGAGCGCGTGGGTGCAGCCCTGCGCCTTCAAGTGCGTGGCGAGGTCGAAGAAGTTCACCGGCTCGCGGCTGATAGTGAAGAGGAGCGTGCCATCGGGCCGGATGCCCACGGCGTTGCGGATGTGCAGGTTGGTGCTGCCCTGCCGGAACTGCGCGTTCACCACGCCGTCCACGAGCAGCATGGGGCCGCTCTGCGTGGCATGGCGTGGGGCGGGTGCCTTCTTCATCGCTTCCGTCGTGCGCACGAAGGCCTGGCCGTCCGCCTCGATGCCGAACACGCCGTTGGGCTGCATGGTGAAGTTGCCCGTGCCCTTGGTCGCCGTGTTCAGCTTGTGCAGGGTGCGGCCGTTCTCCACGTAAAGCCCCACCGGCGCCTGCTGCGGGTCGTACATGCCACCGTTCATGGCGAAGCGCAGCGTCCTGCCCGTGCGCTTCAGCTCCTGCTCCAGTGCGCCGATGTTGCCCATCACCTTTCCTTGCGCATCCTTCCAGTGTAGCGTGATGGGCTCCTTCGCGGGGTCCACCCAGCGGTCGGCGAAGCGGGCATCGGGCGTGGGCCCGGGTCGCGCACCGAGCAGCAGGAGCGGTAGGAGCAGCAGCAGGTTCCGCATGGTCAATCCTCCAGCACGCCGAACTTCCCGGCGGCCAGGTCCTTGAAGGCCTGCTGGAGCTCCTCGTGGGTGTTCATCAGGAAGGGGCCGTACTGGGCGATGGGCTCATCGATGGGTTCCCCGGCAAGAACGAGCACGATGGCCGCTTCGTGCGCGACCACCTCGAACCGTTCGCCTTCGCGCGCGAAGACCACGAAATGGTCGGTGGGTACGGCGGTGCCGTTCACGTTCACCGATCCGCCCACCACCAGCATGCCACAGCTGTGCGTGGCGGGCAGCGAGAACGCCATACGACCACCGGCGTTCAGGCGCGCGTCCCATAGCTCGATGGGGGTGAAGGTCTTCGCCGGACCGGCCACGTCGTCGTAGCGGCCGGCCACCACGTTCACCGCGCCGCCGTTGTCGGGCAGCACGGCCTTGCCGAGGTCCGCGTGCGCCAGGGCCTGGTAGCGGGGCGGGTGCATCTTGAACTGCGCGGGCAGGTTCACCCACAGCTGCACCATCTGGAAGGGGCCGCCCGAGCGGGTGAAGTCGGCGCTGTGGTATTCCTTGTGCAGCACGCCGCTGCCGGCGGTCATCCACTGCACATCGCCGGACCGGATCACGCCGCTGTTGCCCGCGCTGTCGTGGTGCGCCACCTCACCTTGGTAGGCGATGGTCACCGTTTCGAAGCCGCGGTGCGGGTGCACGCCCACGCCGCGCGGCCGCTCGCTCGGGGTGAACTCCACCAGGCTGTTGTAGTCCAGCAGGAAGAAGGGGCTCATCCGCTTGCCGATGCGGTAGCCGTTGGGGAAGAAGTTGTGCACGCGGAAGCCATCGCCCACCATGCCCGGTGGGAGCGGGGCCAATACGGCCTCAACGGTGCGGAGGTCGCTCATGGAACCAAGGTAGCGCGGCGATCAGCGAACACCACGCGGCCGCTCATCCCCTTCGTTCTCCACGAAGGGGTGGAGGGGTAGCGGAATGGCGTGGTGTTCATCCGTTGATGTGTACGCAGCGCGGATCGCCTTCCTGCTTCCCCGCCGCCCCCTCGCTTGGGCGAGGGGGATGAGCGGAAGCGATCCGCGCTTCCTTTGCACCGTGCCCGCCCGCACCTACCTCCGCGATGGCCGCGCGCCCGTGCCCAAGGACCCGCGCGTGAGCGCCACCATGAGCCGCATCCGGGCGAAGCACACCGGACCGGAGCTGCTGGTGCGCCAGGCCCTGCGCGAGCGCGGCCTCACCGGCTACCGCCTGCATTACGCCAAGGCCCCCGGCAAGCCCGACATCGCCTTCGTGGGCCGCAAGCTGGCCGTGTTCGTGCACGGCTGCTTCTGGCACGGTTGCCCCCATTGCCAGCCGCGCCGCCCCAAGACCCACAAGGGTTTCTGGAACGCCAAGCTCGACCGCAACAAGGAACGCGATGCCGAGAAGGCGAAAGCCCTGAAGAAGGCGGGTTGGACGGTGATCACCCTGTGGGAGTGCCGGGTGAAGAAGGACGTGGGGAAGGAGGTGGGGAGGGTGGTGGCAAGCCTTGATCGGCGCTGACCGTGTCGAGTTCAGTTGCCCCAACGCGATTCCGGGTCAAGCCCGGAATGACATTGCGGTATTGGGTTGTAAGGATGATACACCTGGCCTCCAAGCAGGTTGTCACTCCGGCCTCGTCCCGAGCCTTCGGGACGGAGTCGCGCGTAGGTCGGATGCACGCCAACAGACCATCAACGCTGATCGGCATCCGTGTCCATTCGACTCCATCTGTGGTTGACCTCCCTCACACCGCCTCCTGCACGCGTTCCACCTTCGGCGGGATGAGCTTGTAGGTCACCGGCCATTAGTATGGATTTGAACTAACTCGGAGCATTCCACGCGTCACTCGACGTGGGCTTCCGCTCGCTGCAACTATCACAATAGTCCAATAAAGGGTAGCCGCTCGGACCACGTAGCTTCCTCATCCGCGCTCCGCAATTCGGACATTTCTGTCTCAAGAAGATCCTTAAATAGTCCAACACCACAGCACCTATTATGATGGCGGTGATCCCCCAGCCCAAGAAACTCCCGTGCATCATCTTCGCTATCATGCCATCGAAGCAACGATTCGCAATTTACATCCAGGTAAGCTGCAGAGTCGCTCACACCGCCTCCTGCACGCGTTCCACCTTCGGCGGGATGAGCTTGTAGATCACGGGCGTCACGAGTCGGGAAAGGAGGGTGGAGCTGATGAGGCCGCCGATGAGCACGATGGCGAGCGGGCTGATGAGCGGGTTGGTGCTGATGGCGATGGGCAGCAGGCCGCCGATGGCGGTGAGGCTAGTGAGCACGATGGGTAGGAAGCGGATCTCGCCCGCCTCGCGGATGGCCTGGTCGAGCGTGCGGCCCTCGGCGCGCAGCTGGTTGGTGAAGTCCACCAGCAGGATGGAGTTCTTCACCTCGATGCCGGCCAGTGCGATGAGGCCGATGATGGCCACGAACGAGAGGCTGTTGCCGGTGATCCACAGGGCCAGCACGGCGCCCACGATGCCCAGGGGGATCACGCTCAGCACGATCAGCGTGCTCTTGAAGGTGCGGAACTCCAGGATCAGCACGGCGATGAAGAGGAAGACCGTGGCGATGATGACGCTGCCGAAACCGCCGAAGCTGTCCTGCCGCGACTCGATCTCACCGCCCCATCCATAGGTGTAGCCCGCGGGCAGGGGCTCGGCCTTCAGCCGCTCCTTCACGTCGTTGATCACCGCGTCCACCAGGAAGCCCTGCTGCACGAAGGCGCTCACGGCCACGTAGCGCTTTTTGGTGAGGTGCTTGATGCTGAGGGGGGAGGCCTCGAGCCGGATGTCGGCCACCTGGCGCAGCGGGATCGCGGTGCCGAGCCGGTTGTTCACGTAGAGGTCGTCGAAGATGGTGAGGTCGGCGCGCTCGCCTTTGGGCGCGGTGAGCAGCACGGTGCGCTCGTCGCCGTTGCGGTCGTTGAAGCGGCCCAGCGGCAGCCCGGCCACGGCCATGCGCACGGTGCGGTCGATGTCCACCGTGGCCACGCCCAGCAGGCTGGCCTTCTCGCGGTCGATGGCCACGCGCACGTCGCTCTTGAGGTTGGCCAGCGGGTCGTCCACGTAGAGCGTGCCGGGCGTGGCGCGCAGCAGAGCGGCCACTCGGGCGCTGCGGGCGCGCAGGGTGTCGAGGTCCTCGCCGAAGATGCGCACCTCCACCGGGGCCAGGATCGGCGGACCCTGCTCGAAGTTCTTCACCTCGATCTTGGCGCCGGGGATGGCGCTGAAGCGGGCGCGCAGCGTGTCGATGAGCGCGAGCTTGGCGTCGGCGGCCGTGCCGTCCTCCAGCATCACGAAGACCTGCGCGAAGTCGGTGCGCTCGTTCTCCTGGATCACGTTGTAGTACACGCGCGGATTGCCCTTGCCCACGTTGCTGGCGAAGTACTTCACGCCGTCGGTGGCGGCGAGCTCGCGCTCCACCAGGTGGGCCAGGCTGTCGGTGTGGCCGATGTTGCTCTGCAGCGGCGCGCGGATGTTCACCATGAACTGCGGCTTCTCCGAGGCAGGGAAGAGGCTGAAGCCGATGACGCCCATGAGCCCCAGGGAGCCCGCGAACAGGACCACCGCGATGCCCACGGTGACCCACGGCCGGTTGAGCGAGCGGTCGAGCACCGGTGCGTAGGTACGGTGGATGCCCTGCTGCAGCACCTGCAGGAACACGTTCCCTTCGTGCTTGCCGTGGTGCTCCTTCAGCAGGCGGCTGCTGAGGAAGGGCACGATGGTGAGCGACACGAGCATGCTTGACAGCACGGAGAGGATGACGGCCATGGGCAGCCCGCGGATGAAGTCGCCGGAGGCCTCGGGCATGAACACCAGGGGCATGAAGGCGATGATGAGGGTGACGGTGCAGCCGATCACGGCAAGCCCGATCTGGTTGGTGGCCTTCAGTGCGGCCTCCATGCGCGAATGGCCCTCACGGATCCAGCGCTCGATGTTCTCCACCACCACGATGCTGTCGTCCACCAACAGGCCCAGCGCCACCACGAGCCCCACGATGCTGAGCTGGTTCAGCGTGTAGCCGAGCAGGTCGAGCAGGATCACGCCCATGGCGAGGCTCAGGGGGATGGAGATCATCACCACGAGCGAGGCGCGGCCGCCGAGGGGCAGCAGGGTGATGAGCACGAGCAGGATGGCGATGGCGAAGTCGAGGCCCAGGCTGCCGAGGCGGCGGTTCACGTTGTCGGCCTGGTCGAAGGGCTTCACGAGGTCCACGTTGGCGGGCAGCCCGGCGCGGTAGCCGTCGATGGCGGCGTTGTAGGTGTCCTGCGCCTGGGTGATGTTGGTGCCGGCCTTCAGCGCGGCGTTCACGAACACGCAGCGGTGGCCGTTGAGGCGCGTGATGTGCTGGCGTTCGCCGGGCTCGGCGCGCACCTGCGCGACGTCCCGCAGCAGCACGATGCGGCCGTTGGCGCTCCACACCACGGTGCCGGCCACGTCCTCGGCGCTGGTGTAGTTGCCGCTGGTCTTCACGTTGAGCGCCTTGCTGCCCACCTCCACGCTGCCACCGGGGATGTTGGCCACCTCGCTCTGGATGGCGCCGATCACGGCGTTCACCGGGATGCGCTGCTGGGCGAGCTTCTCGAGCTGCAGGTCCACGCGCACCACGTCATCGGGCACGCCGCTGACCTCCACCTCCTTCAGCATGGGCAGGTCCTCGAGCACGTCCTGCAGGCGTTCGGCCTCGCGCTTCAGCACGGCGTCGCTGGCGTTCTCGCTCACGAGGGCGAGCTGCAGGACCTTCACGGTGCTGGGCGTCACCTTCATCACGTCGAGCCGCATGAGGTCGGCCGGCAGCTCGTTCCGCGCGGCGTTCACCTCGCGCACCAGCTCCTGGTACTTCTCGTCCACGTCCACGCCGTAACGGAACTCCACCTGCAGCACCGCGGTGCCGTCGCCGATGCTGGTGCGGATGCGCTTGATGTTGTCGAGCGCGGCGATGCGCTTCTCCAGCGGGTCGGCCACGAGGTCCTCCATGTCCTCGGGGCTCGTGCCGGGGAACACCGCGATCACGGGGAACTGCGGCGCGTCCATGTCGGGGTCCTCGGCGCGGGGCATGTTCATCACGGTGGTGATGCCCATCACCACGATCATCAGGAAGATCACCAGCGTGAACTGGTAGTTCTTCACGGCATAGCGGCTGATCTGCATGGCTCAGCGGTTCAGGGTGATGGTGCTGCCGTCGGTGAGGTAGGCGCTACCGCTCACCACCAGGTCGGTGCTTTGCTCCAGGCCGGCGCTGATGAGCACTTCGGTGGGCGTGAGGCCGACGAGGGTGACGGGCGTTCGACGGGCCTTGCCGCCCTGCACGGTGAACACGTAGCCGCGGCTGCCGTCGCCGTCGAGCACGCTCTCCAGCGGCACGGCCCAGCCTTGGAAGGGGAGGCGCGTGCGCACCACGGCCTTGCCGAAGAGCCCGCTGGCCACGGGGATGTCGCCGGCCGCTTCCACGGCGATCTCCACCTGGAACTGGCCGCTGGCGGGGTCGGCGCCCATGCTGCGGCTGCGCACCACGCCTCGCAGGGTGCGGCCGGGCAGCGCATCGCTGGTCACGGTGGCGCTGTCGCCCTCGGCCACGCGGGCCCAGTCCTTGTCGGCGATGCCGGCCTTCAGCACCCAGGTGCCGCGGCCCGCGCCGTTCACCTGCAGCACCGGCGTGCCCGGACCCGCGAGCTGCCCCTCCTGCATGAACTTGCGCAGCACGTAGCCGTCGGCGCCGGCGCGGATCTGCGAGTACTGCCGGTTGAACTGGGCCGCGGTGTATTGCTGGGCGGCGAGCTCCTGCGCGGTGCGGGCGTTCTGCAGCTGCTCCAGGCTGGCCACGCTGTCGCGGTGCAGGTTCTCGGCGCGCTGCAGGTCGCGCGTGGCCTTCTCCAGCCCGAGCTCGGCCTGTTTCACCTGCGCCTCGATCTCGGTGAGGTCGAGGGTGGCGAGCAGCTGGCCGGCCTTCACGCGGTCGCCTTCGCGCACCAGCACGCTGCGGACGATGCCGCCGGTCTTGAAGCTGAGCACGCTCTCGTCGTCGGTGCTGAAGAGGCCGCTCACGGCCACCTGCTGCGGCCGCTCGGTGCGGGCCAGCTTCACCGTGCGCACGGGCACGGCCTCGGTGGCGGTGGTGGCTTCGGGCGCGCCGCCGCAGGCGTGCAGCAGCAGGGCGGCGGGGAGGAGGAGGGGGAGGAGGTGTCGCATGGATCAGGGCAGGGGATAGGTGGCGGTGGCGCGCTCCAGTTCGGCCAGCCGTTGCAGGGTGGTGTAGTAGGCGGCCTGCAGCTGCACCTCGGAGGTGGTGAGCTGGTTGCGGCCGTCGATGTACTCGATCAGGGTGTTCACGCCTTCGCGGTAGCCGGTGTCGATCAGGTGGAAGTAGCTGCGCGCGCTCTCCTCCTGGGCGGTGGCGCTGCGCATGGCGCTCAGGGCGGCGCTGAGGTCGTTGCGGGCCACGTCGGCGCCGAGCTGCAGCTGGTTGGTCACCTGCACCTGGTCGAGCTCGGCGCTGCGCACGTCGAGCAGGGCGCGCTGACGCTTGGTGCGGTTGCGCAGGCCGTTGAACACGGGCACGTCCAGCGTCACGCCGAACAGGTAGTAGTCGGCATCGCTGTCGGTGCTCCAGTCGATGCCCTGGTAGCCCAGGTCCACGAAGGTGCCCAGCTTCGGCACCCAGTACTGGTCGGCGAGCTTGTACTGGCTGGTGCGCAGGTCCACCACGGTGCGTAGCGCGGCGAGCTCCTCGCGCCGGCTGATGTCGACGGTGTTGAAGCGAGCGGTGTCCGACAGGGCCGCGCGCACGTCGTACTGCGTGTCCACCGGGCTGTCGAGCGGCCTGTTGAGCAGGAAGTTGAAGTAGCGGCGCGCGTTGGCGCCCTGCGCCTGGGCGGCCACGAGCTGCGTGCGGATGCGTTCGCGCTCGCTGCGGCTCCGCAGCACCTGCGCGGGCACGCCCTTGCCGTTGCGCTCGAGCGACTCGCTCACGGCCACGTTGCGCTCCAGGAGCTCCAGCGCGCTCGTGTAGGTGCGCACCCCGGCATCGGCCAGCAGCACCTGGTAGTAGGCCTGCTTGATCTCCTTCACCAACTGCCGGCGGTAGATGTCGACCTCCTGGTCCTTCAGCTTCACCTGGTCCTGTTGGATGCGCTTGTTGTGGAAGAGGTCGGTGTTCACCAGGGGCATGCTGGCGCGCACGTGGGCGTCGTAGTAGTTGTTGGGGTTGAAGAAGCCCCGCACGTTGTCCACTTCAGGAAAGGCCTGGCTGCCGAGGAACTGGTTGAGCGTCCGGTACACCGGGTTCACCAGGTCGCCGATGGGAAGGTCAAGGAAGCGCCCCCCTTCGCCACTGAGGTAGCTGCCGCTGAGGTTGGCGCTGGGCAGGAAGAGGGAGCGCGCGTCCTTCAGCCCCAGCATGGCCTGGTCGAGCGCGATGGTGCGCTGTTGCACCACGATGTTGTGCTGGAGCCCTTCGGCGATGTAGCCGTCGAGCACGGTCTGCGCAGGGAGCGCGAAGGGGATCACCAGCAGCGCACCGGCGGTGAGGGATCGGTTCATGGCGCTTGTTGGTTTACGGTGTTAAGTGATTCTGAAAAAAAAGGTCACTTTCGGCCAAGGCCTTCCAGCCAGCCGATGAACTGCTCCAGCCCGAGCTCGAGGATGCGCTCGCGGTTGGCCTCGCTCATCACCTTGTAGCAGCGGTCGCGCACGTGCAGGGCGGCCATGCCGTGCACGGTGCTCCAGATGGTGAAGCTCATCACTTCGGGGTCGCCCTTGGGCATCCTGCCCGTGGCCATGCACTGCGCCACGGTGGCCTTCAGCCCGTCGAACACGCCCTGCCCCTCCTGCCAGATGGGGGTGGCGCAATCCTGCAGCGCGTCCATGGGCGCCTCCATGATGAACATGAGGTCGTACAGCCCCGGGTTCTCCATGGCGAAGTGGATGTACACGCGGCCCATGGCCTTCAGCCGCTCCATGGGGTCGCCCACGTCGGCCAGGGCGTTCATGCGCACGCCCATCTGCTGGAAGGCCTCGGTGTGCAAGGCCAGGAAGATGGCGGCCTTGTCCTTGAAGTGCAGGTAG
>JAEUSV010000075.1 GCA_016788485.1 Flavobacteriales bacterium
GGGCGTCACCGAGTTCCTGCTGATCAACCACCCGCTGGACTGCCCGATCTGCGACCAGGCCGGCGAGTGCCACCTGCAGGACCTGGGCTACGAGCACGGCCTCAGCAGCAGCCGCTACCAGTTCGAGCGCCGCACCTTCGATCCGATCGACATCGGCGACACGATCAAGCTGCACATGACCCGCTGCATCCTGTGCTACCGGTGCGTGAAGGTGGGCGAGCAGCTCACCGACGGCCGCCTGCACGGGGTGATCAACCGCGGCGACGTGGCCGAGATCAGCACCTATGTACAGCAGGCGGTGGAGAACGACATGAGCGGCAACATGATCGATGTGTGCCCCGTGGGCGCGCTCACCGACCGCACCTTCCGCTTCGCCAGCCGCGTGTGGTTCACCAACCCGCTCGATGCGCACCGCCACTGCGACAACCCCAAGTGCAGCGGCCAGGTGGTGCTGTGGATGAAGGGTGAGGAGGTGCTGCGCGTCACCGGTCGCAAGGACCAGTGGGGCGAGCTGGAGAGCTTCATCTGCAACACCTGCCGCTTCGAGAAGAAGGACAAGGCGGCGTGGACGATCGAAGGCCCGCGGAAGATCGACCGCCACAGCGTGATCAGCCAGGGCCACTACGAGCGCAAGGTGCAGCAGAAGCTGCTGGACAAGGCAGCGCCCGACGCGCCCCGGATCGAACCCTTCAACATCCACGACCGCTGATGCTCGCGACCTTCATCTTCCTGGTCATCATGCTGCTCGTCACCCTCGGGGTGGCGGCGTACGAGACCTATGCCGAGCGCAAGGTGGCCGCCTTCATGCAGGACCGCATCGGTCCGGACCGCGCCGGGCCCTTCGGCCTGCTGCAGCCCATCGCCGACGGGGTGAAGATGTTCATGAAGGAGGACTTCATCCCAAGCACGGCCAACCGCAAGCTCTACTTCCTGGGCCCCGCCATCGCCATGACCACAGCGCTGCTCACAGGCGTGGTGATCCCCTGGGGAGGCACGCTCACCTTCGGCGACGCAACCTTCAGCCTGCAGGCCGCCGACCCCGGGATCGGGATCCTCTATGTCTTCGCCATGGTGAGCATCGGCGTGTACGGCATCATGCTCGGCGGCTGGGCCAGCAACAACAAGTACGCGCTGTACGGGGCCATCCGCGCGAGCAGCCAGATGATCAGCTACGAGCTGGCCATGGGCATGAGCCTGGTGGCGTTGATCATGACCACGGGCACCCTGAGCATGAGCGGCATCGTGGACGGCCAGCTCGACGGGCTGTGGAACGTGGCCGTGCAGCCGCTGGGCGTGCTGCTCTTCATCACCTGCGCCTTCGCCGAGTGCAACCGCGCGCCCTTCGACCTGCCCGAATGCGAGACCGAGCTGGTGGGCGGCTACCACACCGAGTTCAGCAGCATGAAGCTCGGCTTCTACCTCTTCGCCGAGTACGTGAACATGTTCATCAGCAGCGCGGTGATCAGCACGCTCTACTTCGGCGGCTATGACATCCCCTTCCTGGACCAGAAAGGCATGGACAGCAACCTGATCACGATCCTCGGCACGGCGGCCCTGTTCGTGAAGATCACCTTCTTCATCTTCCTGTTCATGTGGATCCGCTGGACCTTGCCGCGCTTCCGCTACGACCAACTGATGAACCTCGGCTGGAAGAAGCTGATCCCGCTGGCGATCCTCAACATCCTGATCACCGGCGGTTACATGGTGTTCAACGGCAACGTGAAGCTATGAGCACGACGTTCCAACCTCTCACCAAGCGCTCCCAGGTGGTGAGCGACAAGAAGATGACGCTCCTGGAGCGCATCTACCTGCCCGCGATCCTCAAGGGCATGTCCATCACGCTCAAGCACTTCCTCACGCCGCGCAAGGCCACGGTGAAGTACCCCGAGCAGGAGCGTCCGCGCAGCGCGGTGTACCGCGGGCACCACGTGCTGAAGCGCGACGAGCAGGGCCGTGAGCGCTGCACCGCCTGCGGACTGTGCGCGGTGGCCTGTCCGGCCGAGGCCATCACCATGGTGGCCGCCGAACGGAGGAAAGGCGAGGAGAACCTGTACCGCGAGGAGAAGTACGCCGCGGTGTACGAGATCAACATGCTGCGCTGCATCTACTGCGGCGACTGCGAGGACGCCTGCCCCAAGGAGGCCATCTTCCTCACCGACCGCATCGTGGAGGCCGACTACCTGCGCAAGCCCTTCGTGTTCGGCAAGAACGAGCTGGTGGAGCCCATGGAGAAGAGCAAGCGCATCGACGTGAGCAAGCGGCAGACGCCCGAGGTGCTCAAGTTCAAGGAGCAACGCCAATATTCGCACAACCGCTGAGCGGGGAACTTCACCGGATGCAGTACCTCTTCTACCTCTTCGCCGCGATCAGCGTGCTCAGCGGGCTGTTCGTGGTCACCGCGCGCAACCCCGTGAACAGCGTGATCGCCCTGATCGTGTGCTTCCTGAGCATCGCGGGCCACTACATCCTGCTCAACGCGCAGTTCCTGGCCATGGTGCAGGTGATCGTGTACACGGGCGCCATCATGGTGCTCTTCCTCTTCGTGATCATGCTGCTGAACCTGAACAACAGCACCGAGCCGCAGAAGACGCTGCTGACGCGCATCGCCGCGGTGGTGGCGGGCGGCGTGTTCCTGCTGACCCTGCTGGCCGCCACGCGCCAGGGAGTGGAGATCGCGGCGGCCAATCCCGCCGACGCCTCGGTGGGCCTGGTGAGCCACGTGGGCATGGCCCTCTTCAAGGACTTCCTGCTGCCCTTCGAGGTGAGCAGCGTGCTCTTCCTCAGCGCCATGGTGGGCGCCTTGATGCTCGGTAAAAAAGAAAAGGTCGCCGCCTGATGGAACCCGTGGTCACCGCCATCCGCCAGGTGCCGCTGGAGCACTACGTGGCCCTCAGCTTCATCCTGTTCAGCATCGGGCTCACCGGTGCGCTGTTCCGCCGGAACACCATCATCATCCTGATGTGCCTGGAGCTCATGTTCAACAGCGTGAACCTGCTGCTCACCGCCTTCAGCGCGCACCACAGCGATCCGGGCGGACAGGTGTTCGTGTTCTTCACCATGCTCGTGGCGGCCGCCGAGGTCACCGTGGGCCTGGCCATCCTGGTGATGATGAAGCGCAATGTGGACAGCGTGGACATCAACCAATTGAACCGGTTGAAAGGATGAACACCACGATCCTCGCCGCCCTGGTCCCCGGCCTTCCGCTGCTGGGCGCCATCGTCATCGCCGCACTGCGCCGCTCCCTGAAGGGCAACAGCGCGGGCCTGCTGGGCACCCTGGCCATCGGCTCGGCCTTCGCGTTGAGCGTGATGCTCTTCCTCGGGCACGACCCCGCCGCCGGTCCGTACACGGCGCACCTCTTCAACTGGATCGACATCGGCGGGATGCACATCCCGTTCGCCTTCCAGGTGGACGCGCTGAGCCTGACCATGATGCTGATCGTGACCGGGGTGGGCACGCTCATCCACCTGTACTCCATCGGGTACATGCACGACGACGCGCGGGTGAGCACCTTCTTCGCGCTGCTCAACCTGTTCACCTTCGCCATGCTGCTGCTGGTGATGGGCGCCAACTACGCCATCACCTTCATCGGCTGGGAGGGCGTGGGCCTGTGCAGCTACCTGCTCATCGGCTTCTGGTACACGAACCCCGCCTACAACTACGCGGCGCGCAAGGCCTTCGTGATGAACCGCATCGGCGACCTGGGCTTCGTGCTCGGCCTCGCCTGGCTGTTCAACGTCACCGGCTCGCTCACCTTCACCGAGGTGTTCGACCGCGTGGCCGGCCTGGGCCCCGACGTGCTCACGGGCATCACCCTGCTGCTCTTCGTGGGCGCCATCGGCAAGAGCGCGCAGCTGCCCCTCTTCACCTGGCTGCCCGACGCCATGGCCGGCCCCACGCCGGTGAGCGCGCTGATCCACGCCGCCACCATGGTCACCGCGGGCATCTACCTGATCGTACGCAGCAGCGTGCTGTTCGAGCTCGCGCCGTTCACGCAGGACGTGGTGCTGTACACCGGCCTGGTGACCGCGCTGGTGGCCGCCACCATCGGGGTGTTCCAGAACGACATCAAGAAGGTGCTCGCCTACTCCACGGTGAGCCAGCTGGGCTACATGTTCGTGGCGCTCGGCCTGGGCGCCTACAGTGCGGGCATGTTCCACGTCACCACCCACGCGTTCTTCAAGGCGCTCCTGTTCCTGGGCGCGGGCAGCGTGATCCACGCGCTCGGCGGCGAGCAGGACATCCGCCGCATGGGCGGGCTGAAGGGCGCGATCAAGGTCACGCACCTCACCTTCCTGCTGGGCACGCTCGCCATCGCGGGCATCCCGCCCTTCAGCGGCTTCTTCAGCAAGGACGCGATCCTGGCCAACGCCTTCGACCGCAGCCCCGTGCTGTACGCGTTGCTGCTGGGCGGTGCGCTCATCACCACCTTCTACATGTTCCGCCTGTACTTCCTCACCTTCTGGGGCGCGTACCGCGGCGACAAGCATCCGCACGAGAGCCCTGCGGTGATGACCGTGCCCCTGCTGGTGCTCGCCGTGCTGAGCGTGGTGGGCGGCCTGCTGAACCTGCCCCATGTGTTCGGCGGCCATGAGCCCATGAAGCACTTCCTGGCGCATGCGGCCGACGGCATCGGCGCGGAGCGCCTGCACCTGGAGGCGAGCACCGAGTGGATGCTGATGGGCCTGAGCACGGCGCTCGTGGTCCTGGTGATCGCGCTGGCGCACGGCCGCTTCGCGAAGAAGGCCACGCTCGACCCCGAGGCGGACGAGCTGCCCTTCCTGCCGCGACTGCTGGCCCGCAAGTGGTACCTCGACGAACTGTACGAGCGCCTGTTCGAGAAGCCCTACGGCTGGCTCAGCACCATGTTCCACCGTGTGGGCGAAGGCTGGGTGATGGTGCCGCTGATGAACGGCGCAGGCCGCCTGACGCAGCGTGCAGGCCAGGTGCTGCGCCTGGCGCAGACCGGCAACATGAGCTTCTACCTGTTCGCCATGGTGGCGGGCATCGTCGTGTTCCTTCTGATGACCCTCTACGGCCGCTGAGATGGTGCTGCTCGCCCTCCTTCTGATCCCCTTCCTCACCGCGCTGGCGCTCATGCTCGCGCGCCCCACGAACACCGCGCGGCACATCGCGCTGGGCAGCACGATCGCCAGCCTGGGGCTGGTGGCGCTGATCTGGTGGTCGTACGTGCCCGGCCAGACCTGGGTGCCGGTCAAATTCGACTGGGCCCCGACGCTCGGCCTCACCTTCTCGCTGGGCTACGACGGTGTGAGCTTGCTGATGCTGCTGCTCACCGCGCTGGTCTTCCCCTTCATCATCGCCGCGGGCTACCGGCAGAACCTGCAGCACCCCAGCATGGTGAACGCCCTGCTGCTGTTCACGCAGAGCTTCCTGTTCGGCGTGTTCACCGCGCAGAACGCCTTCCTGTTCTACATCTTCTACGAGCTGAGCCTGGTGCCGGTGTTCTTCCTGCTGCTGTACTGGGGCGGTGAGCGTCGCCGGGCCATCACCGTGCGCTTCTTCATCTACACGCTGCTGGGCGGCCTGATGCTGCTGTTCGGCCTGGCGTACTGCGTGACGCAGACCGCGCCGATCAGCGCCGACTTCGCGGTGCTGCATGCGCTGCGCATCCCGGCCGACACGCAGGTGTGGCTCTTCTGGGCGCTCTTCCTTGCCTTCGCGATCAAGCTACCCATCTTCCCCTTCCACAGCTGGCAGCCCGACACCTACACCATGGCCCCGCTGCAGGGCACGATGGTGCTGGGCGGGGTGATGCTGAAGATGGGCCTGTACGGCGTGCTCAAGTTCGTGTTCCCCATCGTGCCGTTCGGCGTGGAGCACTGGCGCGACACGGTGATCTGGCTCAGCATCATCGGTGCGCTGTACGCCGGCATCATCGCCTTCCGCCAGCAGGACCTGAAGCGCCTGGTGGCCTACAGTTCCCTGAGCCACGTGGGCCTGCTGTGCGCCGGCCTGTTCGCCTGGAACGTGTACGGCACGGGCGGCGCGCTCTACCAGTCGTTCGCGCACGCGGTGCTGGTGGTGAGCATGCTCTACATCGTGGGCGCCCTGAAGGAGCGCACCGGCACCAGCGAGCTGGGCGCCATGGGCGGCCTCAAGGGCAAGGCCCCGCGACTGGCGGCCCTCTTCTTCCTGGTGATGATCAACGCCGTGGCGCTCCCGCTCACGCAGAGCTTCGTGGGCGAGTGGCTCATGTTCAACGGCCTGTGGCAGGTGGACGGCTGGATGGCCTTCGCCGCAGTGGCCACGATCATCCTGGGCGCGGTGTACATGCTGTACGCCTACCAACGCGCCATGCTGGGTCCTGACCGGTGGAAGATGGAGATGCCGGACGCCGGCCGTAACGACCACCTCTACCTCGTACCGCTGATCGCCATCACCCTGGTGCTCGGCTTGTACCCGGCCCCGATCCTCGACCTCGTGAACGGTCCCGTGCAACAGATGCTGTCCACCCTCACCGCCCTGAACTGAGATGAGCGCGCTGATCCTGACCTCCGTGCTGGGCGTGGTGCTGCTCTACCTCGGCCTTTCCGGCAACAAGTCCATCCTCGCCCCCACCGCCATCGTGGGCCTGGTCGCCGCCGGCGTGATGAGCTGGACCGGCTGGAACCCCGGCCTGATGGAGTTCCCCACGATGCTCAAGTTCGACCAGATGAGCACCCTGTTCAACTGCGCGATGATCGCAGTGACGGTGCTGCTCTTCCTGTTCGGCATCGACTACTACCGGCGCATGGAGGAGAACGTGGCCGAGCACTATGCGCTGATGGTGTTCTCCCTGACCGGCGCGCTTATCCTCACCAGCTACACCAACCTGCTGATGCTCTTCCTGGGCATCGAGATCCTGAGCATCCCGCTGTACATCCTTGCGGGCGGCAAGAAGCGCAGCTACCGCAGCAGCGAGGCCAGCTTCAAGTACTTCCTGCTCGGCTCCTTCGCCACGGCCTTCTTCCTCATGGGCATCGCGCTGATCTACGGGGTCACCGCCTCGTTCGACCTCGCGGTGATCGGCCAGAAGGTGCAGGCGGCGCCGAACAACGTGCTGTTCCTGCTGGGCGCCTTCTTCGTGAGCATCGCGCTCTCCTTCAAGGTGGGCGCCGTGCCCTTCCACTTCTGGAGCCCCGACGTGTACGAAGGTGCTCCCACGCTGGTCACTGCCTTCATGGCCACGGTGGTGAAGACCGCCGCCTTCGCCGGCTTCTACCGCTTCCTGCAGATGACGGCCATGCCACCGGCACTGAGCGACACCCTGCTGGTCATCACCATCCTCACGCTCTTCCTGGGCAACGTGGTGGCCATGCGCCAGAGCCAGTTCAAGCGCCTGATGGCGTACAGCAGCATCGCGCACACCGGCTTCCTGCTGATGGCGGTTCTGGCGAACAGCGCCATGAGCTGGAGCACGCTCTTCTACTACACCTTCACCTACGCGCTGGCCACGGTGGGCCTCTTCATCGTGCTCACGCTGGCGAAACGCGCGGCCAACGGCAACGAGGCCATCGTGATCTTCCGCGGGCTCTTCCGCGCGAACCCCTGGCTGGCGCTGGTGACCATGCTTCTGCTGCTGTCGCTCGCGGGCATCCCGCTCACGGCCGGCTTCGTGGCGAAGTACCAGGTCTTCATGCTGGCCATCGGCGCCGGCTTCATCAAGACGGCCGTGTTCGCCGTGTTCATGGCCCTGGTGGGCATCTACTACTACGTGCTGGTGATCCGCGAGGCCTTCACCCCTGCCGAGGAGACCCCGGTGCTGGTGGTGAGCCCCATCAACTGGCTGGTGGTGAGCGCCTGCGGCGTGGCCGTGGTGGCCTTCGCCCTGTGGCCGGTGCTGGTGGGCTGATCAGAGCTTCGGGCCGCGGATCCTGGCCTTTCTCAGTTCGCCATTCCGGTATACTTCGTCCCGGATCAAGTTACCCCCTGGCGACCATTCCCGCACCCGTCCATGTGGTTTACCGTTCACGAGCTCAGCCCAAAGCCTTAGTTGACCGTCGTCGTACCAGTACTTAGCATACCCTCGACCGCCTTCGCCGCGTTCCACACGTTCCGATTCCCGCAGTCCATTGGCGTACCACTCCATGCGAATCCGGTCCCGCGAATCCAATGTGGAAATGACGGCTAGTCGCGCATTTCCATTCGGATGGAAGTAGAGCTCTGCGCCCTCGGGGTCCGGGCCGAAGATCCTTGCGAATTCCACCGTTGTGTCGCAGTGGAGAACGCTAACGTGTGTCAGAGTCCCTTCTGGTGAGACCTCGGCCTTAGAACTGAAGACTTGAGCCTGTCCTGAAGTGCACGAAAGAAGTAAGTGGAGAAGTACGTTGCGCATCTTCACATCAACGCCTCTGCGCGGCGATCAGTGCCCCAGCTCCCCTTCCCAGTTCCTCCGCCGAAGCCTCAGCGAAGGCGGACCTGCTCAATGCCCTAGTTCACCTTCCCACTTGCTCACCACGCTGGTGGCGATGGCGTTGCCCACCACGTTGGTGGCGCTACGGCCCATGTCGCAGAAGTGGTCGATGGGCAGAATGAGGGCGATGCCCTCCACCGGTACGCCGAACATGCCCAGGGTGGCGGCCACCACGACGAGTGATGCGCGCGGCACCCCGGCGATGCCTTTGCTGGTGAGCATGAGCGTGAGCAGCATGGTGATCTGCGTGCCCACATCAAGGTGGATGCCGTAGACCTGCGCGATGAAGAGGCTGGCGAAGGTCATGTACATCATGCTGCCATCGAGGTTGAAGCTGTAGCCCAGGGGCAGTACGAAGCTCACCACCTTGTCCTTGCAGCCGAAGCGCTCCAGCTCCTCCATGAGCTTGGGCATCACGGCCTCGGAGCTGGTGGTGCTGAAGGCGATGGTGATGGGCTGGAGGATGCGGCGCATGAGCTCTTTCATGCGCTGGCCGAGGAAGAGGAAGCCCGCACCGAGCAGGAGGGCCCACAGCACGGCGAGCCCGAGGTAGAACTGGCCGATGTAGATGGCGTAGGTGCTGAGCACCCCGAGCCCGTGGATGGCGATCACCGCGGCCACCGCGCCGAACACGCCGAGCGGGGCGAAGTTCATGACGTAGGTGACCATCTTCAGGATCACGTGGGCCACGCTCTCCAGCAGGTACACCACGGGCTTGGCGTAGTCGCCGATGCTGGCGCAGGCCACGCCGAAGAAGATGCTGAAGACCACGATCTGGAGCACCTCGTTCACCGCCATGGCCTCGATGATGCTCTTGGGGAAGACGTGCTCGATGAACTGCTTCAGGGTGAAGCCCTGGGTCTTGCCGATCACGTCGCTGGCATCGCCGGAGGCCGTGAGCTTCAGGCCCACACCGGGCTCGAGCAGGTTCACCAGCACCATGCCCAGCAGCAGGCTGATGAGCGAGGCCGACATGAACCACAGCAGTGCCCGGCCGCCCACGCGCCCCACGGTCTTCATGTCGCCCAGCTTGGCGATGCCCACCACCAGCGTGCTGAAGACCAACGGCGCGATGATCATCTTCACCAAACGCAGAAAGATGTCGGTGAGGATCTTGAGGTTGTCCGCCACGCCCTTCCGCGCGGCCTCCTCCATGTTGAGGTTCATCCCATAGCCCACCGCGATGCCGAGGGCCATGGCCAGGAGGATGTAGAGCGTGAGGCGGTTGTTGCGGGACAGCATGGCGTGAAAGTAGCGGACCGGCCCCACTGAGAACGAGGCAGGGTCCCCGCGGGGACCCTGCTCAGGTATTCACTCCACCACCGGGCGCGAAGCCCGAGCGGTCATTCGCAACTGCCCGGAGCCACGTCCTTCAGCTCCTTGGTCTGCAGCATGACCTCGGTGACCTGCTTGGTGATGCTGGTGCCCGCATTGAGCGCCTTCACCTTTTCGAAGTAGCACTTCGCCTTGGGCAGGTCGCGGGCCTCCTTGCTGTACAGGAAGAACAGGCCCATGTAGTTGAGCGCCTCCTCCTGGTCGGCCTTGTACTTCTCCTTCTCCTCGGGCTTCATCCTGGCGAGCATCTGCTCGTACCAGGTCTTCGCG
>JAEUSV010000086.1 GCA_016788485.1 Flavobacteriales bacterium
CCGCCCACCACCATCAAGTTCATCTCGCTCTACCTGCTCTTCAGCATCGGCTTCAAGGGCGGGCAGGAACTGGCGCACGAGCACATCAACTGGCAGGTGAGCAAGGAGCTGCTCTTCGGCATGGCGATCAGCTCGGCCATCCCCTTCTACGCCTTCTTCCTGCTCCGCCGCAAGCTGGGCGTGCAGAACGCCGGCGCCGTGGCGGCCGCGTACGGCTCGGTGAGCGCCGTGACCTTCGTGGCGGCCAGCAGCTACCTCGAGGCGAAGGCCCTGCCGTTCAGCGGCCACATGGTGGCCATCATGGCCCTCATGGAGAGCCCCGCGATCATCGTGGGCATGGTGCTGCTCATGCGCTTCGACAAGGAGAGCACCGAACGCCCCACGCTCGGACACATGCTGAAGCACTCCTTCACCAACGCCAGCGTGCTCATGCTCATCGGCAGCCTGCTCATCGGCCTGGTGGCCGATGCGAAACAGGCCGAGGGCATCAAGCCCTTCACCACCGACATCTTCAAGGGTTTCCTGGCCATCTTCCTGCTGGAGATGGGCATGGTGACGGCCGCGCGCTTCGGCGCCTTCCGCAAGTACGGCGGCTACGTGAGCGCCATGGGCCTGGTGCTGCCCCTGGTCAACGGGTGCACCGTGGCCTGGCTGAGCGGGGCGGTGACCCCTGACATCGGCGACCGGTTCATGTTCGCCACGCTCGCGGCCAGCGCGAGCTACATCGCGGTGCCGGCGGCCATGCGCCTGGCCGCACCCAAGGCCGACCCCGGCCTCTACATCCCCATGGCGCTGGGCGTCACCTTCCCGCTCAACATCACCCTGGGCATGCCCCTCTACCTCGCCATAATCCAGGCCGGCTGACGATGAGCGCGCTGCAGCAACGCTTCGCCGGCCGCACCCTGGCCGTGGCCACCATGCATGGCAAGGAGGAGGCCATCGGCCCCGCCATGCTCCAGCAGCTACCCCTCGCCGCGTGCATCGCCATCCCCGACCTCGATACCGACCGCTTCGGCGCCTTCAGCGGTGAGGTGCTGCGCGGCACCGACCCGCGCACCGCGGCCCTGCATAAGGCCAAGCACGGCGCCGAACACAGCGGGCACGCACTGGTGATCGCCAGCGAAGGCTCGTTCGTGCCCTACCCGCCCGCCCCCTTCATCACCTGCGACGAGGAGTGGCTGGTGCTCTATGACGCACGCGATGGGCGCAGCTGGGCGCACCGGCACGTGGCGCTGGAAACGGTGGCCGGCGGTGCGTCGTGCGCCACCCTCGCCGAAGTACGCGCCTTCGCGCAGCGCATGCGTTTTCCCTCGCACGGACTGGTGCTCAAGCCCCACGCGCATTGGCGCGCCGGCGATGCGGTGGTGAAGGGCCTGGCCGATGGCGCCGCACTGGAGGACGCTGCCGCCAAGGTCATCGAGCGGCACGGCGCCGTGTGGGTGGAGAGCGACCTGCGGGCCATGATGAACCCCACACGCATGGGCGTGATCCGCACCACGGCCGAGCGCTTCGCCCGCGAGCTGGCCAACCCCTGCCCTGCGTGCGGCGAACTGCACTTCACGGTGGCAGAGGTGGTGCCCGGCCTGCCCTGCGGCCTTTGCGGCATGCCCACCGAGGGCGTTCGTGCCTACAAGCGGCGCTGCGAGGCCTGTGGCCACACGGTGCTCGAGCCCCGGCCCGATGGGCGCATGGCGGAGGCCCCCATGCACTGTGCGAACTGCAATCCCTGAGGACCCTTGCTCAGGCGGTGGCACCGCGGTGCGGCACCAGCCTTCGCGCATACACCCGGAAGAACGACTTCGAGGCCCCATCCGCCGACACGCGTGCCACCGAGAGGTCCAGCGGCGCCTTGAGGGCGCGCATGCGCATGAGCGCATAGCGGTCGAACGAGAGCATGTCGTGGTCCTTATGGAGGTTCACCAGGAAACGGTCGGGCACGTACTTGGCGCCGAGCGGGATCGCCCGGTCGGGCACGAACATGAACCAGTCCTTCTCTTCACCGAAGGCGATCCGCTCCACGAGCACGCCCTCCAGCGGCAGGTGCGGCGCCAGGAAGGTCTCCTGGTCGGTGGGCGCGCCCCGTTCGGTGAGGCGCAGGGTGATGCGCTGCCCGCTGAGGTCGGCACCCTCCTCGTACCGCGGCAGGAACCACTTCCGCAGGTCGAGCGGCACGCGCAGCGGGGCCACGTGGCCGCGTATGAAGGTGAAGCTGCTGAACGTCATGGTGAGCAGCACCAGCGTGCCCGCCATGTCGAACGCATTGCCCTTCGCGAAGCGCCAGGCCTCGGCGTTGCCGGCGCGCAGCTGCACCAGCACCGCCACCAGCGCATAGAGCACCACGAAGCCGGAGAGGATGCGGTAGCGGATGGTGCGGTTGGCGGCCAGCGCCCCGGCGAAGTAGTGCGGCGAGATGTTCACCAGGTTGGTCTTCATCACCACCCACAGGTGCAGGGTGCCGAGGTAGAAGAAGAAGGTCAGGATGGCGGGCCGGCCTGGGGACAGCAGCCAGAAGTCGTAGAAGCCGTGCGCCAGCGCCGCCAGGCCCAGCAGCCCGAGCAGGCGTGGCCACACCGGCCGCCCCTGCCGCACGGCCAGCGCCACACCGTAGCAGATGATGGAGGTGTCGAACATGTGCGACACGCTGCTGGTGAAGGCGCGGCCGGTGAAGCTGTGCATGCCGCTGCCCTCCAGGTAGAGCACGTTCTCCATGAAGGCGAAGCCCAGGGCGCTCACCGAGCCGTACAGCAGATGATCGAAGGGCTCGTTCACCTGCCGGGTGGCACGCAGCATCACGAGGTAGGGCAGCAGCTTCGCGGTCTCCTCCACCAGCCCGATGGCCAGCGTGCTGTACCACCAATCGTTCCAGGCGGTGCCGTCGAGCACCAGCGGCGTATGGCGGTGAATGAGGTCCGAGGCGGGGAACACCAGCAGGGTGCTCGCGCAGGCCAGGAAGAAGGTGAGCAGGATGTAGCGGCGGCGCTCGCGCTCGAACATGTCGAGCCAGGTGAGGTAGCGGTACCACAGGAAGGAGATGCCGAAGGAGGCCACGGTGCTGAGCACGAATAGCATGGCCTTGCCCCGGCCCAGCACGCCGGCGCCCACGCCGGTATCGAGCAGGGTGCGCCCCAGCACGATCGCCCCCACGCACACCAGCAGGCTGCGCACCAGGGGTGTGCGCAGGAAGGCGGCGCGGTCGCCCGCCAGGCGGCGGGTGATGCGCAGGTCCTCGGAGAGCTGCACCAGCAGCACGATCAGCAGGGCCGCCTGGAAGATCATCGCCTCCAAGATCGGCGATCCGGGCCTGTGATACTGCTCACGTGCGCCGTGCCACCGCCCCCGGTATCTTCGCCGCCCAAGCCAACCAAGGCCATGAGCAACGCCACCTTCCACGTTCCCGTCCCCAAGAACGAACCCGTCCTCAGCTACGCCCCGGGCACACCCGAGCGCGCCGCGCTGCAGGCCGAGATGGACCGCCGCCTGAAGACCACCATCGACGCGCCCATGTGGATCGGCGGCAAGGCCGTGCTCACCAAGGACATGCGCAAGATGAGCCCGCCGCACAAGCACGCGCACAAGCTGGGCATGGCCCACTTCGGCGATGCGAAGCACGTGCGCGCCGCCATCGACGCCGCCCTGAAGGCCAAGCGCGACTGGGAGAACATGCCCTTCGAGGAGCGCGCCGCCATCTTCCTGAAGGCCGCCGAGCTCATCAGCGGGCCCTACCGCGCCGCCATCAACGCCAGCACCATGCTGGGCCAGGGCAAGAACGCCTTCCAGGCCGAGATCGACAGCGCCTGCGAGTTCGCCGACTTCCTCCGCTTCAACGTGGCCTACGCGCAGCAGATCTACAACGACCAGCCCATCAGCTCCCCCGGCGTGTGGAACCGGCTGGAGTACCGCGCGCTCGAGGGATTCGTCTTCGCCCTCACCCCCTTCAACTTCACCGCCATCGCCGGCAACCTGCCTGCCAGCTGCGCCCTCATGGGCAACACCGTGGTGTGGAAGTGCGCCGACACCCAGGCGTACAGCGCCCAAGTGATCATGGAGATCTTCAACGCCGCCGGGCTGCCGGGCGGGGTCATCAACCTCGTTCACGTGGACGGCCCCACCGCAGGGGAGGTCATCTTCAAGCACAAGGACTTCGCCGGCATCCACTTCACCGGCAGCACCAAGGTGTTCCGCCACATCTGGCAGACCATCGGCAACAACCTGCCGCTGTACCGCAGCTACCCGCGCATCGTGGGCGAAACGGGCGGCAAGGACTTCGTGCTCGCGCACCCCACGGCCGACCCCAAGGTGGTGGCCACCGCGCTCAGCCGCGGCGCCTTCGAGTTCCAGGGACAGAAGTGCAGCGCTGCCAGCCGCGCCTACATCCCCGAGAACATCTGGCCCCAGGTGAAGAAGGAACTGCTCGCCGACCTCGCCGAGATGAGGATGGGCGACCCGCGCGACTTCAAGAACTTCATCGGTGCCGTGATCGACGAGCGCGCCTTCGACAAGATCGCCGCCTACATCGATGGCCTCAAGAAGGACCGGAAGAACGTCACCATCATCGCCGGCGGCAAGTACGACAAGAAGAACGGCTACTTCATCGAGCCCACCGTGGCCGTAACGAAGGACCCGAAGAGCGTGACCATGTGCGAGGAGATCTTCGGCCCCGTGCTCACCATCTATGTGTACAGCGCCAACCGGTGGACGGACACGCTGAAGCTGGTGGACAGCACCGGCGAGTACGCGCTCACCGGTGCGGTGATCAGCAACGACCGCGCGAGCATCGTGCAGGCCACGAACGTGCTGCGCCACGCGGCGGGGAACTTCTACATCAACGACAAGCCCACGGGAGCCGTGGTGGGCCAGCAGCCCTTTGGCGGAGCGCGCGGCAGCGGCACCAACGACAAGGCCGGCAGCTACCTCAACCTCATCCGCTGGGTGAGCCCCCGCACCATCAAGGAGACCTTCGTGCCGCCGACGGAGCACGGGTATCCGTTCCTGGGGTGAGGCAGGGCGACCGTGAAGTGAACGATCGATCGTTGATCACCTACCCTTCCCACCTCCATCCACAGGCATTCACCCTGCCCACCTTCGTGGGGTGAAAGAGAAGCTGCTCCGCTTCGTGCCCCGGCGCCTGCGCAACCGCTATGGTGCCGGCATCCTGTTCTTCGTGGCGTGGATCGCCTTCTTCGACGACCACGACCTGTGGACCTCGTGGAAGCTGCGCCGCCAG
The DNA here is from genome assembly GCA_016788485.1 of Flavobacteriales bacterium. Taxonomy (GTDB): domain Bacteria; phylum Bacteroidota; class Bacteroidia; order Flavobacteriales_F; family PHOS-HE28; genus PHOS-HE28. The sequence goes on from JAEUSV010000086.1 coordinate 5,225, forward strand.
CTGCACGACCTGCGCGAGGAGCACGCCTACTACGCCGGGCAGATCCAGGTGACGCGCGAGCGCATCGACCAGCTCAACAGCAACGCCGCGCTGCTGGAGAAGTTCGCCCGCGAGCGCTACATGTTCAAGCGCGCCGACGAGGACATCTTCGTGCTGGTGGCCGAGGAGCCGAAGAAGTAAGCCGTTATCCGTTGTTCGTGCATCGCCGGGAACGTGCGTGCACCATGCACGTATCCTCAGAAACGTGCCGCCATGCTCACCGTGATGGAGGTGTTGTCCTTTACGGGTCCACTGATGCTCTCGAAAACAGCATCCACCCCGTGGAAGGTGCGACCCTCCAGGCGCACGAACGCATCGTCCATCACCTTGAGGTCCAACCCCAGCGAGTAACCCACGGTGGTGAGCCCATGCGGCGTGCCGGTAGGCACGATCACCTGCTCCGGATCCGTGTAGTATTCGGCCCTTAGCACACCGGACAACTTGGCGCCCAGCCTTCTACGGCAAATGCCGGCCACACCCCCCCAGCTATCCCAGCCATCCGCGCCCAACGCCTCCTGCACGCCGAGATCACCTGACAGCTGCACACCCCACTTGGCTCCTTCCCAGCTCCACCAGAAGTTGTTGAACACGCGGTAGAGCCCAAGGCTGTCGGGCGTATCGCTGCCTGCGAAGGTGCTCCAGTTCAGCTTCATGCCGCGCGGCATGGTGTGCAGCACCTGCGTGCCGAAGCAGGGGATGTTGTTCTGCACGCGTCGCATGCGCTGCCAGCCGTTGAGGAACATACCTGCGATCTCCCACCGCGGGGACATGGTCCAAGTGACCTTGGCACCTGTTTCGTAATAGGGCGAGTTCTCTGCAACGATGCTGCGCGTGAGCGTCCAGTTGTCAATGCCGATGGCGCTCTCCATGCCGATGTGGGAGCTGAACACGCCGGCATCGAGCCAGAGCTCGTGGGTGCGGCTCAGCTTCATGCCAATACGGGCCTCGTAGATGTTCTGAAGCAGATCGGGCTCGTTGATGGTGTTGGCTTGAGCGTAAGTACCTGCCATGAGCCCAAAGGCCGCGCGCACGTTATGGCGGATCAGGTCTACGCGGGCCATGCCCAGGTTCAGGTCCACCTCACTATGCCGGTCGTACTGATACAGGAATCGAGGCCGCTCATCGTCGGCGCTGTGCCCGAAATCGTAGGCGTAGTACACGTCCACGTATCCCGAGAACCGCAGCACGGCCGTGTCCGAAACGGTCTGGGCCCGCACCATTGCGGTGCAGGCCCAGAACAGGAGCATGAAAGCGGTGCGGTGCATGCGCCGCCAGTAAGGGGCTTAGTGGTGGTGACCGCCGGGGCCGTGCACGTGACCGTGGCTGAGCTCATCGGCCGTGGCCATGCGCACGTCGGTGATCTCCACGTTGAAGTGCAGGGTGACACCGGCGAGGGGGTGGTTGCCGTTGAGCATGGCGTGGCCATCGGCCACCTCCACCACGGTCCACACCATGTTGTCCGGGGTCTGGAACTGCATGCCGGCCTCCACGTTCTGGCCACCGAAGCGGTCCAGGGGCACCTTCTGCATCAGTTCGGGGTTCACCTCGCCGTAGCCCTGGTCAGGGGCCACCTCGGCCTTGAGCTTGGTGCCGGCGGTCTTGCCTTCCAGCTGCTGCTCCAGGCCGGGCACGATCATGCCCATGCCATGGATGTAGGCGAAGGCCTCGCGGCCATCGCTCGAATCGAGGACATTGCCCTCGGGGTCGTTCAGGGTGTAGTGGAAGGAGACGACCGCGTTCTTGGTGATCTGCATTGTTGGGAAATGGGAGCGCAAGGTACGTTCCGGAAGGCCCATGCAGCGTGCCCAAGGTCACGCACCTGCCGCCGCGTACCGCCTGGATCATGATGCAGGTCAGCTGCGCCCCCCGGTAGCTTTACAGCGCTCCGCCATGTTCTCCAAGGCCTGCGAATACGCCATACGTGCCGCGATCCTCGTGGCCACCGCCTCCATGGAGAACGAGCGTTGCAATGTGAAGGTGATCGCCGAACGCACGGGATCACCGGAGGCCTTCACGGCCAAAACGCTGCAGAAGCTGTCCCACGCCGGCCTCATCGTGTCCTCGAAAGGCCCCGGCGGTGGCTTCGTGATGCCACCCCGCCTATCGCGCACGGTGAAGCTCGCCGACATCGTGAAGGTCATTGATGGCGACGCGCTCTACACCGGCTGTGCGCTCGGCCTGCCCCAGTGCGATGAACGGCGCCCCTGCCCGATGCACGACCATTTCCTGCAGGTGCGCGAGGACCTCCGCCGCATGCTGCAGAACACCACGGTGCACGACCTCGCCACGGGTCTGAAGGAGGGATCGAGCTTCCTCGTTCGATGACGCCCATCATGGTCGAGGAATGGCGCAGGCCGTTCCTTGGTCCCCGATCCCGGTACGCGCTCGGATGCGGAATCCAACGCAGTGCGGGGCACTTGCCGCCATGCACCTCACCCCGGAACAGACCATCGGCTCCATCGTTGCCGAAGACCATCGTGCAGCCTCCGTGCTCACCGCCCACGGCATTGATTTCTGCTGCAAGGGCGGCCGGACGGTGGCGGACGTGTGCCAGCGGAAAGGCATCGCTCCCGCGGCGCTGGAGCGCGAGATCAACGACGCACTGGCCCGCGACACCAAGGCCCGTGAGGACCACCGGTCCTGGTCCCTGCTGAAGCTGGCCGACCACATCGAGCGCGTGCACCACCGCTACGTGGAGGACAGCATCCCGGTGCTGCAGCGGTACCTGACCAAGCTGTGCCATGTGCACGGCAACCGCCATCCGGAGCTGTTCGAGGTCGCCGAAGCGTTCCAGGGCTGTGCCAGCGCCATGGCGATGCACATGAAGAAGGAGGAGCTCGTGCTGTTCCCCTTCATCCGGCAGCTGGAGCGGTCCGCCGACGGGGGCGCGCCGCTCAAGCGCCCGCATTTCGGCACCGTGGAGAACCCCGTCCACCTGATGATGGCCGACCACGATGCCGAAGGCGACCGCTTCCGCCGGATCGCGGAGCTGACCCACGGGTACGTGAACCCGCCCGACGGCTGCGCCACCTACGCCACCGCCATGGCCATGCTGCGCGACTTCGAGGCGGACCTGCACCTGCACATCCACCTGGAGAACAACATCCTCTTCCCGCGCGCCATCGCCCTGGAGAAGAGCCTCAACCCCTGACCATGCGCCACGCGCTGCTGCCCCTGCTGTTCGCCCCGGTCCTCACCTGCGGCCAGGCCTTCAACCCGCTGGCCGTTCCGCCCGCGCTGGACCTGGACACCTTCGACCTGGTGGTGGACGAGCACGTCCATCAGTTCTACCCGGGCCTGAACACCGCCACCTATGGCGCAAGCGCGGAGTACCTCGGTCCCACGCTGGTCCTGCACACGGGCGACACCGCACGCTTCCGCGTGCACAACGACCTGACACAGGTCACCAACATGCATTGGCATGGCCTGCGCGTGCCCGGACCGATGGATGGTGGACCGCCCCGTGAGATCGCACCGGGCGACGTGTGGAACGTGGAGTACGCGGTGAAGAACCCCGCCGGCACCTACTGGTACCATCCCCACCCGCACGAGCTCACGGCCGAGCAGGCCAACAAGGGCATCGCCGGCCTCATCATCGTGCAGGACAGTACGGAGGAAGCACTGGACCTGCCGCGCAGCTATGGCGTGGACGACTTTCCCGTGGTGGTGCAGGACCGGCGCTTCCTGCCGAACGGCAACTTCGTGTTCGGGCCGTACGGCGATTCGGTGCTGGTGAACGGCACGCCCCGCCCCTACCTCGAATGCCCGGCCCAGGTGGTGCGCCTGCGCCTGCTGAACGGCTCCAACGCGCGGGTGTACCCGCTTGGCTTCGAGGACGGGCACGACCTGGTGATGATCGCGGGCGACGGCGGACTCCTCGACGCACCGGTGACGCTGGACCGGCTGTGGCTGAGCAACGGTGAACGCGCCGAGGTGCTGCTGGACCTCACGGGCCTGGAGGGCGACAGCCTGTTGCTGATGAGCTTCGGCAGCGAACTGCCGGCCACCGTGCCCGGTGCGAACAACCTCATCTGGGAGACCAGCGCCCTCAACGGCATCGACTTCCCCGTACTGCGCATCCGGGTGACAGCCCCCACCGCCGCTCCCGTGACGGCGATCCCCGCATCGCTGGTGCCGGTGACGCCGTACGACGAGGCCAGCGCCACCCGCACGCGCACCAAGGTGCTCTCCGGCAACGGCATGGTGGGCATGGGCATGTTCTACATCAACGGGCTCATGTTCGACATGGCCACGGTCAACGACACCGTGCAGCTCGGCGCCACCGAGATCTGGGAGATCGAGAACGTGTCGAACATGGCGCACCCCATGCACATCCACGGGGGCTCGTTCTACATCCTGGACCGCGATGGCCTGCCGCCGCCCGCTTGGGAGCAGGGCGCCAAGGACGTGGTGCTGGTGGATGCGGGCGCGAGCGTGCGCGTGATCATGCGCTTCGACGACCTCACGGACGGGTGGCCCTTCATGTACCACTGCCACAACCTGATGCACGAGGACAACATGATGATGGCCCAATACATCGTGGTGGACGGGGCGACGACCATCGAGGGCCTGAGCGCGAACGATCCCGTGCAGGTGTACCCCTGCCCGACCACCTCAACGGTGCGGTTCACCGTCGAACACGCCGTGGACCGTGCGGCGCTCTTCGACATGACCGGCAAGCTGCGAAGGGCCGTAGTGCTGCCCCCGGGGAGACAGGGCTCCATCGACCTCAGCGACCTTCCCTCCGGTGCCTATGTGCTGCAGCTTTCCGGCGCAGGGGCCGACCTCCGCACCGTGGTCGTGCGGGAGTAGGGCGGATCGTGAGCGCGCTAGCTTTGACGCACGAACATGCCCTTCAAGCAACGCAACCCCGAAGGCGACTTCGCACGCCTGAACGAGCTGATCGAGCAGTACTGCTCCCCCGAATGGCGCCAGCTGATGCGGGAGCGGAACGGGGTGATGGAATTCCGCAAAGGCGAGACCATCTTCAGCCAGGGCCAGGTCGCCGAGCACATGTTCATGATCGAGCATGGCAAGGCCAAGGTGGAGGTCTCCTTCAACAAGGACGCATCGCGCATCGTACGCCTGGCCGGGGATGGCGATGTGCTGGGCCACCGTGGCATCGGCAACAGCCTGGTGTACTCCGCGTCGGGCGTGGCGCTCACCGAGATCACGGTGAACTACATCCCCATGGGGCTGTTCCTCAGCGTGCTCAAGGCGAACAACCTGTTCTGCTACCACTTCCTGCTCTTCTTCGCGGAGGAACTGCGGCGTGCGGACCACCAGTTGCGGGATCTGCGGAACATGACCGTGCAACAACGTGTCGCGAAGGCGTTGAAGATGAACCTCGACGCCTTCGGCACAGACCCCAAGGACCCGCGCAAGCTCGCCTTCACCCTCAGCCGCAAGGACATCGCGAACATCGCCGACACGACGTACGAGTCGGTGATCCGCACCCTGGCGGAATTCCAGCGCCAGGGCATCATTGAGCTCTATGGGAAGGAGATCCGCCTCCTGCGCCGGAAGGAACTGCTGGACGCGATGGTCGGCTGAGCCTTCACGCTTCGTCCGAGGCGCACCACTCCGCCCAGCTGGTGGCGGTCTCCTGCAGGCGCACCTGCACCAGTTCCATGCCTTCGGGCATCGCGCCGCGCAGCGTGCGCACGATGTCGAGCAGCATGTTCTCGCAGGTGGGCTGCCAGGGCGTGAGCCGCACGCGCACCATGGCCGCAGCGCCGGCAGGGCGTGATGCCGTATCGGCCTCATGCAGGAGCAGCATATGATCGTAGCCGTCCACCACGGCCTCTTTCACCACCCGCTTCAGGTCAGCGAAGTCCACCACCATGCCGTCCTTGGGGTGCATGGGCGCCGTACGCGGCACACCGCGCAGGGTCACGTCCAGCACGTAACTATGCCCGTGGATGCTGGCGCACAGCCCATCATGGCATTGCAGGGCGTGGGCGGTCTCGAAGGTGAAGCGTTTGGTGACGCGGACGGCCTTGGTCATCGGTGCGGTGGCCCACTGGATGGCGTGGTGGAACCGGGTGCGAAAGTACCGGCATCACGCGCGATGCGCTGCATCCCGCCGACCAGGAGGCCCTGAGCCGCGCGCCATACCAACAGCGACAACCCGGCGAACAGGCCAGCTCCGGCCACGGCGAACCCCGCGATGAACGGCCGCGCGCGGTCCATGATGGCTTGGAACGGGAGGTCGGTGGTCACCGTGAGCCAGCCCTTCACCAGGCCTGCGGCAATGAGGCAGAGCCAGAACAGGACCAGCGCGCCGTTGAGCAGCCAGAAGCCCAGCCGTACGGTGCGGTCGTACGCCGCATCGGCGATCAGGAACACCGAGGCGAAGAGGATGGTGGTGTTGATGCCGATGGTGCTGCCCATGGCATGCGCCACGGTGATGTGCGTGCCGTGGGTGAACAGGTTGACGGCCGGGATGGAAATGAGGAGCGCGAGGCCGAGGTTGAGGAAGACCCACACCTCACCGGCGAAGAGGAACCGATGGGCGAGCGAATGGCGTTGTCGCAGACCCTCGCCCAAGGTGCCGCGCCATTGCCGGATGATGCGCGCGAGGATGATCCACTCGGTCATGCTGATGGCATAGGCCACCAGGCGCAACCAGGGTGCGCTGGGCACCGGATAGATGTGGTGCGCCCAGCCGAAGAGCAGGTTCGTGAAACCCAGCGCATAGAGCAGGAAGGCGGTGCGTGAGCGGGCCGGGGCCGTGTCGCCCGTGATGCGCTCCATCACCACCATCGAGGTGCCGTACACCAGCATGTTCCAGGATCCGGTGAGCGCACCATAGGCCTTCCATTGCACGGTGAGCTCGCGCACCATGTTGCTGCTGAAGTGCGGGAAGAGGTAGAGGTTGGCCTCCGCGTAGGTCACGAGGAAGAACACGACCCCCGTGGCCCACATCCACAGGTAGGCCGGCCAGGGCCCCTTGCGCTTGGCCACGGTGCGGAAGAAGTTGTACATGAACAGCGACCAGCCCAATGCGATGGGGATGCCGAGCACCGGGGGGAACTCCCAGTACTCCCGGCCACCGAAACGGCCCATCAGGTAGGAGGCCACGACGAGCGGTCCGGTGCCGATGAAGATGCCCAGGTGCACCCGCACCAGGCGCGGCGCATGCAGTGGCACACCCGCGATGGCAGGAAGGTGATGGTACACGCCACCCAGTGCGCCAAGGAAGATCCATGCCACCACCAGCGATACATGGAGCGGCCGCGACTTCACGAACGGAATGGCATCCACAACACCCGGCACCACATGCTGCCAGGACCCGATCACCCCGAACAATGCGCCGGTCCAAAGAGCGAGCAGTCCTGCGATCAGGAACCACGAGGCCGTACCCCGCCCGGCGATGCGCAGGGGTTCAGCGGCCATCCCTGTGCAGTTCGGGATAGGTGCCCCAAGGGGTCAGCTCGACATGCCGGATGGGATAGGTCCCTGTTGCGGCGACGGCCTGGAGGTATGCGACGAGCGCATCCGCCTCCGCCTCGGTGACGCCGAGCCGGGGCATGCGCTGCGTACCATGCAGGATGATGGCCCGCGCGAATCCAGGTCCCTTGCCGGGCTGGGTGGCCACATTGGTGAGGTCGGGGCCCATGTAGCCGCCCAGCCCATAGAACTGGTGGCAGGCCGTGCAGTTGTACTCGCGATACAGCCGCTCACCCTCGCGTGCACGCCCATCGAGCATCGCCGCCGCTTTCACGCCATCGGTGGCGGAGGTGTAAGTGAAGCCCGATTGAAGGACGAAGAGCGCCACGAGCGTGAAGAAGATCATCCGCCGATGCCTCCGCGTGAACCCGCGCTGATCCCCTGATCGGCCACGCTGCTGTTCCATGCCTTGCTGCTCCTGACCGCGAACCTACGGATCCCCTGTGCGTATTCTATGACGCACATCATATTACTAGAGCGGCCTGCACGACCCGCCCGGGGCCTTCACCGCTGCTGCTATCCGCACTTCGTCCCCCCGCAGCTCCGGCACTTCAGGCAGCCTTCCTCGTAGTAGAGCCCTTCCGCATCCCCGCACTCCGGGCACTTGCGCCCAAGGGCCTGCGTGCCATCAGGGATGTAGCGCTGCAGTGCACGCACCACGCCGTTCTTCCAGGTGTTCAGCGTGGCATCGTAGAGGTTCAGGTTCGCCACCACGTCCACCACCTGCGGCAGGGGCATGCCCTGGCGCAACATGCCGCTGATGAGGATGGCATAGTTCCAGAACTCGGGGTTGAAGGTGCGGCTGAGGCCCTGCACCGTGACACGGTAGCCGTCGGCATCGGCATACTCCAGGTCGTAGATGCTCTTGGCGCGGGCGGGGTCCTTGCGCTTCACCACCCAGCCCTTGTCCACCCAGCGCGGCAGTTCGAACCCGCCGTTCGCCTTGCCGGTGAAGATCTCGTACGGCCGACCATCGAGCAGCCCGACCACCGCGATCCACGGTTCGGTCTCGTTGTTGAACCTCAGGATGTCGGCCTCGAGCCGCTCGGGCCGGCTGATGTGGGGTACGGACTCCTCCGGCTTCGCGGGAGCCGTTGCGACGAGCACCCCGCTGCGGCTTCCGTCGCGGTACACCGTGATGCCCTTGAGCCCCTGATGCCAGGCCTCCAGGTAGATGCGGCCCACCTGTTCCACGGTGGCGCTGGCCGGCAGATTGATGGTGCTGCTGATGGAATGCGTGGTGTATTTCTGGACCACCGCCTGCATGCGGATCCGCCGATGCCAGTCGATGTCGTTGGCGGTGGCGCCCGCGTACGGGCTGAGGGCGGGATCGTCGAGGCCCGTGGTGCGCATCCAATCCAGCAGGCGCGGGTGGTGCACCGTGAACTCCTCCCATTGGTCGCCCAACGCATCGGTGAAGTCCACCTTCGCCCTGGGATCGCCGGAGACCACCTTGCGCCGGCGCGTGTAGCCCAGCATGTACACCGGCTCGATGCCGCTGCTGGTGCGGGTGAGCAGGCTCAGCGTGCCCGTGGGGGCCACGGTGCTAAGGCTGATGTTCCGCCGGCCATGGCGCATCATGCGGTCGTGCACCTCG
>JAEUSV010000094.1 GCA_016788485.1 Flavobacteriales bacterium
CCAGGTCGTACACGCAAAGCTGGCTGGCGGCGTCGCAGAGGGCCTTGCTGGGGTCGGGATGCGTCTCGATGAACACGCCGTCCACCCCGGCGGCCACACCGGCGCGGGCGATGGTGGGCATCACGTCGCGGTTGCCGCCACGCGGGTCGGCGCTGGGGATCCCGTACTTGCGGATGCTGTGCGTGATGTCGAACACGAGCGGATAGCCCGTGCGGCGCATGTGGTAGAAGGCCCGCGGATCCACCACCAGGTCGTTGTAGCCGAAGGTGTAGCCGCGCTCGGTGAGGATCACCTTGCCGTTGCCCACGCTCTCGCACTTCTTCGCCGGATTGATCATGTTCTCCGGGGCGAGGAACTGCGCGTGCTTCAGGTTGATCACCGCACCGGTCTTCGCGGCCTCGGTGACCAGCGTGGTCTGCATCACCAGGTAGGCCGGGATCTGCAGCACGTCCACCACCTCCGCTGCCGGCCTGGCCTGTGCGGGATAGTGGATGTCCGTGAGGATGGGGAAGCCGAAGTCCTTCTTGATGCGGGCCAGGACCTTCAGGCCCTCGTCCAGGCCCGGGCCCTGGTAGAAGTCCGCGCTGCTGCGGTTGTCCTTGGTGAAGCTGCTCTTGTAGATCACGGGCACCTTCATGCGCTCGCTCACCTCCTTGAGCTTCTCGGCGGTGCGCAGCATTACATCCTCCGTCTCGATCACGCAGGGACCGGAGATGAGGAAGAGCTGGTCGGAGCCGCAGGCGATGTTGCCGACGTGGACGATCTTGGTCATGGGTTCTCCTTCGCTCGCTTCGGCGAACAATGCCGCGAAGTTACCCTTTCGCCACGGTCACGTGGAGGACCCGCTTGCCGTTGAGGAAGCCCTCGAGGACATCCCCCTCGGCAATGGGCCCCACCCCGGCCGGGGTGCCGGTGAAGAGGAGGTCGCCGGGTTCCAGGGTGATATACTTCGACACGTGGGCGATCTGCTGCGCCACGGTGAAGAGCATGTCCGCCGTGGAACCCTGCTGCACGGTGACCCCGTTCTTCTTGAGCTCGATGGCGAAGCGCTGCAGGTCGGTGCTGGCGGTCATGGGCAGCTCCACCTCCCCCAGCACGGCACTGCCGTCGAAGGCCTTGGCCTTCTCCCAGGGCAGCCCCTTCGCCTTGAGCTCGTTCTGCAGGGTGCGCGCGGTAAGGTCGAGGCCCAGGGTGAAGGAGGCGACGAGGCCCAGCGCCATGCTCTCGGGCACGTCCCGGGCGTAGCTGTCCACCATCACCACCAGCTCCAGCTCGTGGTGGATCTCGCCCAGCAGCGGTTTCAGCTTGATGGGCTGGCCGGGGTACAGGCAGGCGGTGGTGGGCTTCAGGAAGAACACGGGCTCCGTGGGCACGGCGTTGCCGAGCTCGGCAGCGTGCTCCCGGTAGTTGCGGCCGATGCAGATGACTTTCATGGGGTGTGGATCAGGCCTCGAGATCGGCGAGGGTGGCGCGCATGATGGCCAGGGTGCTGGCGGGCAGCTCCGCCTTGGTCAAGAGCCATTGCATGTAGCCGGGGTCGTTGCGGCCGATGTTCTCCAGCGTCCAGCCGCGGTACTTGCCGAAACCGAGGCACACGCGACCGCTGTCGTCGAACATGAGCTTGCCCGCGGCATCGGGCGTGCGGTCGCGGTCGCCGCTCAGTTCGCCCAGGCCTTCCACGCTGGCGGGAAGTTGGGCGTACCGCTGCATCTGGGCCAGCAGCACATCGGCCGTGGCCTGCACATCGGCGAGGGCGTTGTGGGCGCCGGCGTGCTCGCGGCCGCAATAGAAGCGCAGCGCGGCGCTCAGGTCGCGGGGCTCCATCTTGTGGTAGATGCGCTGCACGTCCACCACGCGCAGGCTGGCATGGTCCCAATGGTGCCCCACGCGCAGCAGCTCCTCGGCCAGCATGGGCACATCGAAGCGCAGCACGTTGAACCCGGCCAGGTCGCAACCGGCCAGTTCGCCGAGGACCTCCGATGCGATGTCCTTTAGCCTGGGGGCCATGGCCACGTCCATGTCGGTTATGCCGTGGATGGCCGTGGATTCGGGGGGGATGGGCATGCCGGGGTTCACAAGGCTCTGGTACTCCTGCCGGCTGCCATCGGGCATCAGGCGCACCACCGCGATCTGCACGATGCGGTCCTTTCCCACCTTCACGCCGGTGGTCTCCAGGTCGAAGAAGGCCAGCGGCCTTTCCAGTTCCAATCGCATGGGCTGAAGGTAGAATGAAAGGACCCCGGCCATGGCTGACCGGGGTCCCTCGAATTTCCAACGATCGTGGACAGGGCCTAGTGCACCTTCAGCTTCACGTACTGGTACTTGCCGTACTTCTCGGTGTTCTTGAAGTCGCCATCGTACTTGGGACCGAGCACCTTGCTGTTCACGGCCTCGAGCATGAGCTTGGTGTTGTCCTTGCCACGGGCGGCCACGGCCTCGAGCAGGCGGCGACGGGCATCCTCCATGCGCTTCTGGCTCAGGTTCTCGTTGGTCCCGTAGGTCCTGGTGGGCACCTTGGACGCGCTGGCATCGATCACCACGCGGGCTTCGCCGTTCCTGTCGATGAGGCCCACCACCTTGTCAATGAAGGCCACCCATTCCGCATCGTTCTGGTCGATGTCCTTCATGTTGTACGCGTAGTACTTGGCGTACTCGGCATCGTAGGTGGCGTCGGGGGCCACATGCTTGGAGGCCTTGTCCTTCAGCTGGGCATCGGTGAGGGCACCGGCGGCACCCGGGGCACCCTTGCCCTTCACGGGATCACCCTTCTCCTTGCCTCCGGGAGGCGCACCCTTGGGCAGGTCCACGATGCTGGCAGGACCAGCGAGCGAAACGGGGTTCAGGTAGATCTCCTTGTTGATCTCCTGGTAGGTGCTCTCGCACTCCACGAAGATGTCCTCCGTGTGCACGGTGACGTCGTTCACGCGGTAGTCGAGGTTGTACTCCTTGCAGGGGGGCAGGATGGCCACATAGACCCCGTCGCGCTGGCGGGGCTTGTAGGCCTTCACCTCGCCGGTGGCCTTGTCGGTGACGTAGAGGATGGTGCTGGGGGGCAGCGTTTCGCCGGGGGGCGGGATGATGAAGCCCTTGAGCACGGTGAGGCCATCGGCCTCCATGGACTCGGGCAGGTCGACGAAGTAGATGTCCTTCTCGCCATAGCCACTGATCTGGTCGGAGCTGAAGTAGCCGCGGCGGCCGTCGGCGGTGGTCACGAAGAAGGCATCGTCATCGACGGTGTTGATGGGCACACCGAGGTTCTCGGGCTTGCTCCAGTTGCCGGCCTCGTCCATCTCGGTCATGAAGATGTCGAAGCCGCCCATGCTGTTGTGGCCGGTGGACGAGAAGTACATCGTGCGGCCGTTCGGGTGGATGAACACCCCGTCCTCGTCGTAGGGGGTGTTCAGCACCGGTCCGATGTTCTGGGCCTTGCTCCATTCACCGTTCGGGAGCTTCACCACGCGGTAGATGTCGCGCCCGCCCTGGCCGCCCTTGCGGTCGCTGATGAAGTAAAGGGTGGACCCATCGGCCGTGAGCGCGCAGTGCGTCTCCCAGCTCTTGGTGTTCACATCGCTGCCGATGAGCACCGGGTCGCTCCACAGTTCGCCCACGAGCTTGCTCTCGTAGAGGTTCCCGTCGCCGTTGTCGTCACGGAAGATGTAGAGCGTCTGGCCGTCGGCGGAAACGTTGACGGTGGCCTCGTGGCCCTGCGCGCTCACGTTGAGCAGCTCGGGCGTCTGCCACACCCCGTTGCGGTCCTTGTAGCTCACGTAGATGTCCTCGTAGGCCATCCCCGCCACGTCGTCGATCACTCCGCTGTTGCTGCTGTCCGGACGCACCCGGCGGCTCGTGAAGAAGATGGCGTTGCCGTCCACGCTCACCACGGGGCTGAAATCGGGATACTCGCTGTTGATCACCTTGCCCACATTGCTCACCTGGTAGGGCTTGGGGCTGGTTCCGTGCTGGCGCGCGTTGGCCGTCTGCTCCTTGCCGCGCTTGGCCAGGCCGGAGAGGTTGTGCTTGGACTCCGTCTCCACCAGGAACTTGTCGTAATACTGGTCCGCCTTGTCGAACTGGCCGTTCAGGTGGTAGGCGCGTCCAAGCCAGTAATCCACCTCCACGGGGGCGTTCTTCTCGTTCGGGTCGAAGGGGTCGTAGCCCGCGGAATTGAAGCCCCCGTACTTGTCGGTACGCAGATCGCTCGCCTTCTGCAGGTATGGCAGCGCCTTGCCCTTCTGGTTGTACGAGCTCATGTAGGAGGAGCCCAGCTTCCAATTGAGGTTGGCGTTCTCGGGCTGTGAGGTCACGAGCTCCGTCCAGAGCTCAGCGGCCTGGTTGAAGAGCTTCTCCTCCATCAACTTGCTGGCCTCCTCGAACTTCCAGTTGAAGGAGGTGTTCTCTCCCTGGGCGTTGGCGGGGGTGGAGCAAAGGGCGAGGCCAAAGGCCAGGAACGCCGCGTAGCCGTGTTTCATGCGCATACGGATCATGCCACCGGGGTCACCGGTGCGCGGCTAAAAGTAGCTTTTTTCCGAGCGGTCGTACCCCGGCCGGATCAGAACTCCTGGTCGATGCTCCAGCCCTCCAGCAGGTCGGCCACGCGACGCACGAAACGCCCGCCGAGGGCGCCGTCGACCACCCGGTGGTCGTAGCTGTGGCTCAGGAACATCAGGTGCCGGATGCCGATCATGTCGCCCGAGGGGGTCTCGATCACCGCAGGCTTCTTGCGGATCGCACCGGTGGCCATGATCGCCACCTGGGGCTGGTTGATCACCGGTGTGCCCAGCACGTTGCCGAAGGTGCCCACATTGGTCACCGTATAGGTGCCACCACTGATCTCATCGGGCTGCAGCTTGTTCTCGCGGGCACGCTTGGCCAGGTCGTTCACCTTCTTGGCCAGGCCCACCAGGTTGAGCTGGTCGGCGTTGCGGATCACCGGCACGATCAGGTTGCCCGAGGGCAGCGCCGCGGCCATACCGATGTTGATCTCCTTCTTGCGGATGATGTTGTAGCCGTCCACCTGCACGTTGATCATGGGCATCTCCTTGATCGCCTGGGCGATCGCCATGATGAAGATGGGCGTGAACGTGAGCTTCTCGCCCTCGCGCTTCTCGAAGGCACCCTTCACCTTGTCGCGCCAGAGCACCAGGTTGGTGACGTCGGCCTCGACGAAGCTGGTGACGTGCGGGCTGGTGGACTTGCTCATCACCATGTGATCGGCGATGAGCTTGCGCATGCGGTCCATCTCGATCACCTCGTCGCCGGGACCGGGCATCACCTTGGGGGCCATGGGCTTGGCCACGGCCGTGGGCTGGGCGGCATGAGCGGCAGGGGCCGCTGCGGGAGCGGGAGCAGGCGCCGGGGCCGCTGCGGGCTGGGAAGCCCCGCGCTGGGGCAGGTAATCCAGGATGTCCTTCTTGGTGACCCGTCCGCCCTGGCCGGAGCCTTGGAGGGCCTCCAGTTCGGCCTGCGACACCCCTTCGCTCTGGGCGATGTTGCGCACCAGCGGGCTGAAGAACTTGCCACCGTTGCCGTTGCGCACGGCAGGGGCGGCCGCTGCTGCGGGGGCGGGTGCCGGTGTGGCGGCGGGCTTGCTGCTGGACACGGCCGCGGCGGCCGGTGCGGGGGCCGTTGCGGCGGCAGCGCCGGCGGCGCCGATCTGCGCGATCAGCTGGCCCACCTTCACCACGTCGCCCTCGTTCACCAGGCGCTTCACGAGCACGCCGTCCTGAGGGGCGGGCACCTCGCTGTCCACCTTGTCCGTGGCGATCTCCACGATGGGCTCATCGGCGGCCACCGGATCGCCTTCGTTCTTGAGCCACTTGATGATCGTGGCCTCGGCCACGCTCTCGCCCATCTTGGGCAGCAGGATGTCGATCTGGGACATGGACAGGTGATGCGGACGGCAAATGTACCTGTCGGCGCGCGAGCGTGGAAGGACCCGGCGATCAACCACCGAGCCGCGGCAGGGAGGCGAGCGCCAACCGGATGTCGCCGAGGGGATGGTAATCCTTGGCGTACGTGATGTTCACGCGGTCCACGGTGAGCCGGTCGGCGCCCGGGTCGAGCACCGTCACCGGGTCGATGATGCCCGGCCGCAGCGGGGGCAGGCGGTACTGGCGGTGCCTCAGGGGGTGAAAACCCACCCAGCTGGCCCGGCCGGCGAGCACCCGTCCGATGTTGCGGAAAAGCCCTCCGGGCGAGCGCACCAACCACACCAGCACCGGTGCACAGGCGAACAGGAAGAGCGACAGGCCGATGTCGACGATGCGCTTCCTGCGCCTGCCGGCGGCGCTGTTCACGGCATGACGCTCCATGATGTGCAGGTCGTGCACGCTCTCGATGCTGCTCGACCCGATGATGTAGGACACGCCGGGCTGCGCGATCTTGAAGGTG
Source organism: Flavobacteriales bacterium (assembly GCA_016788485.1). GTDB lineage: Bacteria > Bacteroidota > Bacteroidia > Flavobacteriales_F > PHOS-HE28 > PHOS-HE28. The sequence goes on from JAEUSV010000094.1 coordinate 6,391, forward strand.
GCCCCGGTGCGCTTGAGCTTCTCCATGAGCGCGATGATCGAGGCCCAGGAGAGGTCTCCGGCGCAGAAGACCACCTCATCGAAGCCGCCCCGGCGGATGCGTCGCTGCATGGCCTTCAGGCCCTGCGTGGTGGCGAGCTCCTCGGGCCGCACCTGTTCCTGTCTGCCAAGACCGAAGTGGGTCTGCCACAGCAAGGCCAGCGCCGTGCGCGCCTCGGTGGGTGAGCCCACGGCCAGCACGCGCTGCTGCTCCTGGTCGCGCAGCACATGCCCACGGACCCGGAGCGCATGGAGCACCAGGCGGGAGATGAGCAGTCCGCCGCCGGCGAGCAGCACCTCGGCCACCGTGAGCCACGGCCCCATGTCCCACGCCCCCGTGGCCAGAACCACCAAGGCCACGACCAGCGGCGGCAGCATGGCCTTCAGCACGTTCACCAGCTTCACCGGGCGGTCGTAGATGCCGAACAGCGCCCCCCACGGCAGCGCCAGCAGAGCCACCAGCAACGAGGTGCGCCAACGCAACCCGCTGAAGGGGATGCCGGCCGCCAGTTCGAAGAGCGAGGTGAGCAGCACGATGGCCACCACGTCCACCAGGGGCAGCAGCGTGCGATGCAGGAAGCGCGACACGATGGCCCCCGCCGCGCTCAGGTAGATGCTGGCGTTGATGAGCACGGCCAGCACGTCGAAGCGCTTCCGGGTGAAGTGCTTCTTGGCGAAGATGGCCATTGCGTTGTAGAACACGAACACGTAGTTCACGCTGCTCTTCTTCGTGCTCTCGCCCTTGTAGTGGATGATGCGCGCGTCGGGGAAGTACCAGTTCTCGTAGCCCCCGAGGGTGATGCGGTAGCTGAGGTCGATGTCCTCCCCGTACATGAAGAAGCTCTCGTCCAGCAGGCCCACCTCGTCGAGGGTGCGCTTGCGCATGAACATGCAGGCACCGGAGAGGATCTCGATGCGGGCAGGCTCGTCCTCGGGCAGATGGCCCAGGTGGTAGCGGCCGAAGATGCGGCTGCGCGGGAACAGGCGCGTGAGCCCGATGATCTTGTAGAAAGCCACCGAGGGCGTGGGCAGGCCGCGCTTGCTCTCAGGCAGGAACCGGCCGTTGCCGTCGATCATCTTCACACCCAGCCCGCCCACCTTGGGGTGCGCGTCGAGGAAGGCGATCACCTTGCGGAACACGTCCTCCCCTACCACCGTGTCCGGGTTCAACAGCACCACGTGCTCGGCCGTGCTCTCGCGGATGGCCTGGTTGTTCGCCCGGCTGAAGCCCACGTTCTCCTGGTTGGCGATGAGCTTCACCTGCGGGAACTTCTCGCGCACCATCTCCACGCTGCCGTCGGTGCTCAGGTTGTCCACCACGTACACGTCACCGTCCACGCCCTTCATGGCCTCGAACACCGTGCGCAGGCACTGTTCCAGGTAGGCCCGGACGTTGTAGTTGACGATGATGACGGAGAGTTTCATGTGCGCCCATGCACATGTGCCCGTAAGCACATGCCCTATCGTTTCACTCCTTGCTCGTATGGTTTCCGGTCCATGATGCTGCGGCCCAGGGTGAGCTCGTCCACGTTCTCAAGGTCGCCGCCCACGCTGATGCCCCGCGCGATCATCGTCACCTCCACGCCCATCTCCTTCAAGCGGCGGTTGAGGTAGAAGCCGGTGGTGTCACCCTCGAGCGTGGCACCGAGCGCCAGCACCACCTCGCGCACCTCCCCGCCGGAAACGCGGGCGAAGAGCTCCTTGGTGTGCAGGTCGTCGGGACCCACCCCGTCCATGGGGCTGATGACACCGCCAAGCACATGGTACAGACCGCGGAACTGGCGCGTGTTCTCGATGGCGATCACGTCGCGGATGTCCTCCACCACGGCCACCAGCCCGCGGTCGCGGTTCGGGTCGGCGCAGATCTCGCACACCGCGCTGTCGCTGATGTTGCAGCAATGCTCGCAGAAGCGCACCTCCTCGCGGAGGCGGCGGATGGCCTCGGCCAGGCGGGCCACTTCCTGCGGCTCGCGGCGCAGCAGCTCCAGGGCGAAGCGCATGGCCGTGCGGCGGCCCACGCCGGGAAGCGTGGCCAGCTGGTCGACGGCCTGTTCGAGGAGCGGGGAGCTGAGCGCCATGGGAGCGTGGCAAAGATGCACGTTCCACGGCCGGTCCGGCTGTCGCACCTTTGCCACACCGGAGCACGGGGGCGGCGCACCGTCCTGCCCTGGCCCGGCGGAACACATGCGCAACATCCTCATCCTCGGTGCCGGCCGCAGCGCCAGCTCGCTCATCCACTACCTCATCACCCACGCCGACCAGCAGGAGTGGCGGGTGACCGTGGCCGACCGCGAGCTCGCCAACGCCCAGGCACTGGTGCACGAAGGCCCCGAGGTGGCCGAGGCCGTCGCGCTCGACGCCACCGACCCCGCCGCCCGCGCCGCCCTTATCGCCCGGCACGACCTGGTGATCAGCATGCTGCCCGCCTTCATGCACATGGACGTGCTGAAGGACTGCCTGCGCCTGCACAAGCACGTGATCACGCCCAGCTATGTGCCCGACGCGCTGTGGCCCATGGACAGCGACCTGAAGGCCGCGGGGATCGTGGTGCTGAACGAGATGGGCCTCGACCCCGGCATCGACCACATGAGCGCCATGCGCATCCTCGACCGCATCCGGCGCGAGGGCGGGCGCATGGAGGCCTTCGAGAGCTATTGCGGCGGACTGGTGGCGCCCGAGAGCGACGACAACCCCTGGGGCTACAAGTTCAGCTGGAACCCGCGCAACGTGATCCTCGCCGGGCAGGGCGGCAGCGCCAAGTACATCCGCGACGGCATCACCAAGTACATCCCCTACCACAAGCTCTTCCAACAGACGGTGCAGGTGGAGGTGCCCGGCTTCGGGGCCTTCGACGGCTACGCCAACCGCGACAGCCTGAAGTACCGCTCGCACTATGGCATCGACGAGATCCCCACGCTGCTGCGCGGCACCCTGCGCAAGGCCGGCTACTGCGCCGCGTGGGATGCCTTCGTGCAGCTCGGGTGCACCGACGACGGCTTCGCGATGGAGCTCGATGAGCACGCCACCTGGACGGATTACCTCGAGGCCTTCCTGCCGCACGATCCCGCACGCGACACCCGCGCCAACCTGGCCCATTACCTCGGCCTCGACCCGCACGGCGCGGTGATGGCGAAGCTCGACTGGCTCGGGCTTTTCGGCAACGGGCGCATCGGCGTCAGCGGACGCTCACCGGCGGCCACGCTGCAACACCTGCTGGAGCAGAAGTGGAAGCTCGGCGCCGACGACAAGGACCTGGTGGTGATGTGGCACCGCTTCCGGTACACCGTGGAAGGGCAACATCAGGAGGTCCACGCCTCGCTGGCCGTCACCGGGCACGACCGCGTGCACACCGCGATGGCGCGCACCGTGGGACTGCCCATCGCCATGGCCTGCAAGCTGGTGCTCAACCAGCACATCCAGGAGACCGGCGTGCTGCTACCGCTGAAGGCCTACATCTACGACCCCATCCTCGACGAGCTGGAGAAGCACGGGGTGCGCTTCGTGGAGACGGAGGTGGAGGCGTGAGCCTCAGAACTTCAGCATGAAGTCCCGTAGCAGCGTGCGGTAGGCTTCGGTGTACAGGCCAGGCGCATGCTCCACGGTGAGCTCCCCTTCAGCGGGCGCGCTTCCTCCCCGCACGAACTCGAGCAACACACGCTTGGGCGGTCGGCCTTCGAGGTAGTGCAGCACGCAGCGCCGCTCCATGCCCAGCCACGCGCCCTCGGCCAGCTCCAGCAGTTCCGCCTCGCGGTTCAGGGGGATGATGCACGCGAAGCGCCCCTCTTCCGCGAGCAGGGAGCGCACGGCTTCGATCAGCTGTACGAAAGTGAGCTCGCCGCCGTGCTTGGCCACGCCGGTGCGGGCATCGGGCGAGTCCATCTCACCGGCGTAGAACGGCGGGTTGCAGAGGATGAGGTCGTAGGGTTCGCTCGACCGCATGCGACGCACGTCCATGCGGTGCACGCGCACACGATCGGCCCAAGGGCTCGCCACCACGTTCTCCGCGGCCTGCCCCGCCGAGGCCTCGTCGATCTCCACGGCATCGACCCACGCGTCCGGGGCGCGTTGCGCGGCCATCAAGGCGAGCAGGCCCGTACCCGTACCGATGTCGAGGATGCGCTTCGCCCCCTCCACGTTCGCCCACGCGCCCAGCACCACCCCATCGGTGCCCACCTTCAGCGCACAGCGGTCCTGCTGCACGGCGAACTGCTTGAACGCGAACTGCGGGTTGGGCACTAGCTGTTGCGGTAGAGGTCGACCAAGCCCTCCGGCGTACGGATGGTCATGGCGCGATCCTCCATGTCGAGGTCCACGATCATCTCCTCCACCAGCGGCACCATCACTTCGTGCTCGCCGTGCAGGATCACCATCACGGGGTTCTTCGGGGTGCCTTCGATCGCGATCACCTCGCCCAGCTCGCCGTGCTCCTCGTCCTTCACCAGCATGCCGATGAACTCATCGGGGTCCCAGCTCTCGTCGCTCGCATCACTGAAGTGCCCGGGCGGCGCGTACAGGTCGCAGTCCACCAGGATCTGCGCGGCCTGCGGGTCGTCGAAGTCGTCGAACTTCACCAGCACGTGCTGCCCTTTCTCGTACAGCTTGGAATAGCTGAAGGGCACGTGCTGCCCATCGATGTCCACGAAGAAGGTGCCGGTGTGGTTGAGGTCCTCGGGCCCCAGGTCGTCCAGGTGCACGGTGAGCTCGCCGTGGTGGCCCCACGGCTTCCCCAGCTTGCCCAGGCGATGCAGGCTCTCGAGGTCCATGTGCCGAAAATAGGTCCAAGGCGGCGTTCGGGTATACTTGCCGTTGATGGCGCGCCCCAAGGTGATGGTGACCGGCTGCTTCGACCTGCTGCACAGCGGGCACGTGGCCTTCCTTACCGAGGCCGCCACCTACGGCGATCTGCATGTGTGCATCGGCAGCGACGCCACGGTGCACGGGCTCAAGGCGCGCTGGCCCATCAACGACCAGCAGGAACGCCGGTACATGCTGGAGGCCTTGCGCTGCGTGCACGCCGTGCACATCAACAGCGGCACCGGGCAGATGGACTTCCTTAACGAGTTCCACGCGATCCGGCCCGACATCTTCGTGGTGAACAACGACGGACATGCCGAGGCCAAGGCCGCGCTCTGCGCGCTGCACGGCACGCGCTACGTGGTGCTGGAGCGCATCCCGCACGCCGGCCTGAAGCCCCGCAGCACCACCGCGCTCCGCACGGAGTGCACCATCCCCTTCCGCCTCGACCTCGCCGGCGGATGGCTCGACCAGCCCTTCGTGTCGAAGCACCACCCGGGCCCCGTGCTCACCATCAGCCTCGAGCCCACGCACGACTTCAACGACCGCAGCGGCATGAGCAGCAGCACGCGCCGCAAGGCCATCGCGCTGTGGCGCACACACCTGCCCGACGGCGACCGCGAGCAGCTCGCACAGGTGCTCTTCGCCTACGAGAACCCGCCCGGCACCGTGGAGATCAGCGGCTCGCAGGACAGCATCGGCATCGTGTACCCGGGGCTGAACCGGCTGCACTACAACGGCGGCTACTGGCCCACGCACATCGACAGCGTGAACGACGATGCCGTGCTCACCTTCCTCGAGGAGCACCTGCAGCTCATACCGCTCGGGCCCCGGCAGGACGGCTACTCGGTGTTGAGCGACACGCACATCGACGCGGCCGGTGCGAAGGCGCTCGCGGATGCGGCCGAGGCCTGTTGGAACGCGATCCTGGCACGCGATGCATCGGCATTTGGTGCTGCCTTCACGGCCTCGTTCAACGCGCAGGTGGCCATGTTCCCGCACATGGTGGACGAAGGCATCCGCACAGTCATCGCGCAGCACGCCGATCACGCGCTCGGCTGGAAGCTGAGCGGGGCTGGCGGCGGCGGCTACCTGGTGCTCGTGCGGAAAGCCGACCTGCCCGGGGCCTTGCGCATCAGGATCCGGCGCGGGGCATATTGAGAACAAGAATCACTGATGAACACGGATGGACACAAATAGCTCGGCTTCCTACTTCATCTGTGTTCATCTGCGTCCACTGCGCCTTCGCGTAGCCTTCGGCGAAGCGAGGTCTGTGGTTGAATAGGCCATGACCAACACCCGCACCGCCATCGCGCTCGTCACGAGCCTGTTCTTCCTGTGGGCGCTGGCGCACAACCTCAACCCCATCCTCATCCCCCACCTGCGCAAGGCCTTGCAGCTGAACGACCTGCGCAGCGCCCTGGTGGATTCGGCCTTCTTCATCGCCTACTTCGTGATGGCCCTGCCCGCAGGGGCCCTCATGAAGCGCTTCGGATACAAGGCCGGGATCGTGGGCGGGCTGCTGCTCTTCGCCACGGGCACCTTCCTCTTCTGGCCCGCCGCCACCCTGCGCAGCTACCCCTTCTTCCTCAGCGCGCTCTTCGTGATCGCCAGCGGCCTCACCTTCCTCGAGACCGCGGCCAACCCGTACATCAGCGTGCTCGGCGACCCCGGCTCGGCGCCACGGCGGCTCAACTTCGCCCAGGCCTTCAACGGGCTCGGTGCCGCGCTCGCGGCCTACCTCGGCGGGCGCTTCATCCTCAGCGGTACAGCGCTCACGCCGGCGCAGGAGGCCGCCATGCCCGCTGCGGAGCTGGATGCCTACCTCGCGAATGAGGCGCTGGCCGTGCGCATGCCCTACCTCATCATCGGCCTCATCGTGCTGCTCGCGGCCGTCCTCTTCGTGCGCGTGCAGCTGCCCGAGATCGTGGACGACAGCGGTGGTGCGGGCGAGCGCGACCCGCGGTCCTGGCGCCGCCTAAAGCTCGGCGTGCTGGCGCAGTTCTGCTACGTGGGCGCGCAGGTTGGCGTCGCCAGCTTCTTCATCCGCTTCGCGGGCCAGGTGGCCGGCTTCGGGGAGCAGGACGCTGCGGACCTGCTCGCCACGGGCCTGCTCCTGTTCATGATCGGTCGTTTCGTGGGCTCGGCCTTGATGCGGTGGATCGGTGCGCCCGCCCTGCTCGCCGGCTGCGCGCTGGCCAACATCGCGCTCGTTTCGGTGGCCGTGATGACCTCCGGCGCGACCGCGGTGTACGCGCTGCTCGGCGTGGAGCTCTTCATGAGCATCATGTTCCCCACTATCTTCTCGCTCAGCATCGACGGGCTGGGGCGTGACACCAAGCTCGGCAGTTCCCTGCTGGTGATGAGCATCGTGGGCGGAGCCATCGTGCCGCCGCTCATGGGCGCGATCAGCGACCGGCACGGCCTTCAGCTTGCCTACCTCGCGCCGTTGGCCTGCTTCGTGGTGGTGCTGGTGTTCGCGCGCATCGTGTCCAAGCCCCAGCGCCCATGATCCATTGCTACGCCCTCGACCTGAAGGATGACCCCACCCTGATCGCCGCGTACGACGACTGGCACCGGCGCGTGTGGCCCGAGGTGCTGGAGCATCTCCAGCGTTCGGGCATCCGTCGGTGCACGATCCACCGCGCGGGCAACAGGCTCTTCATGATCACCGAGAGCGATGCGCCCGTGGCCACGGACGGCGGTGGCGGCCCGCTTCCGCCGCGCGTCCAGGAATGGGAGGACCTGATGGCCGGCTTCCAGCAGCCGCTGCCCTTCGCGAGGCCCGGGGAGAAGTGGGTGCGCATGGAGCGCATCTTCGACTGGCAGGCCCCGGAATGACGAAGCCCCGTCGATGTGACGGGGCCTCGCGTGTTGCTTGGGGTCCGAATTACTCGGCGGCGGGCGCTTCGGCAGCGGCCTCACCCTCGGCGGCAGGAGCCTCCTCGGCGGTAGGCGCTTCGGCGGCCACGGCAGCGGCCAGCTTGGCGCTCACCTTGGCGGCGATCTCCTCGGCCTTCTTCTTCTCGGCCTCCACGCGGGCCTTCTCGGCCTGCTCGGCGCCGGTGGCCAGCTTGGAACGCTTCGCCTCGATCTTGGTGTTCTTCTCGTTCATCCAGATGTCGAAGCGACGATCGGCCTCCTCCTGGGTGAAGGCGCCTTTCTTCACGCCGTTCAGCAGGTGGTTCTTGTACACCAGGCCGGTGTAGCTCAGGATCGCCCGGCAGGTGTCGGTGGGCTGGGCACCCTTCTGCATCCAGTCGAGCGCCTTGCTGCGGTCGATCTCGATGAACGCGGGGTTCTGGTTCGGGTCGTAGGCACCGATCCTCTCGATGTACTTCCCGTCGCGCGGGGCGCGCTGATCAGCCACTACGATGTGGTAGTAAGGCTGGCCTTTCTTGCCTTTCCTCTGAAGGCGGATGCGAGTCGGCATGTCGCGTGGTTGGTTTTAGGTCCCTTTTCAGTAAGGGGCTGCAAATGTAGGGGATCTCACCGAACCCACAACCGGCTGGACGCCAGTGGCCCCGAACTTAGCGCCCCATGGGCAGAGGCCTGCGCATCCCCCGCACCCGGCGCACCGTGCACCATGCCGCACGGCTGCAGCCCGGCGAATGGCGCTGGGCGGCCGGCCTGCGCGCGGCCCTGGCCATCGGCCTGCCCCTGCTGGCCTTCACCCTGGCAGGCCGACCCGACCACGGCCTGGTGGCGGCGCTGGGCGGATTCACCGCGCTGTACGGCACCGACCGCCCCCTGCGCCAGCAGCTGCGGTTGCTGCCCGGCGTGGCGGCCGGACTCGTCGCCAGCGCCGCGCTTGGGGCCTTCGCCGCCTGGAGCCCGTGGGCCACCACCCTGGCCCTGGTGGCGGTGACCGCCGCGGCCGCCTACCTCTGCTGGGGCGTGCGCACGGGTCCGCCGGGGGCCATGCTCTTCGTGCTCGTGGCCGCCATCGCCGCGCATGTGGGCCAACGGATGCCCGCGGCCACCGTACCTGCGCTGGTGGCCTGCGGCGCGGCCCTGGCCTTGGTGCCCATCCTCGTGTCGGCGCGGCTGCCGGGCCGGTGGCGCGTGGCGGCCGATGATCTCCCCGTGCGCCCCCTCGCCTTCCGCCTGGACCGCAGCGTGAAACGGAACGTGGGCCGCGTGACCGCCGGCGTGGCGCTGGCCTGCCTCGCCAGCCTCTGGCTCGAGGCCTTCCGCCTGCACTGGGTGGTGATCACCGCCATCGCCATCCTGCAGGGCGCGCACGACCGCTCCTTCACCCTGGTGCGCGTTGTGCAGCGCCTGGCCGGCACACTGCTGGGCCTGCTGGTCTTCCTGGGCATCGCGCACCTGCACCCGCAAGGGCTGCCTTTGGTGGCCATGGTGATGGCGCTGCAGTTCGGCATCGAGGTGGTCATCTTCCGCAACTACGTGCTCGGCCTAGGCTTCATCACCCCGCTGGCCCTCACCCTCGCCAGCTTCGGGCAGGGGCTCGACCCTTCGCTCGCGGTGGAAGGCCGGTGGAACGACACGCTGCTCGGGGCCGCGGTGGCCGTGGCGGTGCTCTCCGGGCTGGAGGTGAAGCGCCGCTTCGAGCGCGATCCGGCACCCGTGGCCTGAAGCTTGCTCCGCTTCGCCACCTTTGCGACCATGCGCTTCGTGCTCCCCTTCCTGCTGCTGTGCACCACGGCCTCGGCCCAGGTGAACCTGATCCCGTTGCCGGCGAACCTCGACCTCCAGCCTGGCCGGTTCGATCTCACCAAGCCGGTGACGATCGTCGTGAACAGCAAGGAGATCATGCCTGAAGGTGAGCTTCTGCGGAAGATCCTCGCCGATGCGCTTCCGGTTGAACCGGGACTACAGCTTGAACAAGGACCAGTGTTCCCCGAACAGTTCGTTTACCTGGCAGTGCCTTCCGATGCCGAGCTTCCGAAGGAGGGCTACAAGCTTCGGATCGCCACCACCAGCATCACCCTCAGCGCAGCCGACCGGGCCGGCCTCTACCATGGCATCTCCACGCTCGAGCAGTTGCTGCCCGGCAAGGAGGCGCAGGCCTCGCTGCCCTGCCTGAACATCACGGACCATCCTCGCTTCCCCTGGCGCGGCATGCACCTCGACGTGTGCCGCCACTTCTTCGATGTCGACTTCGTGAAGCGGTACATCGACCTGCTGGCGCGCTACAAGATGAACACCTTCCACTGGCACCTCACGGAGGACCAGGGCTGGCGCATCGAGATCAAGAAATACCCGAAGCTCACCGAGGTAGGCGCGTGGCGCAGCGGCAGCCAGGTGGGTCCGTACAGCCGACGGGAGTACGACAGCGTGCCCTACGGCGGCTTCTACACGCAGGAGCAGATCAAGGAGGTGGTGGCCTACGCGGCGGCGCGCCACATCACCGTAGTGCCGGAGATCGAGATGCCGGGCCACGCCATGGCCGCGCTGGCGAGCTACCCGCAGTTGGGCTGCACGGGTGGTCCGTACGAGGTGCAGAAGGGCTGGGGCGTGTTCGACGATGTGTTCTGCGCGGGCAACGACAGCGTGTTCACCGTGCTGGAGGATGTGCTCACCGAAGTGATGGCGCTCTTCCCCGGTCAGTACATCCACATCGGCGGCGACGAGTGCCCCAAGGAGCGCTGGAAGACCTGCGCGAAATGCCAGGCGCGCATGAAGAGCAATGGGCTCAAGGACGAGCACGAGCTGCAGTCCTACTTCATCCAGCGTATCGAGAAGTTCGTCAACAGCAAAGGCCGGAAGATCATCGGCTGGGACGAGATCCTCGAGGGCGGCCTGGCGCCGAACGCGGCCGTGATGAGCTGGCGCGGCACCGAGGGCGGTGTGGCCGCGGCGAAGGAGAAGCACAACGTGGTGATGACCCCGGGCAGCCACTGCTACTTCGACCACTACCAAGGTGATCCAGCGAACGAACCACTGGCCATCGGCGGGTACACCACGGTACAGAAGGTGTACAGCTACGAGCCCATCCCCGCCGAGCTGAAGCCCGAGGAAGCGAAGTACATCCTGGGCGCACAGGGCAACGTGTGGACCGAGTACATCCTGCGGCCGGAGAACGTGGAGTACATGGCCGTGCCACGCATGCTGGCGCTGGCCGAGGTGCTGTGGACGCCGAAGGCGAAGCGCGATGAGAAAGGCTTCATCGTCCGTCTGGAAAATGAGCTCCCGAAGCTGGACGCGATGAAGGTGAACGCGAGCAAGAGCCTATACCAAGTGAGCATCCGCCCCAAGCAAGGGCCCAAGCCCGGGGAGATCGCCGTTGAGATGAAGCTGGCAACCGGAGGAAGCTTCAGCATGACGGAGATGGCACCACCATACGATGAGCGCATGGCCGGCCTTGCGGTCTATTCGGCCCCCGTGATCATCAACAGCGATCGCGAACTGCACGGCTGGATCCAACGCGAAGGCCTCACCGGCCCCATCGCCAAGCGCCGCTTCCTGTTCAACAAGGCCACGGCACGCCCCATCACCCTCAGCGTACAACCCAACGAGCGCTACAACGATGGCGGCGCCTTCACCCTGGTGGACGGCATCACCGCGCAGGAGAAGCGCGTGAGCACCGAGTGGCTGGGCTGGCGCGAGGGCGTTACCATCACGGTGGACCTAGGCAGTGTGCAGGATGTGCGCACCGTGAGCATCGGTGCCTTGAACGAGACCTACAGCTGGATCCACACGCCCGAGCGTGTGGACCTCAGTGTGAGCGAGGACGGAAAGACCTTCACCCCCTTCGGTTCCGCGGAAGTGAAGGCGGGCGTGGGCCGCAACGCGTTCACCCTGGAAAAGGCCGGCAAGGCGCGCTTCGTGCGCTTCACCGTGAAGCACCGCGGCAAGATCCCCGAGGGCTACCCCGGTGCCGGCAACCCGGCATGGATGTTCCTGGACGAGATCGAGGTGCGGTGATGGAACGTATCGCCACCCGCCGCGACCATCGTGGCCCGCGTCTTGCGATCTTCGGGGCGATGCGCATCCCCTCCCTGCTCCTCGCCGCCCTGCTGATGGCCGGTGCACACGCCCAGGTCATGGACAAGGCGAAGAAGACCTTCACCCACGCCGACACCCTGCGCGGCACCATCGGTCCCGACCGGGCATGGTGGAACGTGACCTACTACGATGTGAGCGTTCGGCCCGACATCGCCAAACGCAGCATCCAGGGCGTCACCGCCATCGCCTTCGTGGCCACCGCCCCGGGGCACCGCATGCAGGTGGACCTGCAGCAGCCGTTGGTGGTGGACAGCGTGACCTGGGAGGTGCAGGCCTACCGCAACGGTGCGCTCGCCATCGAGGACCGGCCGCTGCGCTTCGACCGCGAGGGCAACATCATCCTTGTGCACCTCACCGACACGCTCGCCACCGGCGAGGCCAACACGCTGCGCGTCCACTACCATGGCATACCGCGCTCCGCCAAGAACCCGCCCTGGGACGGTGGCTGGATCTGGAAGAAGGACCGCCTGGGCAACCCGTGGGTGAGCGTGGCCTGCCAGGGCCTCGGCGCCAGCGCGTGGTACCCGTGCAAGGACCACCAGAGCGATGAACCCGACAACGGCGCGGCCCTGCACATCACCGTGCCTGATACGCTGGTGGCGGTGGGCAACGGCCGCCTGTCGAGCACCGTGAAGAACAACGACGGCACCAGCAACTGGCATTGGAGCGTCTCCTCGCCCATCAACAACTACAACCTGGTGCCCTACATCGGCAAGTACACGCACTTCAGCGAGGTGCACGACGGTGTGAGCGGTGACCTCGACTGCGACTACTGGGTGCTGGAGCAGGACCTGGAGAAGGCGCGCGAGCAGTTCAAGCAGGTGGGACCGATGCTCACGTGCTTCGAACGGATGATGGGGCCGTTCCCGTGGTACAAGGACGGCTACAAGCTGGTGCAGGCGCCGCATCTGGGCATGGAGCACCAGAGCGCGGTGGCCTATGGCAACGGCTTCGTGAACGGCTACCTCGGCATGGACCTCAGCGGCAGCGGCTGGGGCAACAAGTTCGACTACATCCTGGTGCACGAGAGCGGGCACGAGTGGTTCGGCAACAGCATCACCACGGCCGACATCGCCGACATGTGGGTGCAGGAGGGCTTCACCATGTACAGCGAGGTGCTCTATGTGGAATGCCGGTTCGGCCAGGCCGCGGCCACGGACTATGTGGAGGGGATCCGGCGGAGCATCGGCAACGACCGTCCGGTGATCGGTCCGTACGGCGTGAACGAGGAAGGCAGCGGCGACATGTACGCCAAGGGCGCCAACGTGGTGCACATGGTGCGGCAGCTCATCGGCGAGGACCGGTTCCTGCAGGTGCTCCCCGACATGCAGCGCAAGTACCGCCACGCCATCGTGACCAGCGCCGGGATCGAGGCCTACCTCGACAGCTGCACCGAGGTGGACCTGCGCCCGCTCTTCGACCAGTACCTGCGCACCACGAAGGTGCCCGTGCTGGAGTGGGGCGTGGCCGGCCAGCAGCTGGTGGCGCGCTGGACCAACTGCAACGCCGGTTTCCACATGCCGGTGCTGCTCTCTGTGAACGGCAAGCCCATGCAGGTCGACATCGGCACCGACTGGCGGCTGCTGGCCACCGGCAAGCTCAAGAAGGCCCGCGTGGAGGTGGACCGCAACTGGTACGCCACCGCGCAACCCGCGCCCGAGGACGTACTGAAGGCCCTTGCTCCCCTGCGCGTGGCTTCGCCCGAGCTCCAGTGAGCGCGCGCCAACGGCGTGTTCAATGCGCCATCATGGCCTTCAGCAGGGCCGCCGCGGCTTGGCCGCGCACCTTGGCGCGCACCACGGACGACCAGCCCAGTAGCGCACCGGAGAGCCCCAAGGCCTGCCGGCTCCACCCCCAGAACGAGAAGCGGTCGCGCTGGTGCAGGATAAGTCCGTCCTTGAACGTGAAGTGCGAGGTGACCACGTTGTGCACCTTGCGGCCTGTGCGCGAGAACGTGTAGAAGGCCTCCCACCGCACCTCGCCGCCCTTGTCGTTCTCCTTCACCACCGTGAAGCTGATGCACAGGTCGGTGCTCCCCGTGAGCAACATGCGCCACATGGCCTTCACCCCCGCCGCATCCAGG